>CAZRXH010000145.1:0-6367 GCA_964603995.1 uncultured Bacteroidota bacterium | reverse complement strand
CTGTTCCGGTGGTTGAACTTGTGAGTCAAACCGCGACGTTAGTCGCCTTCTTCGGCTGATACGTCCCCGGCACGGTTCTGAATCCTATCGCGAGCCTGTTCCAACCGTTTATTGCAACGATCGCCATGGTGAGATCGACGATCTCTTTTTCGCTGAATTGCTTTCTTGTCTCTTCATAGACTGCATCCGGGATGTGCGTCTGGCTTACGAGCGTTACAGTCTCCGTCCACAATAGCGCCGCGCGCTCGCGTTCGGTATAGAAAGGGGTTTCGTGCCATGCACTCAGCCCATAGAGTCGTCGCTCGGTCTCGCCGTTTGCACGCGCATCCTTCGTGTGCATGTCGATGCAATAAGCACAGCCGTTTATCTGTGAAGCCCGGAGCTTGATGAGCTCCAGAAGAGATTTCTCAATACCGCAGTTGTCTACGTATCGCTGGAGCTGGCTCATAACCTCGTAGGCTCCGGGAGCGACTTTTGTATAGCTTAATCTTGGTTTCATTCCGATTCCACACTTATCACATAATTAATTCTTCAGATTTCGGTTTCCGTTGATTCATCCAGATGACGAACCGGGCACCATGAATTAGAACATGATTAACCTTGTGAAGGTTCTGGACTCAGAAAGTGCGACCGGTCAGAATTGGGCTTTATATCCCGCCCTCTCCACGGCGCGGCGGGTGACGTCAAGTATACCCGGCCGATCGTTGTGCGGCAGTGCCGGTACCTCGGGAGCGGTTTTCAATTTTTCCAACAAACTCTCCGCTTCTTGACCGGCAAGCTTGTCGATGAGTTCGTACAAACCTCCCTTGTCCTCTTCGAGAGGATTATGGGCTTTGAGAATTGAGCGAATAGTAGCGATGATTCCGGGAGTCGGAGGTGGAACGAGGAGAGCGACAAGCGCACCGTGGTCGAGACGAAGACGGGCGGCAACTTTCGCCTGTGCACCGTCCTGGAATCGCGCTATCGTAGGAAGGACTATCTTCTCCTCCATCCCGATATGCCTAAGCAGTCCCTGTCGGAACTCGGAGTAAGGCTTCATATCGATTCCACCCTTTCCCTCGGTGGCATGGCTCAACAAGGCATCAAGCCTTTCATGATCATCGGATAGATATTTATGAAGTATTCCCATAACAAGATTATTTTCCCTTCTGCAGTACAGCGGTTTCGTCTCTTCCGCCAAATCATTCTTTCATAAGATAATATCTCCCGCAGATTCCGCAGATGAACGCAGAAACAGTATCAGCGTGAATCTGCGCGATCAGCGGGAAAAGGGGCATGCGGGAATCGTGTGAATATATGAGATATCATAAAATGGTTCGAGGTTGTCTCCGAACCTTCGCAATGTCGAGCCTTCAGCTGACTCTGGTGATCATAACCTTCCATACTTCCGGACCTTGCTCGACGTATTCCCATTTGAACTGGCCGGGCTTTTCGAAACTGAATTCATAATAGAGCGGTTTCGGATCATGGTCGTTAACGAGCATCATGGACTGACCTGGATTTAGTTTCTCGAACGTCGAGTGTATCGTCTGATGTTTTTCTTTCGGCACGATCGGCCTCACATCCAGAACAACCGTATCTTTATTTTCTGACATTTTCGAATCCTTTATTTTTCTCAACAAGGTATTCGGAGACGACGTTACGTGCCTTGACTTCGGTCAATCAAAGGATATTCGGTGCTTCAGGTCGGGCGAGATACAGAAGCGCTGCATAGGACGCACGCTTTTGGACAACGTTTCATCTGGATGGATTCTGGCCGGGCAATCTTCAGAACAACAGCAATTGCAGATTTGACTGGACTTCTGCGACGACACGTGCACTTGCGACACCCGCATACTTGACTTTTCTCGCCCGCCAGTCCAGACTCCTGATCTGGTCGGACAAGACCACACCGCTTATTTTCTCTTCGGATACTCTCACCTCAAAAGGGTATCCTTTCACCTGGCTTGTTATCGGACAAAGGAGAGCCAACCCGACTTTCTCGTTATATATCCTTGGCGACAACACTAATGCAGGACGTTTTCCCTTCTGCTCATGGCCGGCCTGAGGATCGAAATCAAGCCATACAACATCTCCCCTATCAGGGACATAAGTCGCCGCTACCATACTTCTTTCCCGACAGGTTTCCCTGCATTGACTTCGGAATGGATGTTGTCCTCCGTAATGAGTCCAAGCTTCCGCCGGAGGTCGGGTTTAACAGCCGGAGATATCAATATGCCATCAACTTTCTTTGTAATCTCGACATGAGACCCATCTTCCAGGTGAAGCTCCCGCGCAATCATGCTCGGGATCCTGATTCCAAGCGAGTTTCCCCATTTCTTGATGATCGTTTTCATTCTGTCCTCTCGGGTTTACACATAGTATATACTGTTGTACCGATAATGTCAATCCTCGTCTATTCTCGCATCTTGCGGTAGCGCTGAAATCGCACGGCTGGGGTCGGGATCCGTCGATATTCCCGATTTCTTGACCTCGGTCAATTCTTTAACCGAGCCCGGAGTATATATTTCAGATGAAATTATCCGCAAGAATTCTCAATGATCCCAGGAGACAAAAATGAACGAATTGAAGACCGAACATCTGTCACCATGGTGGAAACACTCGGTAATCCTGATAATGATTGCCGCATTCACCGTCCTGATATTCGTGGCCGTAAAAAGCTACAAGGACGCCCCGCCGATTCCCCAAAAGGTGGTCGACGCTCACGGCAACACTCTCTTCACGTCCGCCGACATCAAATCCGGACAGGAAGTCTTTCTGAAATACGGTTTGATGGACGACGGTACAATTCTCGGACACGGCGCTTACCTCGGACCCGATTACTCCGCAGAGTATCTGCACGGGGAAGCGCTCAGCGTTCAGGAGTATCTCGCGTCGCAGAAGTACCGCATTCCTTTCGACAGTCTGACGCAGGATCAGAAGAACAGCATCGCCGCCGATGTCAAGACGATGCTCCACACAAACCGCTATGACGCATCTACCGGCGTTCTGACTCTCACCGAAGCCGAGGCTGCTGCATTTCAGCGTGAGGTTCAACACTGGACCAATTACTTCACCGAACCCGACAGGGCGCCGGGTTTGCCACAGGATTTCATTTCAAATCCGACCCAGCTCAGGAAACTCACCGCTTTCTTCGCGTGGGCGGCATGGGCCGCGGTCACGAACCGCCCTCATGAAAATTACTCTTACACGAACAACTGGCCGTTCGACAAACTTGCCGGGAACGAGCCGACAAGCTCCGCGCTCGTCTGGAGCGCACTCAGCCTCGTCTCGCTTCTCGGAATGACCGGACTCATTCTGTTCCTGTTCGGAAAGTTTGACTACCTCGGCTGGAAATCCGGGACGGACGATCATTTTCTGAATGCGAAGCTGCTTGCTCCGACCGAAAGTCAGAAAGCTTTAATGAAATATTTCGTCGTCGTCGCAGGTCTGTTCGTTGCGCAGACATTTGCCGGTGGCGCGCTTGCGCACTACAGAGCCGAGCCGTTCGGTTTCTATGGATTCGATCTGGAGAAGTGGCTCCCGTTCAACGTGCTGCGAACATGGCATGTCCAGCTCGCTATCTTCTGGGTCGCCATGTCGTTCGTCGCCGGCGGGCTCTTCCTTCCCCCTTTGCTCAGTAAATCCGAAGCGAGAGGACAGAAGTTTTGGGTCAACTTCCTGTTTGTGGCGATCGTCGTGGTCGCAGTCGGAAGTCTTTTCGGCGAGTACCTTGGTATCAATCAGTTTCTCGGAAAGCTCTGGTATTACTTCGGCATGCAAGGATGGGAGTATCTTGAACTGGGAAGAGCCTGGCAATTCCTTCTCATCGTCGGACTTGTGATTTGGCTGATTCTCGTATTCAGGGGACTCAGACCCGCGATCAACGACAAATCCCAGAAAGAGTTGAGTTCGCTCTTCCTGTATTCCGCGGTCGCCATACCTCTATTCTATCTTCCCGCGCTGTTCTTCGGACCGACTACTAATTTTACGGTCGTCGATAACTGGAGGTTCTGGATAATACATCTGTGGGTCGAGGGCTTCTTCGAACTCTTCGCGACTGTACTGGTTGCAGTCATTTTCTACCAGATGGGCCTCGTCAGAGCAGTTTCTGCGACACGGGTCGTCTACCTCGACGCTATCCTGTATCTGGGAAGCGGCATTATCGGAACGGGACACCACTGGTACTGGACAGGACAGAGCAACATCACGATGGCACTCGGTGCGATGTTCTCGGCGATGGAAGTAGTGCCGCTCACTCTCCTGACGCTGGATGCCTGGGATTTCATCAGGCTGACGAGAAAGACATCGCCGGTCGTAGATCCCGTTAGCGGGAACGGTGGAGCCAGTATCGCTCAAGGCCAGAAGTGGGCGTTCTATTTCCTGATGGCCGTCGGCTTCTGGAATTTCCTCGGCGCCGGCGTATTCGGCTTCCTCATCAATTTACCGATAGTCAGCTACTACGAGGTCGGCACGATGCTGACGCTGAACCACGGTCATGCCGCAATGATGGGTGTGTTCGGAATGCTCGCGCTCGGACTCATGATGTACACGCTACGGAAACTCTCAACCGATGAGGTCTGGAACAAGAATGAAAAATACGTGCGGACAGGTTTCTGGGGATTAAACATCGGTCTTATGCTGATGGTTGTTTTGGATATGTTCCCGGCGGGTGTTCTGCAGCTTGCCGATGTGGTGAACCACGGTTACTGGCACGCACGGAGGCTCGGCTTCATCGATACCGGAATGTTCCATACACTAGAATGGCTTCGTATAATCGCAGATGTAGTGTTCATCGCAGCCGGTTCGATACCGATCCTGGTATTTGCACTGAAGATATTCGCTTCTCGAAAGAAAATGTGGAAGGTGCTCTCGAGCCAGGCTTAGTTATTCCTATCTCCTCCTCCCAAAGCCGCGCCTTCATTTCGGGGTGCGGCTTTCTTTTTTCGGACGGTCTTCTAAGACGAGCTCGCTTTGAGGCGCTTGAGGTTGGTCACGAAAATCCTCTTCGAACTTTCCCTGATAATCTTCTCGTCCTTGAAGTTTCTGAGCGCGCGCGAGAGTGTCTCTACTGCAATCCCGAGTTGAGAGGCGAGATCTTTCTTGGTCGTGCCCAGTATAAAGTAAGGCTCGGTCTTCGCGATCGAGCCGTTCGAGGTGATCTCCCCCAGCATGTAGCGCGCGAGCTTAGTTTCTACACTAGCTGTAAGCTGACCAAATTTCTTGTTCAGTTCGATCAGGCGCGAAGCAAAGGCTTCCGATATCTTAATGGACAGCGTGGGGGATTCTTCCAGGAGTCTTCTGAATTCGGACTTCGGAATGTGGAGCAAAGTCGAGTCTTCGATCACCTGAGCGCAGGCAGGATATTCATCGCGCTCCGTGAAGAGCGGCGTCTCGGCAAAACTCTTGTATGGCTTGAGAATGTGCAGCACCGTCTCATCGCCGTCTGCGGTCAGCTTATAGACCTTCACTGAACCGCTCATCACGACATAGAAACCGGAGAACTTTTCCCCCTCCAGAAACACGACTTTGTCTTTTGAGTAACCCCTTACCACCCCGATGCTGCTGATTTGATCAAGCTCCTTTTCGCTCAGCTTTTGGAAAATTGGGACGTGTTGGAGAATCTCGGACGGTTCTTTCATGTCCGCTTCAAGACAATTCTGTAAAGTCGGGGAAACATGCAAAAAAATATACCGGAATACTCCCGACGATCCAATCTTCGTAATTCTCCACAATTACACCGGACGGCGGCGCGGGTTGCATTTCGGAATGCCAGAGGAGGGGCATAATTGTCTCATGACTTTCACACGGCCAGACCGAAGAAAGCGAGCAATGATTTCGTGGTTTGGTAGCCCGTATGAGTAATCGTCTTGAAGCCCATGCCGGAGGCTACCTGTGTAAACATCGCCCGGTCGTCTATGTAAACTGAATCTTCCGGGACAGTCTGGGCCATGTCCAGCGCGACTCTGTAAATATCGCGATCGGGTTTCCTCATATGAACAAAGGACGAGGACACAAACAGATCGACAAACTCAGAAAGGCCAAAATTGGTAATCCGGTACTCGTTCAATTCTCGTCCTTCATTGCTTATGACACCGACTCTCAGGCTGTGTTTCTTCTTCAGAGATTTAACCAGATCGATCATTTCAGGAAAGGGCTGTGAACGGCTGAAGATGAATTTCCTGAAATCTTCATGCGTAAAAATTCTCTTCTCATAGAAGACGATTCGGTCGAGGTACTCTTTCAGGCTGAGTTTGCCTGACTCGTAAGTGTCGTAGGTGAGGTGGTGGCGTTCGTTCATCTCTTCGTAATCCAGCCCGAATGTCTTTGCGGCTTTCAGCCGGGACTCGTGGTCCCATCCATTTGTCAGCAATACGCCGCCGACGTC
>CAZRXH010000144.1:0-6382 GCA_964603995.1 uncultured Bacteroidota bacterium | reverse complement strand
TTTGTTAATGGGATCGTATTTTCTCTTGACTTCCTTTTCCATAGGCGAAGGCATCGCTTCGCGAAAGGAGCCACTTCGCGGCGGGAGATTTTCTTCTCCGGTGAGTTCAACCCTGCTAAAAAATATACCGAGTCACTATCTTCCTCTTGCTTTTGTCGGTCAATGCGTCTAAACTAATCAAGTCAGGTTAAATATAGTCGTGCACCCAATCTCTCAGTCTGCAATTCAGTGTTCGTCCGTTTGAGAGTTGTGCTGATAATGTCTCCCGGGTGGTTCAGAATGGTTGTTTACATAGATCCCCAGAATAATTATCGGAATGTGTCGCGAGAATATTGCGGTGACTCCGTGAAAGAGGCCGCAGGGGAAGTTCGAAGCGTGCAGGGATAGTAGAAATATCTCTGCGGATCTGGTAAAGCTTGTGCGTTCTCGCGGGAGACTAAAAGAGTACTCCGGCATTACAAAAAAGAATGCAGACACGATACTTAAGAGGTTCATCAGTGCGCTCGATGCACATAAGGCCGATTTCGATGAGGCCATTGTAACTGAAGCCGGTGATAAATACACGACGTACCTGGCTCTGAGGACGGATCAGCTTCAGACGTTAGGCAAGGTGAAAGATGAGATGATGGATTCGGAAAAGAAACGTCATGCGCTGGCCGTTCAACTGTACAGGAACCTGCTGACTCTTCTCCTTTTCTTCAGTAACTCTTCAGCTGTACGTTTCCGTTCACCGTAGAAAGCGAGATCGTGCTCTCGCCTTTGCCCATCGTTCCGACAAAATGAGTGCGGGAGCTCGAACTGACTGTTATCGCAGGGACTGCAACCGTTACGCTGCCGTTTACAACGGAAGCGGAGACCGATGCCGATGTGGAATTCGGGATTGACAGGACGACATTCCCGTTTGAAGTGTTGAGATCACATTTGTTGCCCGAGAGAAGCGTGACATCGGCGTCGATGTTGCCGTTGGCAAGAGTTGCATCCAGATCGCCGACGATATCGCTGGCATTCAATGTGCCGTTCGTGAGAGTAACGTTCACCGCGCTTTGAATGTTGCCGATCACAACAGTGCCATTTACGTTTGCAACGGAGAGATCCCATCGAATCGGAACCTGTATGTTGTAATCGACCTGATAATTCCTCCGGCCGCTGCTGTTCGGCTGGGTAGTCCTGATTGTCAGCGAATTTCCCTGTGTGAGAATATCGATGTAGATATCTCCGATATGACTCTTTGCCTCGTCGCGCGAGTCATCCTGTACCGTCTTTTGTCCGGAAATTTTCACTTCACTCAGGCCGTCAACACCAACTACGTTGATGCTCCCATTGACATTGCTGATAGTGATGTTGTCGTACTGAGCGACCGGCACGTTGAAATTGAAGCTCTCACTGTACTCGTACTGCGAGTTGCTGTCGTTGACGTTTATGTTACAGCCCGCGAGAAACAATAAAGCCACTAACGCCGACGCCAAATACTGAAACTGCGGATTCATAGTCTCCCCCTGATTCTTACGACTTGTTGGTTTTTTCCTTCGTCTCCATTATGAAGACCCTTTAGTATTCCACCAACACTTTCATTGCCCTGCCTTCTTGCCTCCACCTCAAAAGGTCTTGTCCACTCGTTGGCAATCAAGTCTTCTGAGAGAAACGGGATCTGGGACGTGGCACACGACTTAATGCCCGCACGATCGGTTCTAATCTATGATCAATTTTCCCAAAAGGCAAACGATGTAGCAAACGTCGTCAAATCAGCGGATTTTGCCGGACATTAAAACCGTGTTACCATTCCTCAATGATTTCACCCGGTGTATTCTATACCCTCACGACTTCAATGAGCCTCTCCAGCCTCTCGAGCTTCCCGACTTCTGCGATCGAGACATCAGAGAGGAATGTCAATTCGACCCTTGCACTCGAGTTTTCCTGTGTCACACGGTACTTGATGTCACTCACCCGGTCGAGAGCGTTCATCACCAGAGGGAATATTTCCCTGTAAAAATCTTTGTCGTCGGACGGAAGATAGATCTTAACCAGCGATCCGTGCAATTCAAGCTTCGGGATCCGCAGCGGCTCGAGTTTAATCTTCATCTTGATCAGCTTCAGAAGATTCTCGGCCGGATCGGGTATCTTGCCAAATCTGTCCAGCATCTCCGAGCGCAAGTCGTCGATCTCGGTCGTAGTCGTGGCCCTGGACAGGCGCTTGTAGAAATCGAACCTCTCGGCGTCGAGCGAGACGTAATCGTCGGGGACAAAGGCATCGACATCTACGGTCACCTGCGGCTCGACCCTCCGTCGGGTCAGGGTGTCCAACTGCTCGGTCAGGTTCTCTTCGAACTTCGCTTCAGCCACCGCTTCCTCAAGCACCTTGTTATACATCTCAAACCCCAGGTTGTTGATGTACCCGCTCTGCTCCCTTCCGAGCAGGTTTCCTGCGCCTCGGATTTCCAGATCGCGCATCGCCAGATTGAATCCCGATCCGAGCTCACTGAATTCCTCGATCGCGGTAAGACGACGAACCGCGTCCCTGGTCAGACTCGAGAACTGCTTTGCGATGAGGTAGGCGTAGGCCTGAATGTTCGAACGTCCTATTCGACCGCGAATCTGGTACAGTTCCGCAAGTCCAAATCTGTCCGCATTATTCACGATAAGTGTGTTGACAGAGGGAATGTCTATCCCCGATTCAATTATTTTCGTCGCAATCAGGACATTGAGCTTCTTTTCCAGAAAGTGCACCATTGTACGTTCGATTTCGGTCGCCTTCATCTTCCCGTGGACTATTCCCGCCTTCGCGCTCGGGACCCTGCGGTGAACGAAGTCCGCGAGCTTCCCGAGATCCTTGACCGTGTCGCTCACGACATATACCTGCCCGCCGCGGCTCAGTTCCCGCTCTATTACTGACTGGAGAAGCTTTCCATCGAAACTCACGATGTAAGTGTCAATCGGAAGACGGTTAGCGGGAGGCGTCTGAAGTATCGAGATATCCATTGCGGACGACAGGGACATATACAGAGTCCGTGGTATCGGCGTCGCGGTCATATACAGAGTATCCACGTTTGCCCGCAGCTGCCTGATCTTCTCTTTGGCTTCCACGCCGAAACGATGTTCCTCGTCAACGACGAGAAGGCCGAGGTCATGGAACTTCGCGTCACCGGAGAGGAGCCGGTGAGTACCGATGATGATGTCGACCTCTCCCTTTTCAAGCCTGGTGAGGATCTGCTTCTGCTCTGATTTCTTTCTGAATCTTGAAAGCACTTCAACCCGCGCCGCGTACTCAGATAGCCTGTCCCTGAAAGTGTTGTAATGCTGTTCGGCAAGAATTGTAGTAGGAACGAGGACGGCGACCTGCTTCCCGCTCATGACTGCCTTAAAAGCAGCCCGGACCGCTACTTCTGTCTTTCCGAAACCGACATCTCCGCAGAGGAGCCTGTCCATGGGATTTTCACTCTCCATGTCGCTCTTTATTTCCGAAGTCGCGCGGGCCTGATCGGGAGTATCTTCGTAGACGAAGGACGCTTCGAGCTCATGCTGCCAGATGCTGTCTCTCTGAAACGGGAAACCCTTGGACTTCTTGCGCTCCGCATAAAGCTTGATGAGATCTTTTGCGATGTCTTTCAGCTTTCCCTTCGCCCGGGTTTTCATGAGCTGCCACTCCGCGCCGCCAAGCTTTGACAGCTTCGGCTTGAAGCCATCCTCGGACGCATAACGCTGGAGCTTGCCGACATAGTCGACGTTCACGTAAAGCATGTCCCCTTCCGCATACTCAATCTTGACGCACTCCTGCGTGCTGTCTATGATCTTCAGCTTTTCCATTCCGAGAAATCTTCCGATGCCATATTCCTCGTGGACCACATAGTCCCCCTTCCGAAGAGAATTGAGGTCGCGTCGGAGAAGCCCGACAAACTTTTTCGCTTTCTCTTTGCGTGAGATCAGAGGCGATCGCCGCCCGAATATCTCGTGCTCGGTAAGGAGGGCAAACCTGTCACTCGGGAGAATGAAACCACCTGACAGCGACGCGTGGACAAGGCGGACCTCCTGCTTCAGCATTGTTCCGTTCAGCTCATCGTACTCGTTGAGAAGGTTGAGGAAATTATCTCCGAGATGCCTCGTGCTCGATGCAACGCTGATTTGATATCCTTGCGAGAAAAGCTCCGCGATCTTGTTGGCAGCAAGCTGCAGCTTTCCGCCAAAGGTAGGCTGAGGAACAACGTTCACCGACGGTTCGCCTTCTTTCCTTTCAAGGACTTTCCAGTAGACCAAATCGGCTCCGTCTGCAACTCTAGTCGTGAACCGGGCAAAGTCGGCGGATAGTTCTGTCGCAATCGCTGCGGGTTCGTGAAATATTATTCTCGTACCTTTCGGGATTTGGTCTGAGAGCGGAGACGTCTCCTTGCCGGTGTCGGTAAACGGAAGAAGGGTAAACGAGGCAATGGTTTGAATGGATCTCTGCGTAACGGAATCAAACACACGGATGGAATCTACATTATCTCCAAAGAAGTCGATTCTTATGGGGTTCTCGCCCGATTCCGGGAAGATGTCGACGATGCTCCCTCTCACGGCAAAGTCGCCAACCTCCTCGACGTAATCCTTTTTCTGGTACCCATACCTCGAAAGCTTGGTTACAAGGTCGTCATGGTCAAGGTCAGAGTGGGCTTGAATTATAACGGCAGTTTCCTCGAGACTCTTCTGGGCGGGCATCTTGCGAAAGATGGTGCCGTAATCGGAGATGTAGAGGTTCTTCTTCCCCGAATAGAAGTCGAACAGACCGGCGAGGTTTGGTCCGAACCCACCGGATTCTGCATCGATTTCCTGGTCACCCATGAGTTCCACGGGGACTGTTCCGGAGAAAACCGCAAAGTCTGACTGGAGCCGCTCGCTAACATCCTCGTCGTCAACAACAAGGAGTAGACCTGCATTGCCCGCCTTGAGTAGCTCAGTGAGAACATACGCGAACAACGGGATGCTCGTCAGATGCAGGGATATCGACTTTGCCTGCATAAGTGAGTCAATAGTTCTTCTTGTCGTCCCCAGAGAAAGCATGAAGGCAGAAAGTTGTGACAGTTCAGTGTTTTCCAAAATTCCCCTCGATTGCCCGTCTCACGAAACCGTCTCCTTCGACTAATCTCTTCCGCGCTTCTTCAGCATTTACTCTTGCCTTTATCATCACAACTGCCGTCTTTACATGGCCTGCTGCTTTTCGGAGCGCCCCCTCGGCTTCGTCATAATCTACCCCGGTAATTAACATCACAATTCGTTTCGCCCTCTCCTCAAGTTTCTTGTTAGTCATCTGAAGATCCACCATCATGTTCCCGTAGACTTTCCCAAGCCTTATCATAACGGCGGTCGTGATCATGTTCAGAACCATCTTCTGTGCCGTGCCGGACTTCATTCGCGTGGATCCCATAATCACTTCCGGACCGACATCGGGACAAATAGCGACGTCGACGTCGATGTCGAATTGACCGCGTGGATTCGTCGTAACAAAAACCGTTCTTGCTCCAATCCTTCTTGCGCACTTTATGGCGCCTACGACGTAAGGAGTTCTTCGGCTCGCAGCAATTCCACAGACCACGTCGTTCTCATTGACGCCATGTGCCACTATATCATTTGCCCCGTCCTCCTCCCTGTCTTCCGCTCCTTCCTGCGCTTTGAAGATTGCCGGCTTGCCGCCGGCGATCAATCCATGAATGAGGTCCGGATGGGTGCCGAAGGTTGGCGGACACTCCGCGGCATCCTGGACTCCGATTCGGCCGCTCGTGCCCGCACCAACGTAGAACAGTCTTCCACCGCTTCTGAATGCCGCTGTGACGAGGTCAACCGCCTGAGCGATGTAGGACAACTGCTCTTCGACTGCAAAAGCAACTTTCTTGTCTTCCGCATTTATGATCCGTAGGATTTCAGCTAAACTCACAGCATCGATTTCCATTGATGCTTCATTCCTTCTTTCAGTCGTGAGCATTTTCAATTCATCAAACAACGCCTTGCGTTCAACCATTGGTATTGGCCTCGTTTCCAACATTTCCATGGATTATCGAAAAAATCCCCCAAGAGAGAACAAAATCACCTATTTCTGCGATCAGCACTGAGCGCTTCATTCTCATGAGTTTCACGTGAAACGGCAGATGGAGAATCCGTCGTGCATCTCAAAAACTCACCCATGCAGATAGACCATGAGGACGGAGATGTCTGCTGGTGATACTCCGGATATACGACTTGCCTGACCGACGGAGCCAGGCTTCACCCTTATGAGTTTCTCACGCGCTTCGGTGGATAGAGACTTGACTTTCTTGAAATCGAAACCCTCCGGGATTTCCATTGCTTCGTATCTTCCAAACCTCTCTATCTCTTCAAACTGTCTGACGATGTAGCCTTCATACTTCGTTTCAATCTCCAC
>CAZRXH010000143.1:5198-6430 GCA_964603995.1 uncultured Bacteroidota bacterium | reverse complement strand
ACAAGTTCCTCGGTCTCTTCAACTTCCTCCGCAGTTTCTTCCTTCGTCTCGGCCGCAATCGTCTCATCTGCTTCAGGCATCGCCTCTGTCGGTCGTATCATCTTTTCAACCTGCTCGATAAATGTCGATCTTCCTTTCGAAGCGAAATCGACTTCTTCCGTCAGACTGGCATCCTTCAACACCGCATCGAACAGTGCCTCTTTGACGACTATTCCGTTTGCGATATTCTGTTCTATGCTGTTGACTGCAATCATGTTGATGGCTGTTAGTTTCTGAGCAGTCTGTCCGATGCGGTTTATGCGTCCGATCCTTTGATTTTTCTTTGCCGGGTTCCATGGCAGATCAAAATTGATTACAGTATCCGCAAACTGGAGATTCAGTCCTGATCCGCCCGCCTCCGTCGAAAGGAACACCAGCGCATCAGGGTTGTTTGCGAACTCGTCGATAAGAAAACCTCTCTTCTTTACCGGGACATCTCCGGAAAGCGTAACGAATCGTATCCCATTTGCCTTCAGCATCTTCCCGATCAGGTGAAGCATCGTCTTCCATTCGGAAAAGATTATCACCTTCCTTTTGCGGTTCTTTATGTCCAGCTTTTCCACAAGTATTGTCTTCAGCTCCGCGAGTTTCGGTGAATGATTCGTCTCCTTATCGACAAGAAAAGATGAGTCGCAAACCATTCTCATGCTTTGGAGGATTTGCTGGATGCGCTGCATATCATAGACTGTCTTGTACTTTTTGTTCAGAATAGGCGCCAGTGATCTTGCCAGACCCGCATGAATATCAGCTTGGGCCGGGTGAAGCTCGACCGGCACAGTCACTTCCTGGACGGAAGGAAGCTGTTTCAAAACGTCGGTTTTCTCCCGCCTGATAACATGGCCGCTCAGTTTGTTCTTCAGCTCCTGCAAGTTGAAATAGCCGGTTATCTGGTTTTTTTTCTCCTTGTCGAAATAACAGTGGTTCATGGAGAATTCCCACTGTGGAGCGAGCACTTCCGGATCAACAAAGTTCATTATAGAATACAGGTCGAGCAGGTTGTTCTCGAGCGGCGTCCCTGTAATGACCAGCGAATGTTTCTTGGGAATTGATTTTACTGCGTGTGAAGTCTTCGTGTCGTAGTTCTTTATCTTTTGCGCTTCGTCGAGTATGATCATGTCGGGCGGATTCTGGTGAATGACGGTAATGTCACGCATGACAGCTTCATAATTCGCTATCAGGAAAAACTCGGCAGC
>CAZRXH010000143.1:0-5098 GCA_964603995.1 uncultured Bacteroidota bacterium | reverse complement strand
TGAATTTCCTTTTCAGATAATTCACGGCGAAGATCAGGTGTTTGCATGTTCCGAGTTTGTTGGTTCTGAAGTCGGGACAGGAGCAATAGCCGTCGCCGGTTGAAAAATCTCTGATGGTGATTTCGTAAGTTATTCCGTGGGCGGTCGTGATCTTGTGAAAGCCGTGAACATTCTCCGCGAGCTCGATCTTGAATTTCTCCTTAGCCGCCTTTTCCTCCCTTTCCTTCAGGACTCGTCTTATCATTTCTTTTCTTGTATAGCGGCTGGATTGAGGAGAAACCTTGTTCTTCTCCTCGTCAGACTTTAGTCTGAGCAGGATAAGAGCAGCGGCGGAATGCGGACAGCAGTCGAGCCGCGAGCCGCAGCTGCACTGGAAGGATAATCTTTTTCCCGCTTTCCTGATTGCAACCCTGAAATCATCGAACCTGTCCTCGACTATGAAGTTGAAGTTGCCGTCCGATTCGCCGACCATGGTACACATCTCGTTTTCCACCAGCCTTTGTGCCTGCCGGAAAACAGATTCGGATTTTACATAATCGTTTTTGATTTCCACGAACTCAGGAAAGGAAAAATCTGATTTCATGTCTGTCCCTCGCTTTTTGAAATAATGTTTGTCGTTAGAATTTAAGTAATTTGAACCTATTAAATGTTCCAGCGAATGAGCGGGTATGCCTTTGCGGAAAAGCAGGCAATGATTTGTCCGGCGAACCTTTCTTAAGCCGCGACCTGGTACGCATGCAAAACGCCGGTTGGATACGCAGTCAAGCTGGCGAAAACGGCCGCGTTACGCTGTTTCTGATCACCTCGGGAGGAAAGAAACTACCGGAGAAAATGGTCGCGTCGTGGGAGAAAGCTCAGGAGCAGGCAAAATCGTTACTGGGTGAAGAAGATGTTGCGAGTTTAGGTGAAACCGTAATGACGCTCAAGTCGAAGGCGTCTGCTCAGAGGTAACAAAGAATGGTAATGACTACGAAAGATATCCCATCTTCGGCCCGGTGGAAGAGATGAAGTGGGCGGAGGGGTGGGGGTCGATCATACCGTGCCCGGCGTCGGTGCAAATCGAAGAGGGGATGGTATTCACGACGCGCGGACATGGTCACGGCGAGGACTTGTTTTCATGGATCGTATCGAAGTATCAACCCGATGCTCATCAAAGACTGGGAAGAGGCGATAAACCACTGCCTGAAGACGGGCGACAGACTCACCCGCCGTTGAAGCCGGCCCGTAGATCGCTACGCCGGGAGTTGTTCGCATTGTCGGGCGGCGTTCCATGGATTAGACAAAACCATGGTGGGCGTGATTGCACCCCCAGTGCTTGTTCCACACTCCTCACTCTTTCAACGGCGATAAAACGCTTTCCACACGGCTCTTATCAGCCAGCGATTTTCCCAAAGCGGCACGAAGATCCTTCGCCTCGTCTTTCAATTCCCCAACATTTTCCAGTATCGAAAGAATTTTCTCCGTTGCTTCCGGCGGCTGACCTTCAATTATAGAAAGAAATATCTGTGCTTTCATATAAGCCGCGTATTCATCGAAGTGGAAGTGTTCCATGGTGTTAAGATGAGCTATGTGTTTAATCGCTTCCCGCAGCCTGCCATTTGCCAGATCGATCAAGGTAAGTTCAGTATGTGCAAATATGTAATCCGGATGACGTTCGGCGAGAGACAACAATTTCATTCGCCCCTTTGAGATGTTCCTTCGCTGAATGTCGATAAGAATGGAGTTGTATTCTATCGATGGGTGGTTGGGGGCAAACATCCTGGCTTGCTCGAAAAGCCGCTCAGCCTCATACAAGTCACCACGCCTGAATGCCTCCATCCCCTTACTTACCAGCGGCCGAGCATCTTCCGGGAGAAATTGACCGCTGGGATTACTATCGATCCTGAAACTCGATAGGGTTATTTTCTTCTTTGTTCCTTGGCTCCAGTATGTAACAGATTCTCCCTTTTTGATTATTCCTGCATCCTTCAGGATCTGAAGCGCTTTGAACCGCACATCGTCAGGCCCATCTGGACTCCCCGCGAAGTCCCTCAATGCGGCCATGGCTTCCGGAGCCTTTATCATTGCCGCGAGTTGAACCGCAAGTTCCCTCCCGGTCGGATCACCGCGTTCGAGAAATACCGGGATCAAGTTAGAGAACCACGGATGGTCCTGAATAAATCCTTCCAATCTCGATTTGAGTTTCTCATCAGCACCCTGACTCCTCACCGCTCCTTCTTTCGAAAAAATCTCCAGGAAGTTGTTGAACTCCCCAATCGAGAACCACGAATGGATTTCGAACGGGTATGCCCCGTTTCGTTCTCCGGGAGGCTTGTTCAAATCTTCCAAATGAACTCTTGCCAGCCGGAACGACGGTTGAACACCGAGTGCCATGTTCCAGAACTCACGCGCTTTCTCTTCATCCCCGGTTCGAGCAGCTGAGACTGCTGCGTAATGGAACAGAAACGGGTCGCCGTCGCGGGTTGAGAAACGATAATCCCGTATCTCTTCCTCCACAATATTGAGTACTGCCCGATCGTCACATAGGAATGAAAAAGCTTCCGTCTTCTTAGCTATCAGTTCAGGCTCTGAAACATTTAGCTTCAATAATTCCTGGGCAGTATCGCGCGCTTCATGAATTCGTCCGAGCAATACGAGGTAATGGACAAGATCGCTTAAAGCGTGGATGTTATCCGGGCGCATGGCCAGCGAACTTTGTACATCAATAATAGCATCTTTAAGATGTCCCCTATGAAAACTGGCCTTACTACGGTTGTTATATGCAGGAACAAACCTTGGTGCCATCGATATTATCCGTGAGGTCAGATCGACTACGTCGTCTAATCGGTACTCGTCAAATGCCAATTGAACCTTGTCGTGGAGCACCAGTATTTCCAGACATTTATCCTCGGGGATATCGAATTGCGCTGCGAATTCACGGGCGAGTGTCTCCAGTTTTCTTACGAGCGTCGCGATATGAGCGCTCTCTTCAAAATCCGGCCACTTGTTCAGCACGTAATTTCCGGTTTGGATCGCCAGAGCTGGAAGAAAGTGGTTCATCTGGGCATGAAAGAGGTTTGAGAATTTGTCAGGAAGAGGCTGCAGCTCGGAAAGGCGATGTGCTGCCTGCAAAATCAATTTACGGTCGTTAGCGATCATTGCGATCTCAAACAGGGCCTGATGCACCTCGGCATTTCTCGGCGAACGGTTCGCGAGGTCTTCGATTCGCATCATGGCTTCCGCGACATCACCTTCATCCAATATTCTGTAAACTTTTCTGAGTTCGACAGGAACTGTCGAGAGATGCGGTTGATGATGATTCTTCTTGCCTCGCTGGCGCTTATTCTTCTTCGACAATGCAGATATCCTTCTTCAAGTATGCCTCGCATTTTGAGATTATCTTTCGGCCCTGAAATTTAAGAAATCCGGACTGATTTCGCGACGAGAGGATTTGGCTCGTTGGTTCGTCTGTGTCGGGGCGTGCAATCCAATAAATTGTTCGTAGTTTGCGAAGTCCTTAAAAAGGAATAAACTCATAATAATCATTACGGGCTTGATTGGTAGACGAATCGCAGTCTCGTGCGGCGTTGTTCGTCTGGCTGGAGAAGGAAAGCGGGAGGAACACCGAAGAAATTAACCGCAAAGTGCGCAAAGGGCTGCCGGAATGAACGTGAAAAAGAGTGCCATGAACGCAAAGTCCGCGAAGAGGAATCGATTTATTCTCTGCGATCTTTGCGCCCATTGCATTTCTTCATACAACGAAAGTTATGCTTTGCGACCTTTGCGGTTAAGAAGGAGAGCTTTCCGTCAGCATGGATGAATCGCAGTTAAGGGCTGCACTCTTTGTGTGGCTTCAAAGAGAAATCGGGATGGAACGGCGTAATGTTCACGAGGAAGCAGCTTGAAACCGGCTTGTCGGTCGGCGGTGAAACAACAGCACTCGTCGGAGTGACAGAGAAGCTATTGCGCCAATTTGAGAATCTGTCTCGTAGCTCATTTCGGCTTTCTTTAGTTTGCATTTCTGAGCTTTCTGACGTTCGTCCACTCATTCAAACGTGCCGCTCATATTTAGTAAGGTCTTCGTCGATTCCGACCAGCCGGAATACCTGTCCTCCCGGAGCCTGAAAGTAGAGGTGGGGGTCCGGCACATCGAGCACCTTGACTCCGAAAGCGACAATTTTCCTTCTCATTTCTTCGATGTTGTCAGCCTTCAGCTCCAGAAAGATCGCCTTCAAAAAGTCGTCGTCACCCAGCGGATCCTCCGCAGCGTAGGTCACGCCCTTATCGACTTCCTTCCCCCCGCTCGCGTAAAGAAACGCGATGTAGAAGTCGTCTCCCAGTCGAAAGTCGTCCTTGTCGTCGAGCTCCCTCGTCATTCTACAGCCCAGGACTTCGCAGTAAAATTCCCGAATCCTTTCGCGTTCAGCCCGCAGCACTCGTACCGCAGAATGGTTGCCAAAAATTATCTTTCCCATGATAGTTTTTTCCTTATCTCACCTGCGATCTTCTTTTGGATCCGCTCACGTTCAGAAATGGACGCGGTCAACTTCGAATGCTCTCCCAACTTTATCTTTTTCACGTTCTTCCTCCTTACCTTGTGAACCTTGCGAAGGTAACCCGGGAATGGCGTAGATACCTTCGCAAGGTAAGCGAAGGTAGCCGACCAGTTTTCCTCAGCCTCTCGAGTGTATCTTGATGTCGTACGGTTCGGGATGCCCCTTTCCAAGCTCGACCAGATCCTTTAGGCTGAGTAAGAACACCGCCCACTTTGTGCTGCAATGGTGCATGAACTCCACGGTCTCTTTCCAATTCGCATGAGTGAACAGTACGAACGTCTCGTCGCCGTCCTGCCTCAATTTGAAAATGACCTCGGTGTTCATCCACTCGTCGGGACCGCGGACGCACTTCCACTTCACGAGCTCGTTCGGTTTGCATTCTTCCACTTTCATGTCGACGTTGTCGAAGAAAGTGATCACCCCGCCCTTCGACGGGTTTCCTGCCGCGCGTGGAGTCCACCAGCCGCGGTAACCGTCGATGGTGGACAATGATTGAAAGACCTCCTTTGCCGGCGCCTTTATTCCGACCCGGTGTACTATGTCAGGCATACTCTCCTCCTCAG
>CAZRXH010000142.1:0-6444 GCA_964603995.1 uncultured Bacteroidota bacterium | reverse complement strand
GCTGCATTAGGGCATGCGAGTCGTGCTTCGCGATTTGTGGCAGCGTGGGATAACTAAGCGGCAAGACCTTCTTCCCATGTCAGGGGGCTGTTTGCGGGTATGCAACTCATATAAACTCTTTGGACTCTATCGCATCCAACCGCCTGAACTTTTCACATTTATTAAAGAATCAAACTCTTTTGTGCAACTGATATATATCAAGCCAATATCGTGCCGGAATTTTTCATGCGCTTCTGACCTGTTTTCGGGGTTAGACCTCTGTTGCTCGTCGCGTAACGCGTTTTACGTTTCGCAGAATGCGACTCTACCCCCTCGCTGAGCCTGCTTCTCTCAATTGTTTGAATCGTCGCGCGTTTCAGGTTATATTTCTTTATGCGTTGGCTTGTTGATGGCTACAATGTAATTCTGTCGGACCACAGGCTGTCAAAAATCCTTCGGAACGATAACGAGACTGGAAGACAGGAGTTCCTGTCTGAAATCGCCAGGTCGCCCCAGTTTTCAAAGGAGGAAGTCGTCGTGGTGTTTGATGGCAGATTTGCCCCCTCCTTTTCGAGGGAGACTCCAAGGCTAGTTTCAAGATTCACGGCTGGTGGCGAAACTGCTGACGAACTCATAAAGTTGGAAATAGCCAGATCTACGAGAAGACGCTCCCTGCGTGTGGTGACTGATGACAGGTCAATTCTCAGCTATGCCAGAGAATGTGGCGCCGGAACCGTCAGCAGCGGAAATTTCCTCGCCGCTGTTCGGGAGCGAACCGCCATTCGTGAACGCACAGATGGATTGAATATGGAAAAACCCGAACCTCCGGGCAGGCCGGACCCGGAATTGTTAAAGATGTTTACAGGAAGGAAAAAATGAAACATCGATTCTTCTATTTTTGCATCACTTTTTTCGTGATGACGATCGGGATCCGTCAAGCGAACGCCCAATTGAGAGTAGTCGAAGGAAACGAATTCAGCTTCGGGACTGTCTACCAGACCGGAGAACTGGTCCACAAGGCAATCACGCTTGAAAACATAGGCAGCGACAGCATAACAATAAGAAAGGTTAGCACAAGCTGCGGATGTACGGCCGCTCTCGTATCGAACACTGTGCTTGCACCGGGCCAGAAAACCGAAGTGAAGATACAATTCAACCCGACGGGTTACATCGGTGAGGTCACGAAATACATTTATATATCAAACTCCTTTCCGAAAGATCAACTGATGACTGTAAAGATGACCGGGTATGTTGCCTACGCACTCCAACCGACGCCGGGTTATGTCCTTTTCGACAACGCTCGCATCGGCATGGAGGACAGCGCTGAGGTAACACTCTCCAACACAACCGACGAACCAATGACTATCACCAGGGTTGATGTCCCTTCCAGAGAAATCACTTACAGGCTCGACAGAAAAGAGTTGAAACCAGGTGAGTTCGCGAACCTGGACCTGTACATCAAGCCTGCAAACCCACGCGACATCGACGGCTACATAGTGGTACACACTACCAGCGGCAAGCAGCCTCAGCTTCAGATCAGGGTATTTGCGGGATTGATAGGAAATTAGGTCAGGCCGTAGCCATCTTCCTCTTCGTGAGGAAGATGGGATCAGATCCGGATACGACGACTTCCTTTGTGATGATGCATTTGACGACGTCTGACATGGATGGGAGGTTGTACATAATGTCGAGCATCTTCTCTTCGAGTATTGACCGGAGTCCGCGTGCACCGGTCCCTCGCTCTATAGCTTTCTGAACAATCGACATCAGGGAGTCGTCCTCAAACTCAAGTTCCACATCCTCAAGCTTGAACAGCATCTTGTATTGTTTGACGAGCGAATTCCTCGGCAGTGTCAGGATATCCTTCATTGCCTGGTCGCTGAGCGTGTGAAGAGTGGCCACGACGGGAAGCCTCCCGATGAACTCAGGGATGAGCCCAAACTTCAGCAGGTCGTCGGGCTGCACAAGCGGGAGAATCTCGTTGACCTCGTCGTCCTTGACAGAATGAATCTCGGCGCCGAAACCGATGGGATTCTTGCTGACGCGGCGGCCAATGATTTTCTCGAGTCCTTCGAAGGCTCCTCCACAAATAAAAAGGATATTCTTGGTATTCACGTTTATGAGGGGTTGCTCGGGATGTTTCCTGCCGCCTCTTGGAGGAACTCCAGCTGTAGTCCCTTCGAGGATTTTGAGCAGCGCCTGCTGTACCCCCTCACCCGACACGTCGCGTGTTATCGAGGGGGTGTCGCTTTTCCTCGCGATCTTGTCTATCTCGTCAACATAGACTATGCCTCTTTCGGCCCTTGCGACGTCGTAGTCGGTATTCTGCAACAGATGGACAAGAATAGTCTCTACATCGTCGCCGACATATCCGGCTTCTGTCAAAGTAGTCGCATCGGCAATCGCAAATGGCACATTCAGTATCTTCGCTAGTGTCTGCGCCAGTAGGGTCTTGCCGGTGCCGGTCGGGCCGATCAACAGGATGTTGCTCTTTTCGATTTCCGTTTCATCTTCGGAATTCAGACCGTGAGGAAGCGATATTCTCTTGTAATGATTGTAGACTGCCACCGAGAGGATTTTTTTTGCGTGCTCCTGTCCTATCACATACTCGTCGAGCGCCGCCTTTATTTCGATCGGCGTCAGCGGAGCTTTCTCGGAATACTCCTCCACGTGTTGCTTGTAGGCCGGTATGTTGCTCCGCAATATTTCCACCGAGTGCTCGACGCAAATATCGCAGATGTAAACGTCTCCCGGCCCGGCGACGAGGCTCTTGACCTCTTTCGCCTCACGCCCGCAGAAGGAGCACCGCATTTCCTCTTGGTGTTGCTTAGCCATTAACCACTAATATTCCTTCTTCATGTCTTTTTGTCTTTGACCCTTTAAGTCTGAAATCACGGTCGGGACCGCGATAGCAAACAGGACGACAAAAACGAACATAACAAGCAGAAGCCAACCGCTCATATTCTTTTTTGTAACTCCAGATTAGTTTCACTTCTTTTTGCTTTCCCTTTTCACGAGAACGTTGTCAATCAAGCCATACTTGACAGCCTCTTCGGCGGACATAAAATAATCCCTGTCAGTGTCTTTTTCAATTTGTTCCATAGGCCTGCCGGAATGGTGGGCCAATATCTCGTTAAGGCGGCGTTTTGTCTTGATTACTTCCTCGGCCTGGATGCTGATATCAGCAGCGCTGCCCTGGAAACCACCCCACGGCTGATGAATCATTATCCGCGCATTAGGAAGGGATGTCCTCTTGCCTGCACAACCGCCGGAAAGAAGCACCGCTCCCATACTCGCCGCTAGGCCGACACAAGTGGCCGCAATATCCGGCCGCACGTACTGCATCGTGTCGTAGATTGCAAGCCCAGCCGAAACACTTCCGCCCGGACTGTTTATGTAGAGATTTATATCCTTGTTAGGGTCTTCGCTCTCAAGAAAGAGAAGCTGAGCAATCACCAGACTGGCAACGGTGTCATCTATCGCGGTCCCGATGAATATGATTCTCTCTTTCAGCAGCCTGGAGAAAATATCGTACGCTCTCTCACCGCGGCCTGTCTGTTCGATTACGTATGGAATTGTGAGCTGATTGTAGACTTCCATGCGTTTAGAGTTGTTTATGATGCCATTTGGCAGCCTATCAAGTGAACTCGAAGATGCCATTTTGTCAGTCCTCATGTTCGTGAGTTGGTGTTTTTTCTTTGACTTTCACTTCCGATTTGTCCACGATGAAATTGAACATCTCGTTGAACAAGAGCTTGTTCTTCACGTCATCAGAACCCTTGTAGAAATCAAGGAGCCTGGATTTATCCAGTCTGTATTTTGACGCTTCGTCATCCGCGGTCCGATCGAGAACGGCGTCGTCAAGCTTGAGGCCTTCCTTCTGGATTATCGAGGCAGCCAGCAGGTTCCACTTCACCGCGTGTATTGCCGCCTCCCTGTACCGCTCCTTGACGAGACTTTCGTCAACATCCTGGTTGTTCGACCGCTTCTTCAGCTCCTCAATCAGATCGTTCAGGTAGTCTTCGACCATGCTTTCAGGGACTTCGAACTCGTTTTTCTTCAGGAGATCCTCCGCAATCTTGTCCCTGAGTTCTTCTTCCGCCTTTTCTTCATAGTAATGCTCGAGCTCTCTCTCGATGTCTCTCTTCAGGGCATCCAGGGTTTCCATCTTCCCGCCGGATATCTTCTTCGCGAACTCATCAGAGAGTTCGGGCATAACAAATTTCTCGATTTTCTTCACCAATACCTTAAAAGGCTTCTTCCCTGTGGGCTGGCCGGCCTTGTCAAAAGTCTCCAATCCCATGTTGAACTCGTCGCCAACCTTTGATTTCAGAAGTCTTTCGTGGATTTCGCTCAATTCAGGCGCCTTACTGCGGAGGTCGATTTTGTAATTCTCCCGCTTCTGACCGATCAAAGGCACACCCTTCTCATCGATAACCTGCAGGTCAACAGTGACAACAGCCTTGTCGTCCTCAGGAGACTCTGTCTCCTGCAACTCCGAGTTCGCCTCACGGATATGCAAGAGTTCGTGGTCAACCGTCTCTGGAAGGATTTGATACATCGCTCGTTCCAAATTCATCCCGATATACCCCTGCGGGTCGATCACCGGGGCGATTTCGAAGGTGAGAAAGAAGTGAAGTGGATCACCGGACTTTCTCGTATCGAGGTTGTAGTCAATCACGCCAGCAACTTTCGTATTCTCTTTTTCAAATATGTCTTTGACGATACCGTTTACGATATCTGGAATCGATTCGGATTCAATTTCGTCTCCGTATCTTTTCTTCACAATTTCTATGGGCGTTTTGCCCTTCCTGAAACCGGGTATAGCGGCGTTCTTCTGGAATTCCGAGTACGCCGACTCAAACTTGTCCTTCACCAAATTATCTTCAATCGTTGCAGTCACCTCGAGCCGTTTCTTCAGTCCGCCAAGGTCCGTTATCTTATAATCCACTTTTTTCCCTTTCCGGAATACATTCCTCGGATATTATGCTCATTCACCTGCACGTCGGACTGTAGCTCTCGCGTACGTCTCAAGTGCTTTGACCCATAGAAGCGGCGGTGCCGGTACTGATGCTGAGAATCTTTCTGAGAACTCGACGCGTAATCCTGAACCCTGCTTAGCCCTCTTCAAAAAGTGGGTAGAGGGGGACTCGAACCCCCATCCCGTTTCGGGACTAGCTCCTAAGGCTAGCGCGTCTGCCAATTTCGCCATCTACCCGCTGAAAAGATAAGCGGGCTACTTCTGCAGAATTCCACCGCTCTAACAGGCGTGTAAATATAACTGGTGGGTGCCCAATCTTCAAAGCCGCCGCTGACCATGAGGAGAACACTTCCTGGAAATAGAAGAAGCGATCAGCATGACTGCACTCCACAGAGCCGCAAGGGCTGGCTGGGGGACCGACTCGGACGGTATCTGAATCATGAGACATCGTGTCCTATGCTGTAAGTCAAGTCACAACTCCACAGCATCTTACAGTGATAACGAATTCGTTATTGTCGGATCACCGGTAGTGATGCTCCCGCCGTGGAACAGTCAGCGCGTTAGACAAGCCCGCCCGAAGAGAAGTCAACAAGGTATCAGATCCCTGATGCGAAGAGGCTCCATCCGGGGTGCTGCCTTGTTCCCATGTTTGCGGAAGGCCGGCATCAAACGGATTCTCCTGAGTCAAATCGGGAGGCTCCCGGTCACATTCCCACGAAGAGCCGACGACCATTTTTGTTCGAGGGACACGTGACTTCCGTGCCGCCGTCCCTCGGAGGTTCCGATACTCCGCAGAAATCGAGACACCGGCGCCTCTCCATCGACGCACACATCGTGACTGTTGAACCGCCGAGTGATAATCTACAATCCGGAACTAAATGAATAACGATCATGTTGAAAGAAAATCGATGAGGGCTATTACTCTTGCAAGAATCACTCACGTCTGGCAAATTAGTCTTGGGCTTGAATACCGACTGCAAGAGCCGTTCGGGATAGTCCCAGGCTTCTAGAAACTGCCATAACCAAGGTTAATGGGAGCGGAGCATGGAAAAAGTGTCTGGCGGGATAAAAGGAAAAATCCTTATCGTAGACGACGAAAGGGACATAGGGGTACTGTTTGGGGAGCTAATGAGAGACATGGGGTATGAAGTCCTCTCTGCTGCTAACGGCGAGCAGGCGCTGACCGTGATCGAGTCATACAAGCCGGATCTGGTAGTCTCTGATGTCCACATGCCGAAGATGGACGGGAAGGAATTGTACAAGCGCGTTCTTCAGAAGTCACCCGCATACTCAGGAAGATTCGTTTTCATCACAGGAAGCGAGATAGATGCCCCACTCAGGAAGCTATTTACCGATTCAAGATGTGAACTGGTCGTCAAACCTTTCGATATCTCGGTACTCTCGGAGATAATCGAAAGGAAAATTGCGGGTATTAGAGGATAACCTCACTTCCACCGCAAGTGTCTGAGGCAGATGCCCCTCCT
>CAZRXH010000141.1:0-6523 GCA_964603995.1 uncultured Bacteroidota bacterium | reverse complement strand
GCGGACTTGACGGCATCATCGATAGCTCTTTCAATCGCCTCAACTGCGAGTGCAGCGACAAGATCTAGCGGAGCGTCAACTTCGTCGAACGCAACAGAAAAGATTGCATCGCCATCGTAGCTCGTATGCACCGGGACAATTTTCCTTGCCAGAGCATCGTGCCCTCTCTGAGAGACGCGGTTCAGTTCAACTTTCGACAGCTTCGCATTCGTCACAACCGCAACCAGTGTTGTATTCGTCCCGATAATTGGCGCAGCCGCCAGTCGCTCGATTATTCCGCTTCCTTTTGCGACAAACATCCCGTTTTTCAGGGCACCAGCAATGACATTCCCTTTCGAGTCGACAACGTCACCAACGGCATTAACGACCGCAACCGCCCCGACTTTGAGTCCCTTGAACTCCACCGCCCCTGTTCCCTGTCCAGACTTCATCGCATTCTCGAGCCCAGCCCACTTCCCTACGGTTGTACCTGTTCCAGCACCGTGAGACCCGTTCTCAAACTCTCCTCTCATCGCCGCCTGACACGCCTCGTACCCCATCGCTTCGTCAGGAAATCTATCAGCACTTCCGATATTTAGATCAAAGACGACTGCCGCCGGCACAATAGGAACGAGCTTCCACGGTGTCTTGTAGCCCATTTTGTGTTCGGAGAGAAACTTCACGACACCTGTCGCTGCCGCTAGCCCGAACGCGCTTCCTCCGGTAAGCAGGATCGCGTCAATCCGGTCCATTTGTTTGTCCGGCGAGAGGAGTGCAATCTCGCGGGTTCCCGGCGAGGCACCTCGCACGTCGACGCTCGCTCTTACACCGCCCTCAAAAATGAGAACCGTGCAACCCGTGATGGCGACTCTGTCCTCCGCTGTTCCGGCATGAAGTCTGTCAAAGCCTACCACTTGCATCTCCTCGATTCCGATTCATAACGGAAGAGACCTTACTCGAACCCGATCTTCTTCCAATACCACAACTGAGCCTGTGTCGAGCAGACTTTCCAAGACCGTAAGGTTTTTCAAGGGTAAAGCGGCTTGCTCTCGTGGTTTTCTTCCTTTCAGCCGGAGGTTAATACTCATCCTTAGCCGGTCTCTTCATCAGGTCGCCGACGGCCTTTTGCGGATCCTTCCCTTCGAACAGGACCTTATAAACCTGTTCCATGATGGGCATCTCCACACCGTGCTTGATAGCCAGCTGATGTGCAGCCCGTGCTGTTGGCACCCCCTCTGCCACCATCTTGATCTCGCCCAGGACCTCATCAAGTTTTCTTCCCGCTGCCACCTGCTCTCCTACAAATCGGTTCCTGCTGTACCGACTCATGCAGGTGACTATCAGGTCCCCCATGCCAGCCAGTCCTGAGAACGTCCTGTGATGAGCACCTAACGATTCGCCCAATCTTGTAATCTCCACCATCCCCCGGGTCATCAGTGCAGCTTTGGTGTTGTCCCCGTAGCCAGCGCCGTCGCTCATTCCGGCAGCGAGAGCTATCACATTCTTGAATGAGCCGCAAAGCTCGACACCTTTCACATCGCGGTTAAGATAAACGCGAAAGTAACCATTCATGAAGAGTTTCCGTACAACCTCAGCACTCTTCCGGTGATGGGAAGCGGCGACAATCGCGGTGGGCATCCTCCGGCTTACTTCCTCCGCGTGGCTCGGACCTGAAAGAACGACATAGTTCTTCCGGGGACATTTTTTCAGCGACGACCGGACAACATCCGACATTGTGCATAGCGTCGTCGCTTCAATGCCCTTCGCAGTATTGACAAAAATCTTGTTCCTGAAATCATGATCGGCAACTCTTTCAAGTTGCGATCTCAGGTATTGTGACGGGACCGAAGCGACAACAACTTCGGCTTGATCGACCGCAGAATCGATGTCTGACGTTATCTGGATTCCACGAGGGATTGTTACACCATGCAAGTATGTGCGATTCTCTCGCACCTTGGACAGTTCGTCGGCATACTCTGCTTTGTATGCCCAAAGTGTTACTGCCGCTCCATTACCGTGAAGAAGGAGAGATAGCGCCGTTCCCCATCCGCCGGCGCCAAGAACCGTGACTTTCATTCAAAAAAGAAACAGTTTAGGGCTTTGACCTGTGAAAAAACCTGAGCTTCTCCAGGCGATGTTCCTGGCCCCGCAACAAACGGGCAATATTTGTACGGTGATTGTAGATCAGGAAACTTGATATGAAAAGGCTGAAGAAGATCATGGAGTGGTAGTAGCGGGTTGTTACGTCAAACACGTTGGCGCGCACGAACATCGCGACCGGAAATGCTATCGCCGCGCTGACTGATCCGAGCGAGACATATCTGGAACTTACGACCACGACCATGAAGACTCCGAAGGCAATCGCAACCTCGATAGGCGCGATTCCGAGCAGCATCCCGCCCGCAGTGGCAATCCCTTTTCCTCCCTTGAAGCCGGCGAACACAGTCCACGTGTGACCGAGTATCGCGCTTATGCCGGCAATGATTTGTATAACCGTGAAATCCGAGAAAGGTGTCGCGTTATCGAGAGGGAAATGCCCATAAAACAGTCGCGATAGTACAACCGCCGCGAAGAAACCCTTCAACATGTCTATGATGATTACGAATACTCCGGGCCCCCAGCCAAGCACACGAATAACATTTGTTCCTCCCGGATTTCCGCTGCCATAATTTCGTATGTCAACCCCTCTGAGGATTTTTGTAACGATGATACTTGTCGGGATCGATCCGACCAAGTAGCTTATCAGCACCACTAGAATTAAAGAAACCATTATACCTCCTTGAAGACCGCCACAAATTAGCTCCCTAAGCGAAAAAATGCAATTGATTCACCCAGTGGCTGTCGTCCGCTGAAAACATGAATGCCCGTGGCTCCAAACTGTCCTGTTTTTCGTTAAAAATCAAGAATAGAGATCGCCCGCAGTCAATCCAGACGCAATCCTATTTCGGCAATTCTTTTCAGAGTGTTAATATTGCGCGTCGTGGCATCGACCCGAAGAGTCTTTTCAATGAAATTGTTGTTGTACAAAATCCTCGCATACCCTCTCCTTGTCAGCAGATACACCGCTCTCCCGGATACTACACATTCGTCCGTCTCATCTGAGAAAGACCTTAGCTTGATCACGAAATCGTCCTTGGGCACTTCTGATAACAATGTGATATGAATCTTTTCATGTGGCTGTAGCAACTCTTCATCGAAAGGATTCGCCGCTAGAATCTTCCGGACTTCTCCGATCTTCAGAATCATGACCCTCACGCGGAATTCGAATTTCTCTTGAATCAGTCTCTCGATGTCCTGTTCCATCTGAGTAGCCTTGGAGCTGCCCGACCGAAAAATCACATTCCCGCTGTTGAGGTAAGTAATGACATTGTCGAAGCTCAACACGGTGAATATCTTTTTCAATTCAGACATCGGGACAATCCTGTTTCCACTCACATTTATGCCCCTCGCCAGAGCGACATACGTCTTCATGTTGAAAGGAGTAAAACTTACACTCTTCATAAAGTTCCACGCGTCTCGGTGATGATGACCCTATTGAGACTCAACTTATCACGAATCGCTCACTGGGAAAAAGTTGTTCGAGGATTCCACGGAATGATAGCGAAAATTGTCCGCGCAAATCTGTCCGTTCCGCGTCATCAGCGTTCCAGTGCATTTTGTTGAACAGACTCACGCCTCGTAAGTCTTGCCAGGTAATTCCCTTTCTCCTCCTGACAGACTATGTCACACCGCCAACCGGAAGACTCAGCGTACTCTCTCAATGTGCCGGCATCCACCTGCAACCAACCACAAAATGGCCCCCTCTGACCAAGAAACTCGAATTGCATTCTGATCTCACCGATATATCGGCCCACTCTTCGGTTTGTCTCATGATAGGCCAGGTTTTCCGGATTGCTGGTGACCCGCACATCGAGTGAATCCAGCAGAAGCTGACCGTCGCCAGATAGGAGGTTCCGCGCATGAGATAGAAAACGCTTCAAGCCCAAAATATTTTCAACCATACCAATCCCGTGCCCCATCATAAGGAGAGTGTCGAACGGTCCCTCATTGAATTCGAAAACGTCGGCGCAATATGCGTCTTCAGTACCGCGCTGCTTCATTATGCTGACGGCCTGAGGGTTGACATCGATGGCGCTGACAGAGTAGTGCTTTCTTTGAAGGATCAAGCTGTGTAACCCGGTTCCAGCGCCTATGTCCAGTATGCGATCCTTGCACAGATCTATCGCCGTCTTCTCAATGGTGGTGAGGTCAGGCTCCTCCCGAAAGAACCAGCTTGCAGGAAGAACAGATTCTTTGCCATCATCTCTGCGAACGATGACTTCGGCGTCGGCGCACCCCTCGAAATATGCAAGCAGCGCGCGTCCGAACGGTTCCATAGCTTGTGGATTCATGGGAACACCTTCTGATTCGGAGTCAAGGAGCAGTTGACAGCTGGGCTCCGCCGGATTGCGGACATGCTTTCAACTCCTTCAATGTGAAATTGAGGAAACGCATCCACAGCCTCTGTGGATTTCTGTCCTGTGATCGGTCGCGTGGAAGTGCAACTCTACTTCAGTTCTCGGATAATCTGAGACAGTCGCATGACACGTGCAAACCCCTTCCGGAGGACTTTCAGTTCAGGCTCCTGCAAAGAAGGATCGTCAGTCGCGGTAGTGTCACTCCCGAAAACAACTTTGAATCCGCGTTCGTAGGCTTGTCGGGCAGTGCTGCCGCAGCAGAAGTTCGTGAGCGTCCCGCAAATGATTACCGTGTCCCTGTCAAGATTCTTGAGGATCGTCTCAAGCGGCGTGTCGTAGAACGCGCCGTAAGATGGCTTGTGAATGACGATGTCGCTCTTCAACGGCTTCAGCTCATGCCATATTTTTCCTTCCTTGAACCACGATCCACTTCCCTTTCCAACCTGATGACAACGATTCGGCATCGAACTGCCAGTCTTTGGTCTGTCGAGATAGCGATGCGTACCCGCAAACGCCGTGAATACGATCGGAATGTTCTTCGATCGGCAATGAGCAACAAGTGTTTTGATGTCGGGAACTATCGCTGTCGCCTTTGGTACCCAATACGGAGTCCAACCGGGCTTCACAAACTCATCTTGCATATCGATGACAAGCAGAGCACACTTGCCCGAATCAATTTGGAACCGGGCATTGCCCTCTTCGTACGCCCTCTTAGCAATCGCGATTACTTCCTTCTTCGTGAATGATCTTGAATTCATTAGAGTGTGATCCCGTTCAGCCAGGTTTGTTGATGAGTTCCCGCACAGCCACCATGCAGGCTAAAGCTAAATAGAAGTGCGGTGAAACACAAGATTCCTGTGGAAGAAGTGTGATCGTGTATTCCTCCTTATTTCCAAATGAACCATGTACTGGACTTTCAAGAAATCAGACACGAATCCTAAGAGCCTGTTCTTTAGAGTTAGAAACCTGCCCCGCTTGCCAAAATAGAAGTAGGTGTTCAACAGCCGGAACCGTTTGTCCCAGGATAAGTTTGTCTCAGGACTTTCGATTCCCCATTTCAGAAAGGACTTCTCATCTAGCCCGCCTCGCCTGATAACCATCTTGTTCGCGATTTTGACACCGTAGGGCGAACTAACATCCATCACGAGTTGACTCCCCGGAAACATGTCTGCCTGTCGTGTGAGGAATTCTCGAACCTGTTGACCCTCGAAATAGTAAAATACTCCCGCTGCAACGAATAGTACCTGCTCTTTGACTTCTATTGCACCCAGCCAACTTCGTTCGGGCAAAGAAGCGGTTACAAACCTTCTTCGGGATGTTTCTTTGATAAACCTCCTCCGCAAGGCGATGACATCCGGCAAATCCAGGTCATACCAGATCAGCTTGCCGTTGTCGACACGATCAAAGGTGGTATCCAATCCGCAGCCAATGTTGACGATGGTTCCTTGAGGGTATTTGTCGAGGAAACCTCTGACGACTTCATCCACGCATACGCTTCTCATGATCCAGGCAATCCGAGTCAATTCGCTGCTGTTCTTCGCCACACTCGAAAAGTCATAGTCCACTTGTTCCATAATTGCCAGCGCGTTCTTGTCCAAGAGAAGCGGATGCTTTTTCCTGGATTCAACGGCCCGGCCCCACAAGGGCAGCAATAACGTCTTTTGAACATTCCCCAGCTCAACGGTGGTTTTCTCAATCATTTTTCATCCTTTCATTCATGGATTCGGCCCAACTGGAGCCATTTTGCGTTCGCCATAGCCTATCGCACAAAAAAGTCCATCTCACTTGCCGCTGTAAGATTGCGAAGCATCCACGATGCGGCAAAGCGTAGGAGCAGGCGGGAAGAAGCGAGGACGTTCCATTGGGGATAACATGGTATAGGCCAACTTGAAATCTTTGTGGTCACAAGCGTTGAAGAACTTCTGCGATAGGCTGATAACCTCACTGTCTCTGGAACAGGAATTTAGCATTGAAAAGCAAAGAACGAGGAGGAGCTTTTTTGGCATTATTTCTCCTTCAAGTTGAGGCATGACGCATAACGTCCCGCGGGAAGAAGTCGTGGCTCGCTCCTTCTTTGTGTAATGTGC
>CAZRXH010000140.1:0-6527 GCA_964603995.1 uncultured Bacteroidota bacterium | reverse complement strand
TCCCACGGATGACCGGCGACTTGTGACTTGAGTCCAGCGTCAACACTCCATCCTAAACTTGCTTCGCGCGGAAGCGGATAGACGAACTTTGTATAGCTGCCGACATTCCTCATCGCGCTCCCGCCAGTGATGCTTTCGCAAAACGTTCATTTTCGGATAAAACAAGTCAAGGCTCAGTCGGAGACGCTGGCTCCTTTCAAGAGAAGGCGTCTGCGTTTGGCAGCGAAATGGAATTCGTTAAGACTTGTCCGGTTAGCACTAATGTTCGAAGTGCTCGCGGGCATTGTCGGTCTCGGAATCCGCTCGATTCGTGGTAATTTTCTCCTGTAAGTTGGTTATCTTACATAGCATGATAGTGACAGCCGATAAGTTGGCCGAATTCAAAGCTGAGGTTTCGCTTGCCGAGTTTACCACGATTCATCTGGGAGGAAACGCACAGTACCTTATCGTTTGCCGTACGCTCGATGAGATACGCTCGGCGTTGGATTTTTCCAGAACAACCGGCCTGCCCCTTTTCATTCTTGGGGGCGGCAGCAATATAGTCTTTCCGGACCATGGAGTTCGCGGGGTTGTTCTGAAAGTCGATTTGAAGGGTGTCAGCTTTGAAGAGGACGGCCATTTCGCAGTCGTTACCGCCCAGGCTGGTGAAGTGTGGGACGAAATCGTTCGGCTGTCCGTCGAGAAAGGTGTCGCGGGGATTGAATGCCTGTCCGGCATTCCTGGTTCGGTCGGTGCAACTCCGATACAGAACGTAGGAGCATACGGCCAGGAAGTGAAAGACACGATCATCAGTGTCAAGGCTCTTGACAGGGAATCGCTCGCATTAGTCGAGTTCAGCGCCGCCGACTGCCGGTTCGGCTACCGGAGAAGCAGATTCAAATTCGAGGACAAGAATCGCTTCGTGATAGTCGAGGTTAGCTATGGACTGATGCCGTCGGGTGAGCCGACGCTGAAGTACGCGGAGCTCAGGGAGTATGTCGAGTCGATCGAACGAGGGCGAGACGAAGCAGTCGCCGGAAGTAGACTTGAATCAGTCAGAAGTTCGGTGTTGGCAATCCGCAGAAGAAAATCGATGGTGATTGATCCTGCGGATCCGAATTCGCAGTCAGTCGGCTCATTCTTTGTGAACCCGGTGTTGACGGAGTCGGAATATTTGAGATTCGCGAACAGACTGAGACTGCTCGGGATCGGCGATGCGCCCTCCTTCAAAGGCGAGGGCGGTTTCAAGATACCTGCCGCCTGGCTTGTGGAAAACGCCGGATTCCATAAGGGACAGCGAAAGGGTGGCGTCGGAATATCATCCAATCATGCGCTTGCTTTGGTGAATTATTCCGGGACAACAAGAGAATTGCTTGCACTCGCGTCGGAAATCGAAGATCAAGTGCTGGAGAAATTCGGAATCAAACTCGCGAGAGAAGCGGTTATAATAGAGTAGCGGCCCCTGCGGGGCAGCCGCACTCGTCTAGCAGGCGAACAACCTAACACAGAAATGGTGAAAGTAATTTGTTAAAGAACATATTAAAGAAGATATTCGGCCGATCGGAACCTAAGCCTGAAGCCAAGCCGGCTGAAGAGAAAGGACCGAAGCAGGTCGAAAACCGGGACAAACCTCATCGCAGAAACGATCAGCGGGAGCGAGGGCAGCAGGGAAGTCCGAAGAGAAGCCAGGCCGCAGGCAGACCTCAACCCGGCAGGAATCAGAGAAACGACAAGAGACCGGGCACTGACAGTAAGCGTCCTCCGGAAAAAACAAAGGGACCTCGCAGCGAGGGAAAGGCCTGGGATGTCTCCGGGTATGTCGTGCCACCCGCCGAGGGCAAGACAAGGTTCCACGACTTCGATCTCCGGCCTGAAGTGATGCATGCGATTGCAGACCTTGGCTTCCAGTACTGCACGCCGATCCAGGCTGGGATACTGCCGAAGGTGCTGGAAGGCCTCGATGCCGCCGGTCGTGCGCAGACGGGGACCGGAAAGACTGCGGCGTTCCTGATCGCAATCATAACTCGGTTTCTCAACAACCCGTTGAAGCAGCCGAACCTCAAGGCGCCGCGCGCTTTGATTCTTGCCCCTACGAGAGAGCTTGCGATGCAGATAAAGAAGGACGCGGATGGGTTGACGAAGTACACCGACATGAAAGTGCTCGCGGTTCTCGGAGGAATGGAATACAGGGAACAGAAAGATACGCTTTCGGGAGGGAAAGTCGACATTGTCGTCGCGACGCCGGGCAGGCTTCTCGATTTCAAGAAGCAGGGAAATGTTCATTTGGACAAAATCGAAATCCTCGTCATCGATGAAGCTGATCGGATGCTCGACATGGGATTCATTCCGGATGTGCGAAGGATAATCGAGAGCACACCGCCGAAAACAAAGAGGCAGACTATGTTATTTAGCGCGACTCTCACGCCTGAGGTCAATCGACTCGCTTCAAGGTGGACCACGGAACCGAGCATCGTGGAAATCGAACCGGAGAGAGTCGTCGTTAAAACCATCAAGCAGGTTTTCTATCTCACCACGGACGTGGAGAAATTCAAGATACTGTACAACCTGATGACTAAGCGCGGCCTTGACCGGGTTCTCGTCTTCACGAACCGCAAAGATACCGCGAGAGATTTAAAGGACCATCTCTCCGCATATGGGATAAATTGTTCGTTGCTCTCCGGAGACGTAGAGCAGCTGAGGCGAATCAAGCGACTCGAGAATTTCCGCTCAGGGAGCATAAACGTGCTGGTGGCGACCGATGTGGCGGCGCGCGGGCTTCATGTCGAAGGAATCAGTCACGTCGTTAATTTTACGCTTCCCGAGAATCCGGAAGACTACGTGCACCGCATCGGGAGGACCGGAAGAGCAGGCGCAAGCGGCACATCGATAAGTTTCGCCACCGAGACCGATGCCTATTTCCTTCCCGCGATCAAGCAATATCTCGGCGAAGATATCCCATCTACATATCCGGAAGACGATCTTCTCACGCCGCTGCCCGAGCCGAAGTTCCCGCTTCCGCAGCGATCGCATTCGCACGCACGTAAGGGGCAATTCAATAGGCGCTATCAGGGAGCGCACCGCGGCCAAAATCCGGGCGGGCGGGGGAGCAAAAAGGGCAGTGGCGACAGGAGACCGGGACAGAGAGCCCCGTCCAAAGACGCCGGTTCGCCCGATCACGGGGAGAAGTGATTCAAGTATAGAAATACCGTCAAGTACCAATAACAACCCTGAGGATGGAAAATGTCTGAAAAGATCGTGAAAAGAATGGATAGCAATTTTTCGAGAAGATCTGTCTTATGCAGGCTTCTCGTTTCTACCCTGGTGCTCAGCGCGGCACTGACGTTCTTGCCGGCAGCTAATGTCGCTGCGGCTGAGAAGAGAGCTGGTTCCGGCGAAACGGTACTACGCTCCACATTGAAAAACGGGCTTCGAGTAGTCATCGTGCGAAATCCGCTCGCTCCAGTCGTGACCACGGAGATAAATTACCTGGTCGGTTCCGACGAAGCGCCGGCCGGATTCCCCGGAACGGCGCACGCTCTGGAGCACATGATGTTCCGCGGTAGTCCCGGTCTGTCTGCTTCGCAGCTTGCCGATATCACTGCGGCAATGGGCGGTGACTTTGACGCCGACACGCAACAAATGGTGACGCAGTATTTCCTCACTGTGCCGGCTGAAGACCTGGATGTAGCGCTTCACATAGAAGCCATCAGGATGAAAGGGATACTTGCTACCGATAGCCTGTGGGACAAGGAGCGAGGTGCGATCGAGCAGGAGGTCGCGCAAGACCTCTCGAACCCGCGGTACGTGTTCATTACAAAACTTTTCAAAGCGATGTTCGAAGGAACGCCGTATGAGCACGATGCGCTAGGAACGCGTCCATCGTTCGACAAAACGACAGGCGAAATGCTCCAGGATTTCCACAAGACGTGGTACGTTCCAAATAACGCGATCCTTGTCATTGTAGGGAACGTTGTTCCTGAGAAAGCACTTGCCGAAGTAAAGAAACTCTTCGAAAGCATTCCTGCGAAGAAGCTTCCAGCGAGACCGAGTTTTGATTTTACGCCGGTTCATTCTGATACGATGAATCAGACCACCGACCTCCCGTACGGCTTCGCGGTTATTTCGTACAGGTTCCCCGGTACGAATAGTCCCGACTACGCAGCGGCACAGGTTCTCTCCGACGTGTTGAGCAGTGAAAGAGGAAAACTCTATGGCCTTGTCCCTCAGGGAAAAGCTCTGTATGCAGGCTTCCAGTATTTTGCGATGCCAAGGTCCGGACTAGGATTCGCGGTTGCCGCATTTCCAAAAGGGTATGATGCACAGAACCTGGTGAAGGAAGTCAGCGACATCCTTGCTGAGGAACTCAAAAATGGTGTGTCCGCAGATCTTGTCGAAGCATCAAAGCGGCACGAAATATCAGATGCTGAGTTCCAGAAGAATTCCGTTTCCGGGCTCGCCCAGGCCTGGTCGGATGCCGTCGCGATAGAGCACAGGAGCTCGCCTGAAGATGATCTCAGGATGATGGAGAAGGTGACTGCCGACGACGTTAACCGCGTTGCGAGAGAATTTATAAATCCGCAACATGCCATAGTTGCGGTACTGACCCCGCAGGCTTCGGGAAAGCCCATCTCATCAAGCGGGTTCGGAGGAGCGGAATCGTTCGCTCCGAAAGAGACAAAGGGAGTTGCACTTCCGAAATGGGCAGAAGTCGCAGTCGGAAGGCTTTCAGTTCCTCACTCGACCGTTCAACCAGTCGTCTCGATGCTTCCCAATGGGATCAGGCTGATAGTGCAGTCCGAGACGATAAGCAACACCGTTACGGTATTAGGAAATATAAAGAGCAACTCGCTTCTGCAGACTCCCGAAGGAAAAGATGGTGTCAGTGGGATTTTGGACCAGTTGTTCGAATATGGCTCCAAGACTCTCGATCGAATTGCGTTCCAGAAGGCGCTGGACGACATAGGTGCCGACGAATCGGGCGGTTCAAGTTTTTCACTTGACGTTCTGAGGAACAATTTCGACAGGGGTGTTCAGCTCCTTGCCGACAATGAACTGCATCCTGCGCTTCCAGAGATGGCATTCAGCATAATACAGCGTCAGACGGCAGCGACAGTAGCGGGCGAACTCGAAAGTCCGGACTACCTTACCACGCGTGCGCTTCACACAGCGCTATACCCGGTGGGAGATCCGACACTTCGACAGACGACACCCGAGACAGTGGACTCAGTAACGATGCAGGATGTCAAGGATTATTACAAGAATGTATACCGTCCTGATATGACGACAATAGTGGTCATCGGAAACATCTCGCCTGATACAGCAAAGGCGGTCATATCGAAATACTTCGGCGACTGGAAGGCAAGCGGCGCCAAGCCGGAGACAGAGCTACCGCCGGTTCCTCTCAGCAAGCAATCGACTGCTGCGGTGCCTGACCAGAGCAGGGTACAGGACCGTGTTTATCTCGCCGAGACTCTCGGACTGACGCGTTCCAATCCGGACTATTATCCGTTGGAACTCGGCAATCACGTTCTTGGAGGGGCGTTCTACGCGACAAGGCTGTACCGCGATCTGCGGGAGAACAATGGGCTCGTATACTATGTCGCTTCGAGTTTCGGAATCAACAAGACTCGGAGTGCGTATGAAGTGAGTTATGCCTGCGATCCGGACAATGTCTCCAAGGCACGCACAATCATTATCCGCGATCTCAAACAGATGCAGGATACACAGGTGACGTCAAAGGAACTGAGGCAGGCCAAGGCGCTTCTGCTGCGGGAGATACCGCTGTCTGAGTCGAGCGAAAGCAGCATTGCCCGCGGTTTGCTCAGTAGAGCACTGGAAGGGTTGCCCCTCAATGAACCGATACGCGCGGCGCATATTTATATGAAGCTGAACGCAAAGGATATTCAGGCAGCTTACAAGAAGTGGCTGAGGCCTGAGGATCTCGTTCAGGTGACTGAAGGCCCGGCGCCGAAATGAGTCCAAAAATCTGATCAACTCAGATGACCGTCACCATTGGAGTGGCGGTCATCTTGCTCCTCCGGGAATTGGTGTGTAAATTCACGAATGATGATTGTTCGTTGAGGCAGTTCACTTGTGAAACTAAAAGGGCGCGAGCAGGAGGGCAATGGTGGGAAAAGCAATTATACCGATTGAACGGATTGAGAAGAGTATTCTTCTGATCCGCGGAAAGAAAGTAATGATAGACGCGGACCTGGCAATGTTGTTCGGCGTGACCACAAAGCAGCTCAACCAGCAGGTAAAGAGAAATATCGACCGCTTTCCGCCGGATTTCATGTTTGAACTTACTCGTGAAGAGAAGTTCGAGGTGGTCACAAATTGTGACCACCTCGAAAATCTGAAGTACTCTCCCTACTTGCCTTTCGCGTTTACCGAGCACGGGGCGCTCATGCTGGCGAACGTGCTGAGCAGTCCAAGGGCGATTCAGGCAAGCATCCAGATAGTCCGCACGTTTGTCCGCCTGCGTGAGCTTCTGGCCTCGAACGCCGAGCTGGCCCGGCGTCTGGATGTGCTCGAGGAGAAATACGACA
>CAZRXH010000139.1:4986-6736 GCA_964603995.1 uncultured Bacteroidota bacterium | reverse complement strand
CCGATTCTTGACATTACTTGACTGAGCGGCTATATTCCTGCAAGGTGGTCCGGGGAGGATACGGATCATCAGAGTTAGGCAAGCAAGGCGGTATGCAAAAAGATTCACAATAGATAGAAAGTTATTCCGAACATAGTTCGGAGTGTCTTTGCTTGGAGGTCTTGAAGTACAAGATGGGCGTGTGTGGCGTTACTTACTATAGAGACCATTCTGTCTCTTGTCGGGACAAGGCCGGAAAGGTCTGTCCGTATCCAACCGAAAGAAGAACAAACTCAGTGGTGGAACTATCCTACCTGAAAACAAAATAAACACATTCATGTGTGTTGTTTTGCTAGTTAGCCGCAATGCTCGCCATGTCAACAAAAACGGGAAGCAGAAATGACAACTAGGGCCTTGAGAACCTTCGAGACTTTCTTCCTGAAACCGATTCAGCTTGTCTACGTTGCCCTGCTCGTGTACTTCTTGTTCGACGCAGCCTGGTGGCTATGTGGGGTCTTGCTACTCATGATCGTTTACAATGGCTGGATCGGCGGCGCGCTCGTCAACAAGGGCAAAACGTTCTCCGAATTAGGTCAGGGTTCACAGAGTCCGCCTGATTCGAGCAACGGAAATGATGGCGAGTTCCCCAAAGCAATCGTTCATCTTGGATACGTTTTTGCAATTACCTTTGTTGCCATAGGATTCCACTACGGTTTCAAGTGGTATATTACTGTGCCTGTTGCGCTTGTTGCAGCCTTCCTTCTTTCCTTCGCTATCGAGTTCCTGTCCATTTTCCTTACTCCGAGAGAAGGATGAAGGGCCGAGCGATGAGGAGTTCGATGTGGGCGAGCACTGCGGCTAACAGCGAGAACCATGACGCTCGATTATTATATATAATCGATCTCGCTTCATGCCGCGCACTTAGTAAATCTCAAAGGAGCGCGGCACGACGTGGTTGCCGCGGACGTTAGCTGCCATAGCCGCTTGATCCATATCCGTGCAAGGTTGGTGGCAAATGAAGGAATTATCTGTTTGAAGAAAGGAGCTGGAGTGATCTTCGGATTGCTTTTTCGTCCACAAGCCGATTTGTTACAAACTTGTGCAACACGCTGGAGATAAGGGTTTGATATGGGATACCCTCCTCCTGCGATCGTTTTTTCAATTCTTCCAAGACTGCCTCTGAAATCCGAATGTTTACGTTTCGGGTCTTTCGGATTCGCTCAATGGCCCCCTCAATTTCTGCACGTTCCTTCTTCAATACAGGCTTATAAGATGCGGCAGACCTCTCGATCTCTTGTTCGTATTTGTCAAGCTTGGTTTTCATCGCTTTTTCCTCCGTACAATCTGTTGAATTTCCGACTTGGAAAGACAGTTTTCAGGACAATGTTCCGTTCGTCGTCAAATACAAACGGAACCGCGTGAATGTACCCATGAATAGGGATCAAAAATATCCTCTGCTGTGGGCGTTTGGGGTGCTTAAGAATCGCGACATACTTCTTCTGCAAAATCAGTGTCGCCACTTCGTCAAACGATACTCCTCGTTGCTTTTTGAGTTTGCTGTTCTTATCCTCATCCCAAATAATATTCACGTCCCAATTTATCACATTGGATACACAACGTCAACCGCTCCATTCCTGGAAGCGGCTGCGGCAGATAACAGCGGCGATCACGACGCTCGGCTATTATATATTCTTGAGCTCGCTCAATGCCGCGCTCATTATGCTACCCCCTTAAAGGATGCGCGGCACTGCGTGATCGCCGTGGACGTTAT
>CAZRXH010000139.1:0-4886 GCA_964603995.1 uncultured Bacteroidota bacterium | reverse complement strand
GGACGTTATGCGTCATTTGTGCCCGTGCCTTAGGAAGATCATGGACAGCTGATGGACACTAAAGCAATCGAGATATTTGCCTCGTTAGAAATTGGCATATTGAATCTTGTCAAGGCCGCTGACTTGTTTACAATTCATTTGATCTCAATTCATCGGCAGACCGAGCTCCCGCAAGAGCTCGTTCGCAATATCCTCAATGGTCCCAATGTAAGTGGCTTCACCATTTGGGGTGGCACTTACAGGCCCGATGAGATTGCTATGCTGGAACAAAGTGGACACGTGCGCCAGATCGGCGAGCAAATAGTCTTAGCTACGTATACCGCGCTTGAGATTTATCTTATCCAAAAGTTCAAAGAATATTACGCTCATATCCTCCAGGACAAAACATCCGATTTTGCACAGAACATGTTAAAACGATTCTCCTTCCGTAGCCTTGAAGAAATAAGAACACACTACTCTGAAATTCTTGATATTCATCTACCATCCTTCGACATAGAGTACTTTTCTGACGAACTATCTCAATTCCAACAGAAAGATAGTTGGAGTGCTATCAACCTGTTGTCGAAGGCAAGGAACGAAATCGCGCACTCTGGAACGTCATCGAGTTATAGGATCATATCACCCATGGACTCTTGGTATCCATTCGATTTTGTGAGAAGATGGGTGTACCAGTTTAACGCCAACTTTGATTCACATTTCTACAACGGACACAAGGAGATAATACAACGTTCATAGAAATATTAACACGGGCACAAACAGACGCATAACAGGATGTTATACGCAAGCACGCATCAATGCTGTTAACCTAACCCTAGAGGTGGATCATGTGGGAAATTGAACTTCGACATGACGGTTTGAACAAGTACCGATTAATAAGAGGAACAGACAAATACGTTGTTGAACAAAAGGCTGCAGCACAGAAGGCAGCTTGGGATGACATGTGGCGCAGGAGGGTGGAAAGGGAAGGCCGAGCATTAAACAGGGAATCTATGATTGAAGAAGCTAAATCGAGGACTTCAGATGCGATTGATGCAATCAATGAGCTTGAGGGCATCCTACAACACACGCTCGCTGTTGACGATACCATTAGGTGGGAAATACTAAAAGATATCTCTGCTTTCTCCAAGCCCAAGCCCCAGACATCAAATCCAGAAGAAATTCCGCAAGCTCCAAGGGAAACGGCACTACGATACCAACCGGAACTTAACTTTCTCGACAAAATATCCTCCTCTCGAAAGGGAAAGAAGATTAGAGCTGCCAACGAGCTATACAAGGGCGACTACCAGCGCTGGGAGAATCAAAAACGGGAGATCTTGAGAAAAAACGAAGAGGCAAAGGAGGAGTACCAAGAGCAGTTGCAGCTTTGGCTAGCAGACGAACGATCATTCCTCACCAAGCAAAATGAAGCGAACGAGGCTATTGAAAGAAGAAAGGAACAATATCTCAGCAAGAACGGAGACGCTATCTTAGACTATTGCGAGCTCGTTCTATCCAACTCTCAATATCCGGACTATTTCCCTAAGGAGTTTGATCTGGACTACAATGTTGAAACCAAGATTCTTATAGTCGAATATTCCCTGCCCTCCAGGGACGTTGTGCCCGCGATCAAAGAAGTCAAATACGTCCAGTCTAGAGGCGAACTTGTCGAGACTCATCTTCCCGAGTCAACGGTTGACAGGCTTTACGACAACTTGGTCTATCAAATTACCCTTCGTACGATCCACGAGCTTTATGAAGCGGATGTGGTCAATGCATTGGATTCCATAGTATTCAATGGCTGGGTCGAGTCCATTGACAAGGCCACTGGGAAGGAGGTAAACACCTGCATATTATCCGTTCAAGCGAATCGAGCCGAGTTTCTCTCCATTAACTTAGCGAGTGTTGATCCAAAACTCTGTTTCAAAAATCTCAAGGGCGTTGGCAGTTCAAAGTTGTATAGCCTGACCCCCATTGCACCAGTTCTCAGCATTAACCGTCAGGATAAAAGATTTGTTTCATCTTATCAAGTTGCCGATGAACTTGATGAGTCAAGTAACCTCGCGGCGATGGATTGGGAAGACTTTGAACATCTTATCAGAGAGCTATTCGAGAAAGAGTTTGCACAATCAGGTGGAGAGGTGAAGGTAACCCAAGCCAGCCGGGACGGCGGGGTCGATGCAGTCGCATTCGATCCTGATCCAATTCGTGGCGGTAAGATTGTTATTCAAGCCAAGCGTTACACCAACACTGTTGGAGTTTCAGCAGTTCGTGACCTGTATGGAACTGTGATGAACGAAGGAGCCACAAAAGGAATCCTTGTTACTACTGCCGACTACGGACCTGACGCTTACGAGTTTGCCAAAGGCAAGCCGCTGACACTTCTGAACGGAAGTAACCTTCTAAGTTTGCTTGAGAAACACGGACACAAGGCAACAATAAATCTCAAAGCTGCCAAATTAATTTTGTCCGGCAGGGAAAAGAGCAAGTCGTGATGCGGCGGGATGATGTTTTTCGCGCTAAGTCAATAAAAGAGATGTCATCAATAAATATCAGTTGAGGCATAAAATGATACCACAGGATATCAAGTCAGTTATCGAGTAAATCGTGGTAAGAAGCCGCCACAAAAGGTTCATTACACTTTCGGGCACGCCAGCCGCTTCGCGTTTCATAGCGGCTCACGTCCCAAATCAGCCGAACGGGTATGTACCCTCGGCCTTAATTAACTGAACTCCAACCAATGACAGGGGACAAAGATGCCTCATCCAACAAGTCAGGGGCTGTCGCAAGAGTGCGGTGCTCTCATCGAGCTTACGAAGCCCCACCTCCCGGAATTGGAGAAGCGCAACGTGACTCAAGTTCTCCTTGACAAGTACGCAGCGCAGACTAAGACCATGGAGGAAACAGTTGCCGCGGCGGGCGGCAAAACCTCCGACAAAGAACAACTGACTGCAGGCGAGTTCACCGCAAGACACGAGCTGCTTGCCGATGTCCGCAAAATGCAGGGCGGCGCGAAGCGGACCTTCCCAAGGGGAAGCCCGCAGCTGAAGGAATTCTTTGTCGGCGATAAGTTCAACGGCTCCACAGCTATGCTCCTCAAGTGGGCTAACGGTATCGCAGGAGCATGGACCAAGTACAGCGCGAGCCTGATCGAGACGGGGAACCTGATTCAGGCGGACGTCGATACCATGGTCGCCAATGCCTCTTTGCTCAGGAGCGTCGATTCGGCTCAGGAGGCTGCAAAGCACGCTGACGTTCCGGAAGCGACGGCCGCCTCACAGAAAGCGATGGACGATGTCTCAGCCATCGCGGACTTCATCTATGGCGCTGCCTCGGCCGAGTATGCCAGGAACCCACAGCTACTCGGCGAGTTCGAAAAACTGAAACCCCTGCGGTACGCCGTCCCTCGGCCGCCGAAGAACCCACCAACCGCTCCACCTCCCGACGCACCTAAGACCTGATCTCACGAAAGGAACTTGCCGGGGTTCCCCTGAGCCCCGGCAGGGATCCACAAACCGCTGCCCGTCGAGGGAGTCGGCGACTGCCGCGAACTCCGGATATTGCCGCGGATTCCAGCTATTGCCGCGAGCTTTAGCTGCGGATGAAATTCGCTCAGTTAATTGGACTTTAGTCCAACAACACAGAAAGGAGAGAAGGCTATGCCATTTGTCAGGATATGGATCCATTTAATCTGGTCAACAAAGAACAGGGAACCTCTCCTGGGGGATGGACTCCGTGAGAAAGTGTTCTCCCATATCAAAGAGAACGCCGTGAAGAAAGACATCTATCTCGACACCATTAACGGCGTAGCGGACCACGTCCATTGTCTTGTCTCATTGGGATCCGATCAGACTATCTCAAAGGTTGCCCAGCTTCTGAAAGGAGAGTCATCGCATTGGGCGAACCACGGGGGAATTGCGGGCGGGAAGCTGGAATGGCAGGACGAGTACTTTGCCGTTTCTGTTAGTGATTCCATCGTGGGGCGTGTCAGGGATTATATCAGAAACCAGAAAGAACATCACCGTGTCAGGACGTTCTGTGAAGAGTACGAAGAATTTATTCAGAGCTATAGTCTGGCCGTGAAGGGGTATTCTTCAGATCAGGGCTGAAGCCCGATTGTTTGTAGTCATAGTGGCCACGCTCTAAAGAGCGTGACAATTTCTCCTTTGACCCTGCAGTTCTGGAAGTGGATTCTATGACACAGGGCTCGTACACCCATCGCGGTGGTTTCCAGTTATTGTAACGAGATCCAGCTATTGCCACGAAGTAAGGATATTGCGTGGTTGTCCCAAAAGTCCCCCCTTTGACAAAGTTCATTGAACAGCCCCCTGTCCGAACGACTTCCGCCGTCTGCCCAACGACGCCTACCATTAGCCGAACGACTTCTGCCGTCTGCCCAACGATTCCTGCTATCTGCCGAAGGACTTCTGCTGTTCGCCCAGCGATTTCTGCCGCCGTCCCAACGGATCCTGCCACCAGCCGAACGACTCGTGCCGTATTCCCAACGACTTCCGCCGTTGTTCTAACTGCCTCTGCCGTCATTCGAGCCGGAGCCGCCGCCGGCCCGGCGAGTACCGCCGTAGCTCACGGGAGAAGCGCCACCGTCAAGACGACCGCTTCCACGTGCCCGTCGACAACCACCGCCGGTCAGGACACCCGGCTGGCCATTCAAGGAACTGAAACCATCCTCGAAATCGGTTGAGCCCGGAGACGAACGGGGTCCGTACTTAGAAGCTCAAATCAAGCGCTGCGAACGGAGGGAGCAGTGCAGGCCATCGCGCCGAATCCGTCTATGTGTGATCTTGACGGATGGCGAGGCAATCCTGTCGGGACGATGCCTGCTCTTGCGGGATGGCACCAGCTTACCGGACTACTTCTTCCCGCGACCGGTCTTTCCGCTCTCCGTGGTC
>CAZRXH010000138.1:0-6812 GCA_964603995.1 uncultured Bacteroidota bacterium | reverse complement strand
TCCTGTAATCCGTCTGTACTACCTGCACTTGTATTTGTTTCGAGAACACCCCCACCAGTACAGGTATGAACTCCCTCAGGTAGCCCCCCTTCGAATCGTATTCCGGGGCACCTCCCCTGTACAAGAGTTGAAGGCCCTTCTCACCATTCGTGGTCACCGTGTCAATCCCCAATGAATCCGGCGTGACCTGTATTGTTATCGAACTGCCGGACTGGGATAACACAGAAAAAGACTGAGGTCCAGCGGCGGGTGCCGCTTCCGATAACACGAAGACTACGACCCCGAATACCCACAATTGCCTTGCCAGCATCATCCAACCTCCCAATAAGAAAAATGCCGAACCACGCACCGACCTTTCGCGCACGATTCGACAAAAAAGTTCATTAAAGGCCTGGAGCAGAATTATCTATGAACCTTTAACGAACGTTCGCTTGATCTCCGTTTTTAAAAATATATAGGCGGCGAGTTGACGTTGTCAAGGGGGAAAAGAAGAAACGCATGGATGGGATGCAATTACCAGAGCCTTTGTCTGCCGACCATGATATCGCGAAACATCGTCCAGTCGCCCACAAGGCTGTAGAAAGGATACTTGAATGTGGCCGGCTTGTTTCTTTCGAAGAAGAAATGTCCGGCCCACGCAAAGCCGTATCCGAAAACCGGCATGAGAACGATCCAGAGCGAATTCATAGTGAGTATGAATTCCAGGAGTGACCAAAGCACGAAGAGGCTGCCGACAAAATGCAATCGCCTGCACCACATATTGCTGTGCTCGGACAAATAGAACGGGTAGAACTGCGCAAAACTCTCAAAACGCTCCGTCATTGATTGTCCTCCTCCATTGCCGCAATGAATATAACGACGTCCCATCAGAGAAAGATCCGCAAAACCCGCGAGCGAAGTGGCGTCCCCAAGGGGATTTGAACCCCTGTTACCGCCGTGAAAGGGCGATGTCCTGGGCCACTAGACGATGGGGACAAGCGGGCTCAAACAATCAAACATTCGTGATTTATGACCGGGGAGATGCTCGCTTCGGCCACTAATTTAGATTTCGAGAGTCGAATTTCCAAGCCCGATGCAAGTGAGACCAAGCGCTACTCCTTCAGATGTTTGCCAAGGAAGGCATAGATGTTTTTCCACGCCAGCTTCGCCTGAGCTTCGTCATATATACCGGGATTGTTGGGGTTCATGAACGCATGGTTTACGCCCGCATACTCATGAAACTCGACTGACTTCCCATCTGCCTTCATCGCGGCTTCGAACTCTTTTCCCATCTTGACGGTATATGTCATGTCCTTTTCGGCGAAGTTGCAGAGAACCGGGCAGTGGATCGGTTCGACTTCCGCCTTCGTGGTCCCGACATTGCCGTAGTCGATTACACATGCTGCCAACTTCGGAAGTGTTGTCGCAGCGATATAGGAATATGAGCCTCCCATGCACCATCCGATCACGCCGATCTTCGAAGGATTCACTTTTTTCATGTTCCCGAGATAATCGAATGCCGACTTCAGATCGGTCACTGCACGCTCGCGTGGAACAGACATCATGAGCTTGTAAGCTTCCTGTGGATTGTCAGTAATCTTACCGCGATAGAGATCGATGGCAAGTGCGACGTAGCCGTGCCTGGCAAGACCGCGAGCGTTCTGCCTTATCCAGTCGCGCAGGCCCCACCACTCATGAATGACGATCAATGCGGGGTGTCTGCCTTTCGCCGCAGGCATAGCGAGGTACGCAGATACCGTATCGGTACCGCTCACGTAGCTCACATTCATTGTCTTTATGCTCTGCGCATCCGCAAGCACAGATAAGACGAGCACAGCCAGCACGCTGAATAAGCCCTTCCTCATTTTCTCCTCCTGATGTTTTGGTGCAGCTCTATTTTATGTCCAGCTCTCTGGCGAGCACGTTCAGAGGCGGATTGAAAAGATATCTGCCGTTTGCGCTTATTGTCGGGATCACGCGCCTCCCGCCACTTTCTCTTATGACCAGAGCCTCGGCCTCGGAATCTTCATCGATGTTGATCTCTTCGTACTGCACGTTGTGCAAATCCAGGAAACGTTTGGCGTTTCTGCAATCGGGACACCACGAGGTTGTGTATACTGTAAGTTTCTTTTCGGTATTGGACACTGATTTCTTTCCGTTTGTTGGTACTTCGATATTAATGGACGTCTTCCGGCGTTGGGCGTCCGAACCGTCATGCATCGGACGCCACCTGCCTTCCGATCCAAACTCAATTGCGCTCGAGCACCCGTGCAATCTTATCGACAAGCATCGACTTGGGGACGGCTCCGACAAGCTGGTCCGCAACCCGGCCATTTTGGAATATCAACAGTGTAGGGATGCTCATGATTCCGAACGACATTGCGACTTCCTGGTTCGAATCAACATCAACCTTTGCAACCTTCAGTTTACCGTTATACTCTTTCGCGAGCTCCTCGACAACAGGAGCAATCATCCTGCACGGTGCGCACCATGACGCCCAGAAATCGACCAGAACCGGGACATCGCTCTTAACGACTTCCGCCTCAAAATTCTGCGAATTGACAACGACTGGTTTCATTTGATAAGTTCCTTTCACTATGTGATCGCTTCGCGACCGGATTTTTGGTTTACGTAAGTAATCTTATGTTGTCTCTTCCGAAAAGACCGAAGAGCGCGTCCAAAAGCCGCCGATCCGGTGTCACGCTGTACGAACCCGATCGCAATAACTTTGGCTTCAAGTCTCCATTCGTAACACTGAAAAAGATCGAGCAATTCCCGCGGGGTTGGTTCAAGAGCACTTGCTTCAAGGAAGTAAGAAGTTCCTTCGAGTGCTCGCCGGATTCGATCGAAACCGCTATGCTTCTGGTCAATTTTCCCGCCGCATCTTCAAGCGGATATGCATCACTTGCCATAATCCGTACGGAATCGCCGTTCGATTCGGCCTTCCCTGAAACAAGCAATATCGAATCCGGGAACAGAATATTCTGATACTTCGAAAAGGCGTCAGAGAAAAAAATCAGCTCGCCTTTGCCGGTGAAGTCCTCAAGCTGGACAAACGCCATCGTATTGCCTTTGCGATCTATCTTGCGCCTCACATCGACGACGATCCCCGCTGCTCTTGCAGACATGCCTTCGACAACCGTGCTGGCATCGCCGAGCCGGATATTCGTGAACGAGTTATATTCCTGTTCATACTTCAGAAGCGGATGGCCGGAGATATAGACGCCGAGCAGTTCTTTCTCACGGTTCAGCTTCTCGCCCTGGCTCCACTCCTCCACATCAACGAGGCTCGGATAAGTAGCAATCTTCTTCTGCTCCCCGTCCAGCACTTCAAACAAAGATGATTGCGAGCTGTTGCGGCTTTCCTGAACGGATTGTCCGAACTGCACAATTCTCTCCAATGAGCCGAGGAGCACCGCCCGCTTGTGTCCGAGTGAGTCGAAAGCGCCGGCTTGGCTCAGGCTTTCAAGCGCCCTTTTGTTGACGGCCTTCAAATCCACGCGCGAGACAAAGTCGAATATGTTCTCGAACTTTCCGCTCTCATTCCTGGCCCTGTTGATCTCTTCGGCAGCACCGACTCCGACGTTCCTGATCGCGCTCAACCCGAATCTCAACATGCCGTTCACGACCGCGAAGGTTGCGATGCTTTCGTTGACGTCGGGGCCGAGAACGGTTATTCCTTGTTTCCGGCACTCATCGAGGAGCAGGGTCATCTTGTTTATGTCGCCGATTTCGCTCGTCAGCGTCGCGGCTAAAAACTCGGCCGGGTAATACGTCTTGAGATATGCGGTCTGGTAAGCCAGGACCGAATACGCGACGCTGTGCGACTTGTTGAAGCCGTACGACGCAAACTTGTCTATCTGGTCGAAGATTTCGCCTGCCAGCTTTCTGTCTATGGATTTGTTCGCCGCTCCCTCAACGAACAGTTTCTTCTGCTCGGCCATCAGGTCCTTGTCCTTCTTGCCCATGGCGCGGCGCATCATATCGGCCTGTGCGAGGGTGAAGCCCGCAATCTCGCTGGCGATCTGCATCACCTGTTCCTGGTAGACCATGACGCCGTAAGTAGATCTCAATATCGGCTCCATGTTCGGATGCAAATACTCAATGGGTTTCCCGCCCAATTTTCTATCTATGAAATCATCGATCATGTCCATCGGGCCAGGTCGGTACAGGGCATTCATGGCGACAACATCATCCAAGGAAGTCGGCTTCAGTTTCTTGAGGTATTCCTGCATTTTGGAACTCTCGAACTGGAACACGGCGACTGTCTGACCGGCGGCAAACAACTCGTACACTTTCGGGTCGTCGTAAGGAATATTGTTTAGATCGATGTCCTTTCCGTGGTTTTCTTTTATAAGGCGGAGCGTATCTTCCAGCACAGTGAGAGTCCGCAGACCAAGGAAGTCCATCTTAAGCAGGCCAATTTCCTCAAGACTCTTATATTCGTATTGAGTAATGACTTCGGTCGATGGAGTCTTGTAAAGCGGAACATAATCAGTAATTATCGCAGGAGCTATGACAACACCGGCGGCGTGAGTGCCGACGTTGCGATTCGTTCCTTCGAGCACAAGTGAATACTCGATAAGCTGCTTTATCTTCGGGTCATTGCTGTCCTTGACCCAGCGAAGCTCGGGAATCGTGTCGATCGCTTCCTGAAGCGGTGTGACTCTTCCGAGTATTACTGGGATCTGCTTGGTTATCGAATCTATCGTAGACAATGGAATCCCGAGCACTCTGCCTACATCTTTGAGGACGGCGCGCGACGACAACGTACCGAACGTCACTATCTGGCATACCGATTCTTCGCCGTATTTTGCCTTTACATACTCAATGACCTTGTCGCGTTTGTTGTCGGCAAAGTCGACGTCTATATCCGGCATCGATACTCGGTCCGGGTTCAGAAATCTTTCAAACAGCAGGCCATATTTGAGCGGATCGACATCTGTGATGCCGAGTGAGTAAGAAACGATGCTTCCGGCTGCGCTTCCCCTTCCCGGCCCGACACGAACACCCATGTCCTTTGCCGTGTTAATGAAGTCCTGCACGACAAGGAAGTATCCCGCAAATCCCATCTTCTTGATGACCTGTATCTCATGCCCGAAGCGCTTTTCGATTTCCGGTGTAATCTCAGCGTATCTCTTCTCCAACCCTTTGCGGGCGAGTCTCTCGAAATATTCCTCCGGACTCGAGACTCCGGCGTCCGCCGGGATCGGGAAGCGAGGCATTAGATCCTGTTTAAGTTCCAGTTTCAGGTCGCACTTGTCCGCGACTTCCAGTGTATTCTCCATCGCTTCGGGACCGAAGTCATAATCCGCGAACGCCTTCTCCATATCTTCAGCACTCTTGAAGTAGAACTCCGGGACTTTGTAGCGCAGTTCTGTCGGATCCTTGGTACCGTTGCTCGACTGCGAAATATTCAAGAGGATGTTGTGCGGGATCGCGTGCTCGCGTCGAAGATAGTGTCCGTCGTTCACCGCAACAAGCTTGGAGCCTATCTCCTTTGCTATCTTCGGCATTACCGCAAGTACCCGTTTCTCCTCCTCCAGGCCGTGACTATGAACCTCAAGATAATAGTCATCGCCAAAGATCTCCTTGTACATGCGTGCGGCCTTTCTCGCCGCCTCTATGTCGCCTTCGACTATCGGTTCGGACACCGGGCCGCTGAGACAACCGCTCAGCGCGATCAACCCATCATGGTGCTCTCTCAGAAGCTCAAAATCAATTCTCGGCTTGTAATAGTATCCTTCGAGATGAGCTTTTGAGATGAGCTTTATCAGGTTCTTGTATCCTGTATAGTCCTTGACGAGGATTGTAAGATGGTTGTAGCCATTCTTTTCAGTCCTCTTGCCTTTCGCGACGTACATCTCGCAGCCGACGATCGGCTTGATACCTGCCTTTTTGGCATGCTTGTAAAGCTCGATAGCGCCGAAAACTACCCCGTGGTCGGTCAAGGCGAGCGCGGGCATCTTGAATTCAACTGCGCGCTCTATCATGTCGTCAACCTGAGTCGCGCCGTCCAACAGGCTGTAATGTGAATGATTATGCAAATGAACGAATTGAGGCATGGCTAAAACATCGGTACCGGATAAAGGTCAAATTGAGTTATGGTGTAATTATCGAACAAAGTTCTGTAGTACAACTGGACATGGTCGAGCGGGCTATATATCTCGATTGTATGCCAGCCAGGTGTAACCGTAATCCATGGCTGCGTGATCGTCGTCTCGTTGCCGTCGAATCTCAGGAGTGGCTGTGTCGTGCAGCCGAAGCAGTTCAGTGAAAGCATTGGATAGAATGAGTAGAGCGTGCTCTTTTCCTGATAGGAGTCGAAGAAAGTCCTTTTGTCGATGTCAAGGTAGTTCGCCCCTATGACGATTGGAATCTCATCGCCTCCATTCAAATACACCGGAACATTGCGAACCCAGGTGTTCGCACCGACGGCGTTGAGATAGTACCATCCCGGTCCGATTCCGTCTGCGACGTAGTACCACTCACCGGGCGCCAGCTTGATTATGTTCGAACCGTTCAGGTTAAAATCCACATGCATGTTTGTGCTAATGATTAGAATCGTCTTGGTCGTATCGGTGGCGCCGAGCTGGTAGTCGCCCGAAACTCTAATCAGATGGACGCTTGCAGTCGGGACCAGAAGTGCACACGACGAGAACAATACCGCGAACAAAATAGACGCGGACTTCACACTGACTCCCTGACCCGAAGCTTCGTGCTGCGTACCTGTTATTGTCCGGAGGATCCGTCGGACAAATTCAACGCAAGCAGTTTCGGTTCGGTCATCTCCTCGATGGCGTATCTGACGCCTTCGCGGCCGAAGCCCGAGT
>CAZRXH010000137.1:0-7036 GCA_964603995.1 uncultured Bacteroidota bacterium | reverse complement strand
CTTACAGGGCTGCTGCCTAATGAAAACCCTTTACAAATTTGTCGCACACCCTACCAAGCAGTTCCTCTTGACATTTCGATTAGATATTTATATATATAACGCACATAACGAGTATAGTTCTTTGTAAATTCGCGGTCAGTTAAGCACATATCAATACATCGAAGAGGGAGAAGCACATGCTGTACTTTCTATACCGCAATCTTAAGGAAACTCTATTCACATGGGGTGTAATTTCCTTTGTCGTGTTTCAGTCTGCGCTTGCAGCTGGAACAGGGGTCATTAAAGGAAAAGTTGTAGACAAGGCATCCAACGAGGCGTTGCCTGGTGCCACGGTCCTGCTGAAGGGTACTAATCTCGGCGCCGCTACAGATCTGAATGGCAACTACACAGTCGCCAATGTTCCCGTAGGTAATTATACTCTGATTGTCACATACGTCGGGTACCGTACGAGTACGGTTCCAGTTGAGGTCGTCGAAAACCAGACGGTCGAGAAGATAATCCGTATGGAAGCGACCGCGGTAACCGGCAAGGAAGTCGTGGTAACCGCGCAGGCGCAGGGACAATTGGGCGCGATAAACCAACAACTCTCATCCAACACCATCGAGAATGTAGTCTCGAGAGCTCGCATACAGGAGTTGCCTGACCAGAACGCCGCTGAGTCAGTCGGCCGTCTTCCGGGCGTCTCAATTGAGAGATACAATGGTCAGGCGACGAAGATTGAAATCCGCGGACTGGATCCGAAATACAGCCTGGTGACTATCAACGGCATCCAAATTCCTTCCACAAGCACAACAGATCGCAGCGTAGATCTATCGCTCATTCCTTCCAACATGCTCGACGGGATTACATTGAAGAAGGTGGTCACACCTGACATGAATGCGGATGTGCTCGGCGGCACGGTCAACCTGCAGCTGAAGGAGGCTCCGGAAGGATTGCACGCCAATCTCTCGGCGCTTGGCGGATACAACCAGCTTCAGAGCTACTATGGAGATTACAATTTCGAGGGGAGCGTCAGCGACCGGTTCCTCGACGACAAGCTTGGTGTGATCGTCAGCCTTCACGCTGACAATTATGACCGTAGTGCCGACAAGTTTCAGGACAACTATTTCTCGATTACCAATTCATCGAACCTTACCGGAGGAGTCACGCTCACGACCCAGGAGCTTCTCTTGAGGGCCGAGAAAGTCAACCAGAAGCGAACCGGTGCGAGCCTCCTGCTCGACTACAAAATCCCTTACGGAAAGATCACGGGCAACGGATTTTTTAACCAGCAGAATTCGAATGGGCTGTACAACATCAATGACATGTATACACCCAACGCCAGTTACAACAGCAATCGACTGTACTACCAGGAAGAGCAAACAAATGACAATACAAAAATTTTCACAAGTGCTCTCGGTGTGAGACAGGATTTCAACTGGCTTAAGTACGATCTGAGCGTATCCAGGTCGGGGTCGCATTATCTCAAACCGAACGATCGGGTATGGCAGTTCGATCAGGAATCCGATGGATTCAGCTTCGTCCCCAAGACAATGGCGCCGATCGACATTCCCGGGAAGGCAACTGTCGATACGAATAAGACCCAGCTTGCCAATGTCTATATCTACGGAATACGGCTCAACGAAGATGAGACGTCTTCAAGTTTCAATGTGCAGGTACCCTGGCGATTGGGAGACCAGGCAAATGGGTTCTTCAAAGGAGGCGCACAATTTCGGTGGGTGAGCCGATCCAACGGTCAGAGCCAGGTTGGATACAACGGCATCAATTATGGGAGTAGCGGCGGAGCAAACCCGATACTATCGGCGCTCTCCAAACAGTTCCCGACATGGGGATCTACTCCGCAAAATCCACAATGGAATATTGACACGCTCGCCACAAAATACGGAGGTCTCCCCGTAACTCCTTTCCTGACTTCATATCCGCGCTCGAAGATAGTGAACGGTCAATACCCGGTGGGATTTGTTTTCAACCCCACGATGCTCAATCAAATGACCGATTTCCTCCAGACGAGCAAATACTGGCTGAACTACGCCATTGGTTCGCTTGGCAACAACTACAGCGGGGCTGAGGATTATCAGGCTGCTTACATCATGGCAGAACTCGATCTGGGCAACTTCCTGACGATCATACCCGGAGTCCGCTGGGAGGGGGAACACACGGTTTATAATGGACAGAGTTACGAGGAAGTCACAGTCAACAACCAGGAAGGCCCTCCCGCAGATTTGACACCGCTGACGACCACACGAAACAGCTCCTACTGGCTGCCTGATGTGAACCTGATCGTCAGACCGACAGACTGGCTGCAGGTCAAGCTGGCAAGGACTGAGACGCTGGCACGGCCTGACTATATCGAGTATGCCCCGATTACATATGTCAACTCTACTCAAACGAGCATCAACGCCGTCAACTCGTCCCTTCACACATCGCATTCGACAAACTACGATGCGGCATTGTCGATTTACGACAACACGATCGGACTTCTTTCAGGAGATGCTTTCTACAAGAAGATCGATAACCTGATTTTCTACTCTACATTCATACTGGAGCCAGGGCTGACACCGCCTGGTGGACTGAACATCCCTTCATATTTCTACAGCTCGGGTGCGCCCCAGGTAAACACTTACATGAACAATCCCAATCCATCCACTTACTACGGCATCGAGCTTGAGTGGCAAACCAACTTCTGGTATCTGCCATCGGTGCTGCATGGATTAGTGTTGGATGTGAATTTCACGCACATCTTCTCGCAAATGAAGCTGCAATATGACAGCCTGACATCAAAGATCACCGGGTTTCCTCCACATCAAACGTATGCTTATGTCCAGAGATCGGTGACGACTCGAATGCCCGATCAGCCTGATTTTATTTTCAATGTAACGCTTGGCTACGACCTTGGAGGATTTTCCGCACGCGTGTCATACCTGTACCAGGATAACAAATTAATAGGCATTGGATATCTGGGCACGGTGCCGAGTCCGCTCAATAGTTCGTATACCGGTGCCTACGCGAGATGGGACCTCACTCTCCAGCAGAAGCTGAATGAGCATTTCCAGGTCTTTGCAGACTTTAACAATCTTAATAACAGACCCGACATAAACTATACGGGTTCGTTGAGCAATCCGAATTATATAGAGTACTACGGTTTCACTATGGACCTGGGGGTACGTTACAACCTTTAGATTCATATCGTGGAGAAGCACAAGTTAACAGCACCTACTAACCAAAAGCAACGGAGGAAAATTATGAGATTCACTTTCAGAGTCGTTTTGCTGGCTCTTGTTGTCGGTGTCATCAGCTGGGGACAGGAAGCGTCTGCGCAGACGAATCCTGTAAGCGGTGACACGATGACTGTCAACTGGCAGGACGCAAGCGGCAACTTCATCCAGGATGCGCTTTTCAACGCCGTCACTGGAGATACGCTCTCGGACGGAACGAGAGCCGATGCGAACCGCGTGTACCTTCTCCTTAGAGGAGGGTACTACTGGGACACGCAGACGATTTCGAACAACGGTTACACGCTGCGGATCGTCGGACAGACGCCCGGCAACACTCTTCAGGCCGCCCCGCCGGTAGTCCAGCTTGTGACCAACAATGGTCAGATAAATGGCACACACATACTGCAGCCGTACGGCAACATCTATGTGAAAAACGTTTACTTCATTGGTTCCGACCAGAACGGCGTACAGGGAAATTACTATCAGCCGATAGAGGTTGAGGGGAATAACCTTACATGCGTGTTCGACAGCTGCATTTTTGAGCGAACGAGCTTTGCGCTCCCCGCATGGAACGGAAAGAACAACGAGATAACCTTCACAAACTGCAAATTCCGCAACCTGATCGGCAGACCCAGCACGCAGCAATGGGAAGGCCGCGGTATTTCAATCTGGACGGATGAAGACTCTGTCATCGTCGAGAACTGCACATTCTTCAACATCGGTATGACTGCACTCCAAATTGAGGGTGGCGCAGCCAACTACGTCAGGTTCAACCATAATACTATTGTAAACCTCGGCCGAAACATAAATACCGGCAGCTGGTACAAGGAAGCGTACTTCACAAACTGTTTGCTCGTCAACACTTTCTGGCACGGTGAAGGATACACCGACTACTCTCTTGCCCTGAATCCGAGCCGCGATCCCAGAGCATTTACATCCGGCATGATTGGCATCGGCGCAATTCCGTCCTCGTACGGTCCTGAGCAGGGCGTCCGCATTGCCATCGCCAACATGGCTGCGTATCTTGATCCGTATTTCACAAGCCATTATGCGGATACGGTTCGTACCCAGCCTTACACCAATGCAGTCACGGATTCGTTCTTCAACACCTACAGTCCTGCGAACGGTGGTCAGATGGTGATCAAGGATACCACGTGGATGAACAACTATCCCAATTTCACCGCGAACCCCGACAATCAGACCCAGATCCAGAATATGTATGAGAATATCACCAACCTCCGTGCAGGCGTGATTCCAGCTCAGCCGTATTTCTACGATCTCCCGATGAACGGGGCCGACACAGCATGGACAAGTCCTTCCTGGCCTTTGCCGGAGAACTTCACCTACACGGATGCGTCGCTCATGACGGCCAGTACTGACGGCCTCCCGCTCGGCGACCTCAACTGGTTCCCTGCCGACCTTGCTACGTGGCAGCAGAACAAAGCGGCCTATATCCAGCAAATCGAGAACCTGCCCGGTAAGAAGGAAACATTCACTGTAGACACGACTCTCGAGGCGGAAGCTGGAACGGCTGGAGGCACGGCAACTACGAAGACTGTTGGTGGATTCGTCTACTATGAATTCCAGACAGCTGGCGACATCTTCTGGACATTTAACGTTCCAAATGCTGGCGCCGTTGATTCGATTGTCGTACAATACAATCTGAACAATCAGGGCCAACGCGGTGAGTTCGTTTCACTGAACGGCACCAATCTCCAAAACAATTCCGGCTATGGCGAGTACCATTTCGACAATACGAATGTCGGAGTAGCCAGCGGCTGGTATCCGGTGCAAATAACCGCGGCTGGTCTTGTCTCTGGCGCGACCGCATTTCAGAATGCACCGGCCGGACAGAACACACTTGAGATCAAAAAGTCCTGGGGATATGACTTCTTTGGAAACGTCACGGTCTATGTGCACGGAAACAGCCCGATTGTCTTGACTATTCCTGAAGCAGTGCTGACTGGCGGAATCCCTCACATTACTGGCAGTCCATGGTCTCCGAGTGGCTTCAAGTATGACTCATTGGGTACCGGTGGAACCATTTCTTGGACGGTTCCTTTGGCAAGCGGTGAGTATTCCGTCGAAGTATTCTACCAGAACGTTTGGGGAAATTCGACTGCGCAGATATCTGTGGACAATGGAGCTGCTATGAGTGTCTCCTTGCCGAGCAACACTGATTCCACAGAAGCAAATAATATGTCTTCTCAATTCTCTGTCGCGGCGGGATCGCACACAATCGCGTTGTCCGGAAGTGGCGCAAACGTCGACTACATACAGTTGATCTCCGTTCTCACCGGCGTGAAGACGACACTTGCGGTGCCGAACACGTTCGTCCTTGCCCAGAACTTCCCGAACCCGTTCAACCCGACGACGCAGATCGAGTATTCCATTCCGACGCGAAGCCTTGTCACGTTGGCGATTTACAACGTCCTTGGCCAGAAAGTCGCTACACTTGTTTCCGGCGTTCAGTCTGTCGGACAGCATGAGGTAACGTTCGACGCCAGCAGGTTTGCAAGCGGCGTCTATTTCTATCGCCTCAACGCTGCTGGTTACTCTGTTACCAAGAAAATGATGCTCATTAAGTAACAAGAGAGAGCCTGTTTGTCTGACAGCCGCAGATGACAAACTGGAGTTGCTCTTGGGCCGGGAGGGAATTCACCTTCCCGGCCCTTTTTTCTGAGAATGAATATGCAGGGAGTCAGTGATGTCGAGAGTGTTCCTATTGATGCTCTTCGCTACTTTTTCAATCGCATCTGCCCAGACGATCGTCACGGGCAGAGTAATCGGCGCTGACGGACGGCCCATGCCAATGGCGAGAATTGTTCTGACAGTTCCTAATAGCCAGCAGGCAATTGAGTCCACGGAGGCGGGCCCGAATGGCGATTTCAAGATACCGATTAATTTGGACGGAATCTGGATACTCCAGTTCAGTGGCGTGTATCATAGGAACTATCAGGTCGCGCTCTACGTAGACTCACCGGACACCATATGCCTTGACGTGCAGCTCCGGGCTCTCGACTACTTGAAGAACTTCACCGACATCAAGATCGTCGGCGATTTCAACAAGTGGTATATTCCGTGGGCGGTGCCGATGAAGAGACAGCCTGGCGGCTCGTTTGCAGCTGTGATCGAAACGAAGGTGAACCCGATTCACTACCAACTCATGGGTGTTATGGAGACCGGAAACGTTGCGGGATCGGATGCCGACACATTTTCCTATGATGAATCCCATGGCTACAGCGCCGTGCTGAGAGGGGCAGGAGGCAAGTTGAATGTGACTTTTGATCCCGAGGAACTTCCGCGATCAGACAAACCCGCTGGATTCACATTCAAGAAGTCCCACCCGGTCGCGGCAAGGTTCGCGGCGGTCTTCGCTGAGATGCAGAGATGGAAGGAAGAACACGCGGCATCGCTCATGAACGCTATGAAGCGCGCGGTCGCCGAACGTAAGAAGTCAAGCCTGCTCGACTTCGATTTCAAAAGAGCTCTCTCTACTATCGATAGTCAGATCAGTCACGAGAAGAGCACTCCGGTGCGGGAGGAATTGTATCTCGACTACTGCAGAGTCGCAGCACTGGCCGGCCCCATCGATTCGGCCCTGGCCAGGCATACGCTGAAAGAGATTCCTGCGTCTTCAAACGTGTGGCTGCTCGATCCGGATGTATTTAATTATACGCTGCAGTATTCGGACCTCACCGAGAAGGAGCAACTGGAACACATCGATAAGCTTGTGAAAGAGAATCCCTCGGAGCTGACGAAGGCAAAGGTGTTGTCAAATCAATTCATGTATGCCAAGTATATGGAACAGAAACAAGCGG
>CAZRXH010000136.1:0-7116 GCA_964603995.1 uncultured Bacteroidota bacterium | reverse complement strand
CTAGACATCCGATGGTATTATTTATGTTCCTAGGAAACCCCGGCAAATGGCAGATGGTGCATGTTTTGTTCTCCGGATTCAAACCAGATAGGTGTCTCTGCTGTGCGATCCAGTACGTGTGCTTGTCATGATTAAAGATGAGAGTCTTCTCGAACATCTTGCGATGGCGTCGTGAACAGGGCGTCGACTTATCGTTCGGCATCGACATATGGTGGCATTTGACGCATGATTTGTTCCAGCCCAGCGTGTCTTGATGTTCCAGATGAGGGAATTCGGTGCCCATCCCGATCCCGTTCCCGTGAATGTACAAAATGGAGCGAGTGATATTGAAACCCGATGCGGGCACAACGTCGAATCTCTCGTATCTCCTGTTTTGCGGATACATGAGAACGAAAGCAATTGGTATGGCAAAGACTCCAATCAGAGTCGTACGCTGCAGCCCACTGCGGAGAGGAGTCTGCCAAACTCGGGATATGGAATCAAACGAAGCCTTGAACATTCCCTTGCTGATTTTGTGTTCTTTCCACACGTCATCAAATATTGAAAAGTGTTCTGAGACAAACAGGAACACGAGCGCCGCGGCGGCTATGACACCGATGCTTAACGCCCATTCGGCCAATGAAGGGAAATATATGGTATGAGCACTCCAGAAATAGCCGAAGATGCCTACGTCGAGACGGTTCAGAGCGAGACCGAAAGACGCGAAGAATGCCGCTGCCCCTAACCCATAAGGGGAGCGCCGACTCCTTCGAACAATAACGAGTACGACCGGAACCACAGCGGTGAATAACAACTCCAGAATGTAGAGCCAGCTCTCCCATGTCCCCGCCAACAACACTCCGACAAGGTTAAGCCTGAAGAGATCATAGATCTTCAATGCTAAGTATATCGCCAGCAGGGATGCCCCGATAATGCTCAACGAGCTCAGCATCGGCATATCTTTGCCGTATTCCCTCGGTGAGTCGTGCCCATTGTTCCCGCCTATCGAACAGACGACCGGAGGCTTGCTATTCTCGTAATTCCCGAATACGGATATCGGGTCGTACCACTTCGCATATAATATTTTGACGAGTACCAGGAACATCATTCCGCAGCCGGCAGCGGAAGTGATGAAGAAAAGAGGGAGGAGAGAAGAATACCACAGAGGATACAGCCGGTACGGCGTAATCAGAAAAAGTGAACCTAGCGAAGAATGATGAAGGCAGGAAAGTGAAATCCCGATTATGACGACGCCGATCGCTACTTTGTGGAAAAAGTGGATTATCTTTTGCTGGTTGTACTTCTCGAGAAGATTCGGCAGGAGTTCGATAAATGTTAACGTAAAGTAGAGCGATACGCACCAGAACACTTCGAAGAGGAATGAATGCTCGTTCCACATCAGGAACGGATGCCAGAAGCGATACGGAAGTCCGATATCGAGCAGCAAAGCAAAACAGGATGAGCCGTATCCCAGGAAGGCCACGAGAATTGCTGGCTTAAGAAGAGGCTTGAATCTTTCAATTCGCAGCACGTAGACCAGAAAACCGATCGAAAGGGGTAGCTTCTGAAGCGAGTAAACAATATTCATGAGGTTGCGATGGAACCAAAACCAGTACAAGACTACTATCCAGATGATCTAAGCTATTGTTACGGCTGCGGCAGATTGAACGAACACGGTCACCAGATAAAGAGCTATTGGGACGGCGATGAAACGGTTGCGCAATTCACACCAAAGCCGTATCACATTGCTATACCGGGTTACGTGTATGGTGGTCTCATAGCTTCACTGATTGACTGCCATGGTACAGGAACAGCCGCATTAGCCTCTTACCGCGCCGAAGGAAGAGAACCGGGCACGGGGGCGTCATTTCGTTTCGTGACGGCTTCACTGCAGGTTGATTATTTAAAACCGACGCCGCTGGGCATCAACCTTGAGCTGCGGGGAAAAATTGTGGAGATGAAAGGAAGGAAAGTAATTTCAGAAATAACCGTCTTCGCAAACGGAAGCGCCACGGCACGCGGAAAGGTCGTCGCCGTGCAAATGCCGGAAAGCATGATGCATAAGTGATCTGAGGCATTATTCAAATGATGATACGAATTGTAATCTGGGTTTTGTTTCTATTGGGGGGCGGAGGGCTTTCGGTGTGGCTCGACACGCGGTGGTTTCCCTGCCTTTTCTTGAATTCTTGTTTCCATGTCATAACTCTTCCGGTCGGCCTTGTCATCCTTGGAGCCGTCGTGAGAGCAAGCAGGAACACGGGCAGACTTCTTGCGAGGCTTGGGAGGGACGGAGATGTGCCTCGCTTTGAAACTAACAGACTCGTCACGGCCGGCATTTACTCCTGCATGCGGCACCCTATGCACTTCGGTCTTCTCCTCTTCCCTTTTGCGTTTGCGTTCATCCTTGGTTCTCCAACATTCATCCTCATAGTCGCGCCCGTAGAAGCAATGTTGATGATTTTACTGATTAAACTTGTCGAAGAGCCGCAGGCTATCAGCAAATTCGGGTTGGAGTACGAACGATATATGAAGGAGGTGCCCTTCTTTTCTGTCAACCCAGGTTGCCTCAGACAATTATTTGGGAAAGGTAATGTCAGGGTTGATTCAGCAAAGGCGTGATTTCACTGGAGTCATCAGTTACGATTCCCGGTCATATAAGAGCAAGCAACAGCTTACCTGCTTGCTTCGCGCTATTTACACGGCTGGCCGGTCAGTACCACGATGTGTGAACCGGGCGGCCGATTTCTGACTTCGTGCATCACCGTCAGCCCGGTCCGCTCTGCGAGACCGTTCAATCCCCTGTTTGCCATGTAAGATTTGAAATTCCTGTAGTGGCTTCGGCCCGCCGCGAATTCCACCGCCTCGTTGAACGCCCTCAGCAGTAAGCGCGGCTGGGGCCAGGCGTAATCGACAGCAATTATTTTCCTGGCATGTGCCGAGAGCTCGGTCAGAATGCTTTCTCTCTTGTCGGCACCTATCTCGTGAAGGACATACGAGAGGACGGCATAATCGTATGAGACGTCATGATCATGAAAGAAATCTTCGATCTTTGCATGATATACCGAAACCTGCGGAAGTGGAAGTGGATGACGTTTCATGTTCTCTTTTGCGATCTCAACGTTCCTTTTCGACGGGTCAATTCCGTCAATCCTGATGGATTTGTGGGCAAGCTGCAGCAGAAGGCGCCCTGTCCCGGTTCCCACGTCCAGTACCGATGTTCCCTGTTCGATCAAGGAGGCGACTAAGCGGAAAGACGCATCCTGGTTCGGTGCGATGAAGTTGTCGTAAATCCAGCCGTCGTACCAGTGGTTCGTGTTCACCATTATTGTCCTGTTTCTAATGACTTAGATGCGATGCCGGACGGTGCGGTTCAGGTTTTCATTCCGGTTAAGGACACCGGACGAGGTGTGCAGAAGCGCCGTTTCATGCTTGACTCAGCCGAGTGGTATTGTCCTTGGAGTTCCAGTGTGCTACATTTGGTAAAAAGGTGGCACCAATGCAGGACAAGTTGATCCGGTTCGGCGTCTCGATGGAGGAGGCACTTCTCGACAAGTTTGACCGGCTGATAGGCAGGCGCGGCTACACGAACCGGTCAGAGGCAATCCGCGATTTCGTGAGAAAGGAAATCGTGGAAGAAAATATACACGACGGGAAGGCAGATGCTTTTGGAGTCCTCTCGTTTGTGTATGACCATCACGTGCGCGAGCTGGAGGCCAGGCTTACTGATCTCCAGCACGATCACTTCAAGAGCATCATATCCGCTTCCCACGTCCATATCGATCACGACAATTGCCTCGAGGTCATACTCCTCAGGGACAAAGCGGAAAAGATCGACAGGATCGCGACCAAGATATTGAGCTTCAAAGGAGTAAAACACGGGAAATTGAGTCTTACTCTGTCGGGAAAAGAAATCTAATTCATTTCGTCAGAGGTATCTTCTGTCATCGGGCTGTGCAATTAAAGGATGCGAACAAAATGAAAACAATTTCGTATGCATTTGTAATAACTTTCTTCTATTTATCAAACGGGTACGGACAAACTTCAAAAAACGATTCCGCTAAAATCTACTACAGCCGCCCCGTTGTCGTCACCGGTACGCAGCAGATGATGAGCGAGAGATTCGTGCCCGCAAGCATTTCCGTAGTCACTTCAAAGGAATTGGAATCAAGCGGACAGATTTCGCTGCTCGGTGCCTTAAGTGAACAGGTTCCAGGTCTTTTCGTCGCGCAGAGAGGCGTCATAGGCTACGGGATTAACAGTCAGGCCGGAACTATTACAATACGCGGGCTCGGCGGAAGCCCAAACACTCAGGTGCTTGTGATGATCGACGGCGTACCGCAGTTTATGGGACTATTCGGCCACCCGCTCCCCGATTCCTACCTGAGCGAGGATGCGGAGAGAGTCGAGGTCATTAGAGGACCCGCAAGTGTCCTCTACGGAACGAATGCGATGGGCGGAGTTATCAACATCATCACGAAGAAGAGCGGACGTGAAGCTACTTCGCTCCGTGCCGCCGCGACGTACGGCTCTTTCAATACACAGGAATACAGCGCCGGAGCCGGCTACCGGAATGATAAGTTTGATATTCTCGTCTCCGGCGACCGGGACCTGACCGATGGGCACAGGGCGAATTCGAGTTTCAGCACAGGCGGCGGATATATCAATACCGGCTACAACCTGAACGAGAATTTCTCTCTCCGTTTGAACGGTATCATAAACAAATTCAAGACCTACGATCCAGGCACGGTATATTCCCCACTAGTGAACAACTGGGTAGATGTCCTCAGGAGCACAACCGGGCTCTCGCTGACGAACAAATTTTCCCGATTCGACGGATCGTTGAAGCTCTTTTATAGTTATGGCAATCATACGGTCTATGACGGATTTCATTCGCTCGACAGGAACTTAGGCGCACTGTTTTATCAGAATTATCACCCATTCGAGGGAACCATCGTCACTCTCGGGGCTGATTTCCAGCGCTATGGTGGCACGGCAGTCAACAACATCACAGGTTTCAGTTACGGGAGACATTACTTGGATGAGTTCGGAGTTTACGGGCTTGTGGAACAGCTGTTCTTCGACCGGATTATGTTGAACGCCGGCGCAAGGTTTGAACTCAGCAGCGTTTATGGCGACGAGCTTGTTCCCCAGGTCGGAGTCGCATGGGCGGTAACAACGTCCACGACGTTGAAGGCTTCGGTCTCGAAAGGATTCAGAAGCCCGACAATCCGGGAATTGTACCTGTTCCCTGCACCCAATCCGAATTTGAAACCTGAAAGACTCTGGAATTATGAGGCAGGTCTGCAGCATTCGCTCACGAGTGACATAGCTTTCGAGTTCACAGGCTTCGTCGCCGAGGGAAGTAATTTGATACTCACCGAAGGCGTGTACCCGAACCTGCAATTGCTCAACTCGGGAAGCTTCACTCACAGAGGCGTCGAATTCGCGGGACACTACAGGCCAACTGGTAATCTGAGCGTCGATGCAAGTTACAGCTACGTGGATCCTGGCAAACAGACCTACTCAACCCCGAAACAGAAATTGTTCATCGGCTTCAATTACATTTATAAAATGGCAGCCGTCAACCTGACGTTGGAACACATAGCGAACCTGTACGGCGCCGACAACTCGCAGAGGAAGCTACCCGATTACACGGTCGTCGGTGGACACATATCTTACGACGCCACGAAGTTCGCGCAAATCATCATGAAGGGAGAGAATCTCTTCAACGTCAGCTACCAGACGATATATGGTTACCCTATGCCCGGGCGCATGCTGTTCGCCGGTTTGAACTTGCGTCTGGGAACGGAGGGATAGCATGTCAAACTTCCGGGATTTAAGCGCTTTCTTGCCGTACTGGCGAGTCGCCGATGCCTAGGAACACACTGTGGCTCAAGGACAGAGACGAAACTCCTCTGAATACGATGCGGAACCTTCCGGTGAACCGAGGCATCATATCTGCGAAGAAAGACGTCAGGGTTGTTTCCTCACAGAGAAGTCCTGCGATCTTTGAAGATAGCCTTCCCCGCTTTAGAGCTAAGACTTCAATATCTGAAGACGCCTTCGAGAGACGAAATGAGGAGGTCGGTTTTAGGATGAAGCTCAGAGGTCACAAGAAGTATTTGCGGGAGATATGTGAGAAGGTCGACCAGGATCTCAGCTCGCCGACGTGCAAGAAACTGCGGGAGCATTTTCCCTCGTGTCCGTTCTGCTCCGCTTACTACGACTCTCTCAAAGAGACCATCCTGCTCTATCGAAAATATGACGAGAAGCTGAAGGGCTCTCAGGTGAAGAAGATCCTCGCCCACATCCAATTGAGCGAGACTGCTGATCTGCAACGCACTCGAAAGGATCGGCCAAAACGCAAATGAATGTCCCAGCCTGCCGCCACACTCGTGTTAGCCCAGTGAGATAGCAAATTGTGCGGAGTATCGCCGCTGAAGAATCGTGTCGTCGGAGCCTCATTGAGAGGCGAGTCATTGGCTTCTATTCCCCGGAACTGAGGTTTGTTAGTGTGAATGGAAACAACAGGTGAAACAATGAGCGAGATATTACTGGAAGTCAGCAAATTCAATGTGACGTTAGACGGGGCACCGGTTTTGTCCGACCTGAGTTTCAGCGTCGACGAAGGGGAATTCCTAACAATACTGGGTCCGAACGGATCTGGGAAGACAGTGTTGGTGAAATCACTGCTGGGACTGCTGGCCCATGAAGGTGAGTTAGAGTGGCACAAGAAACCGAAAATCGGATATCTACCGCAGGGACTGAATCAAATGTCCGTAAGAGATATGCCTTTGACTGTTCGAGATTTTTTCGGGCTTAAGAAAATAGAATACTCGGAAATCTTGAAGCACCTGTCTCATGTCGGGTTAGAAAGCGGTATTCTAAACAAGCGGGCAGGCTTCCTGTCAGGTGGAGAATTCCAGAGGATGCTCGTTGCATGGGTTCTCTCTTCCAATCCAAACATTCTGTTTCTGGATGAGCCGACGACCGCAGTCGACGTTGCAGGGGGCGAAACCATTTATTCTCTCTTGAAAGAGATCTGGCGGAAACACAACCTCACCGTCTTTAACGTCACCCACGATCTCAACATTGTGTATGCGTACTCAACACATGTCCTTTGCCTTTCGAAACTAG
>CAZRXH010000135.1:0-7309 GCA_964603995.1 uncultured Bacteroidota bacterium | reverse complement strand
GTTGCATTCGCGAGATATCTAAGTTGCACGGTGGCCGGGTCGCAAGGTGGCAAGGTTGCATATCCCGTCAGCAGTGAATAGATTCTGTCGGTAAACTTCCAAAGAACGACGGGAGGTAACATGAAGGGTATAGGGCTGGAAACCATCGCAATCTTTGCTGTCGTTTCGAATATTTATGCGCAGGCTCTCAGTGTCAGCGGGGTGGTCCGCGACGCGTCCACGAACGAGCCTGTCGTTTTTGCGAGCGTGCTTGTCATGGGTACTCAGCAAGGCACCGTTACCGACGATCATGGGAGATTTGCAATTGCTTTGGTCGCGGGCGATTACCGGATCCAGTTCAGTTACGTAGGCTACAGAACGTCGGTAGCGTCGGTTTCGGTGAAAAAGGATATCCGGCTTTCCGTAGCTCTCACCTCTCTCGATATACTCCTGCAGGATATGACGGTGTATGCAAACCGGGAAAGCAGCGAAGGAAATCAGAAGGAAGTCAACACCGTCTCCATACAAAGCGAGATGATTGGAAAGATTACGAGCCTGAACGCCGATGTGCTTCGCAGCGTGGAAATGCTTCCGGGCGTGTCGAACGACAACGAAATGAGCGCTAAGTTCAATGTCCACGGCGGCGACTTTAACGAAAACCTTGTATTGGTAAACGGCACTCAGGTATATGAGCCGTATCATATTAAGGAAGCATCGAATGCAAGTATCGGCATATTCGATGCCGATATGATCAAGAAAATGGATTTGATGACCGGCGGGTTCAGTGCACGATATGGAGACAAGATGAGTTCCGTCCTCAGCATTGTGTACCGCGATGGGAACAGGGATAAGATAAAAGGGCAGGCAAGTCTCAGTCTGACAGACGCCGATGCACTCCTTGAAGGTCCGATCGGTAGCAACGGGTCTTTCATTATAGGTGCCAGGCAAAGCTACACACAGTACGCGATGAAGATGCTCAACATCGCGCCGGACTTGCATATTTCATATTATGACGTGCAGGGTGTACTGGCCTACCGGCTTGCGCCGCAGCATAAGTTGTCGCTCCTGTTCATTCATGCCGGCGATGCTTTCAACGAGGACCCTTCATTCGACAATGGTAGCTCATACACGTATCCATATTACACAGTGAACAAAGCCTACACAGGTTCGTTTTCCCAGGCGTGGCACGATACAAGCGAGCAACACGCACACTATTACAGTAGCATGGTTGCTCTTCAGAGTACGGACGTGATTTCCTCGGAAGCGGCACTGAAGTCGGAGATTTCGTATTATGACCAGCTCGAGTCGGAGCACTCGTTGAATCAGAATCAATACGCATTCGCGTTCGATTCCAACGAGCTTCCCGATATTATTTTCTATAGAGACACGACCACCAAATTCTATGACAACAGTCTTCGAATCAAAACGCTGGAGCTCAACTCGTCCTATAACATGCAGGTCCTTCCTTTTTACGGCGTGATGGTGGGAGCGAGCTATCAGCGCATTTTTTATTACCAGGACCAGATAAATCAACAGACAATTTCGGAATTCACTAACAATGGCACTCAATACCCGGACACATTAAGTAGCTTTCGGAATCAGAATGAAGTCGATAATGAATTCGGCAGCATAGACGCGCAATCATTTAAAACTGCCGGGTTTGTGGAAAACATTCTCCAAGCCGGTGAACGAACGATCATCAATATCGGCGGAAGGTTTGATTACTTTGACCTCGATGAAGAATTGACCTGGAGTCCCCGGTTGAATCTTGCATATAGAATAAATCCGGAACTCACTCTACGCGGAGCATGGGGAGTCTATTATCAGTCCCCCGTCTATCAGCAACTGGAACATTCGACTCCATCCGACACCAATACACAGTCGCAGAAGGCGATCCACTATGTCATCGGTGTTGACTACAATATCCTGTCGGATGAGACTGATCATAACTTTCTCAAACTGAAGATCGAGGCATACGACAAGGTTTACAGCGACCTTATATCGTCGACTGTTTCAAGTTCCGGAAGAGTTTACTATTCGAGGAAGAACGATGCGGTCGGCAAAGCGGCCGGCGTAGATGTCTATTTGATGTATTCGACGTCGTGGTTCTCCGGATGGATAAGCTATAGTCATCTGAAGGCGGAGCAGAAGCTGACGGCGAGCGACACTATCAGTTTTTACTTCCCGAGGAATACCGACCAGCGGAACACCGTCGCAGCAGTCAGCGACTTCAATCTTGGGAAGTCATGGGATCTTGTCGTCCGGTTAGTCTATGGCAGCGGCTATCCGTACACTCCTTCGGTTGCAGTTTACGACAGTTCATTGAGTACCTGGGCATGGCAATTAGGAAGTCCTAATTTTGCTTACTTGCCCGCTTACAAAAGAGTTGACGTTAGAGTGACCAAAGACTTTGAGCTTTTCGGATTGCCATCTTCTGCATTCTTAGACGTGAGCAACATCTTTGATTTCGCCAATGTTCAAGCATACTATTACGGATTCGACAGTCAGGGCCAACCTAAGATTGTAGCTGAAAAGTTGTTGCCCATCCTGCCGACACTTGGAATGACTGTCAAGTTCTGAAAGTGGCAACCTCGCGAAGCGCTGCTGCGTCCATCTGGTACTTGGAATTCAGCGACACGGTCCGGTGGACTGCTTGATCGAGTCCAGTTGTGTGCAGCGCTTTGTGGATAGAATGATCCGTATGTGCACCAGCCCAAACGACTGACTGTATGGGCCTTGCCAAATTAATCGTAAAGGAATCCCTTGTGGTTTGGATCGCGATGAGATCCCCGATTGAGCTGCCGGAGCCGAGGTTGCCGTGCGCGGCGGCAAGTGTTCTGGTGCATTGTTCGGTTTAAAGACTCCGGGAAGAACTCCGATTTACAACGAGACGGCATACGCCTGACCTGCAGGGTGAACGGACATTGCCGTGATTGATCGTTGAACAAAAATAAACTCGAGGGAGTACCAAATGGCACTAATGACTTGGAACGATAGCTTCAGCGTCCACATAAATGAGATCGACGCGCAACACAAAAAGTGGATAGACTTGCTGAACAGTCTCCACGACGCGATGAAAGCCGGAAAAGGGAAGGAAAAGATTGGCGAGGTTCTTACGGGACTGGTTGAGTATACGAAAGTACATTTCTCGAAAGAAGAGGGACTGATGCGGGCCAGTGCTTATCCCTTCTATGCCCAGCACAAGAAGGTTCATGAAGACATGGTGAAGGAAGTCGAATCGCTCCTTGCCAGATATAAGTCGGGGGAAGGGACATTGACTCTCGATGTCATGCAATTTCTGAAGAACTGGCTGAGTGAACACATTATGACCACCGACAAGAACTACGGCCCCTATCTGAACTCGAAGGGGATTGCCTGACCTTTCGTGCTGGGCTAAGATAGCCTTTTCTCCATAAAGGGCCGGCGTCATCAATATGGCGCTGCACGACGCGCGTCGTGGCCAGCGTAAGTGTGAAGCGGGAACTTCGGCGTTTCTGTAGTCTCTCGGACGAGCACCCCATTCGGACAGAGACTTCACAAAAGATTGCCGGGATGATTTATCTTTTTCGACTTGCAGGCGTCTTATTCTGTGATTTATTCGGTCGGATGTTTAAAAATTCACGGAATGACGACAATCCAACTAGAGTCGGAGAAGACATGAAGTTTTTTCACCGAAAATACAGTATCGTTGTTACATCCATAGTTCTATTACTCCTTTCAACGGGACAATCGTTTGCGCAGAGTCCAACCTGGTTTAATTTGACCTCCGGAACGAACGTTTATGCGGTAGCCGACGATGGAAATTATCTTTGGGTCGGCGGGGCAGGTCTTGTGAGGCTTGACAAGAGCAGCGGAACGATGCTATTCTACAACGAGGTCAATTCAGGTATGCCGGATTACTCCGTCAGCACGATTGCGGTTGACAGCCGCGGAGACAAGTGGATCGGAACACGCGGCGGGGGGCTTGTGAAATTTGACGGCGCAAGCTGGACAATCTATGATACACATAATTCCGGCATCCCGGACAGTGTGGTCAACGTGGTGGTCCAGGATGCTAATGGCAACCGATGGATCGGCACTGCCAGCGGCGGGTTGGCGAAATTTGACGGCACAAACTGGACGGTCTATAACTCTGCCAACTCCGGCCTTCCCAATGACAGCATCGATGCGATCGCATTTGATGCACGAGGGAACGAATGGATTGGTACCAACGGCGGTGGGCTCGCAAGGTTCGACGGAACAAACTGGACCGTGTACAACACGGGGAACTCCGGTTTGCCGGACGATACTGTCGATGCAGTCGCAGTAGACAAGCAGGGGAACGAATGGATCGGAACGGATGGAGGTGGGCTCGCGAAGTTCGATGGAGCAAGCTGGACGGTTTATGATGGGAGTAACACTGGTCTGCTGCTGGACCATGTTACATCTCTCTCGATTGACAGCTCGGGCAGCATATGGGTCGGAACTTACGACGGCAATGGTCTCTTGAAATTCGATGGGACGACATGGACCGACTACAACACCGGCAACTCGGAGCTTCCGGACAACAACATCTATGCTGTCCTGACAGACTCTCAGGAGAATGAGTGGATTGGGACATGGTACGGTGGACTCGCGGAATTTGACGGGACGAGTTGGACGGTGTATGAAGCTGGCGGTAATTCTGGATTGCCGAATAACCGTGTGTGGGCAATTGCAGCGGACAGCGAAGGAAACAAGTGGGTCGGCGTGGAAGCCGGCGGCCTTGCAAAATATGATGGAAGCAGCTGGATTACGTATAATCCCGGTGATAATTCCGGCCGTCCATATTACTACGTTCGTGCGCTTGCTGTGGACAGAAGTGGAAACGAATGGGTCGGGACACAGGCAGGAGGAGTTGCAGAGTTCGACGGAACCAGCTGGATGGTCTACCGCGTCGCAGATTCCAGTCTGGCGAACGGGTACGTGCGTTCTATTGCGATAGATGTGAATGGAAACAAATGGTTTGCGACAGATGGCGGCGGGCTCGAGGAATTGAGTGAGTCGGGTTGGACTCTTTACAACACGATCGATTCCAAGATTCCGACTAACAGCCTGACTGCTGTCGCAATAGACCAGCAGGGTATCAAGTGGATTGGAACTGCGGGGGAGGGCCTGACAAGATTTGATGGGACGAACTGGACTTCTTATAACCTTGCTCAGTTGAATCCCCAGGCTAACTATGTCTGGACAATTGTTGTGGATGCGAAGGGCAACAAGTGGTTAGGCACATACGGCGGTGGATTGATAAAATACGACGGGACAAACTGGACCGATTACAATGCCGGCAATTCTGGCTTACCTGACAACATCGTCACTGCACTTGCGATCGATGCAGAAGGCAACATTTGGGCAGGGACTTATGGTGGCGGTGTCGCCAAGTTCGACGGAACGAACTGGACTGTTTACAACACGTCCAACTCGGGCCTCTCCGACAACACGGTACTCTCGATCGCAATCGACAAGCAAGGGAACAAATGGCTAGGGACTGATTTCGGTGGACTTGATGTGTATCGTGCAGGCGGTGTCATGCTCGCGGTTCGCCAGCCAAAAGTGGCGTCGTTGCCGACAAGCTTTGCTCTCTATCAGAATTATCCTAACCCGTTCAATCCATCGACGACGTTAGGATTCGACTTGAAGAGGCCATCGAACGTGGTTCTAGATGTTTACAACATATTGGGACAGAGAGTCCGCGAATGGAACTATGGCAGGATGGGTGCGGGCAGCTACACGAGAGAAATCAATATGAGTGAATACGCCAGCGGAGTGTATTTCTATAGAATTAATGCGGCGGCTGACGATGGCGAAACGTTCACTGCAGTGAGAAAAATGATATTGATGAAGTAGCGCGTCCTGCCGACTTCGATGTACGACTCGCTTGCACCGATTGACATTGAATAAGTGAGTCGTGCGTCTATTCTAAGAGATCGACTTCAGAGCTACCTCGATGATGTTGTCATCCTTTCCCATCTCGCTAAGGATGTCCTTTGATGGTGCGTCATCCAGGAGAAGTGTGCAGCAGGCAGCTTTCGAAGCATCGAATATGATGTTCGTCATCTCTTCGACATTTATCCCGCTGGTCTTGAGTTTGTCCAATATTCCGGCGAGGACTCCGACTCTGTTGTAGTGCCTGACGACGAGTGATTGTGTGGCAGTGGAGCGCAAGCGGATGTTCACCGAATTCAGCGGCACGCCGGTCTGTTGAAACGACCTTACGATGTTTACCACTTCGTCCGCGATTGCCTCGGAAGCCTGGTCAGTCGAAGCACCGATATGTGGCGTGGCGGTGACTATTCCGGCAAGCTCCCTGTCGCTGAACTCTGCTTCGCCACCTGCCGGTTCATTCTCGAATACATCTACTCCGACTCTCAGTCTCTTTGTCTTTATAGCATCTCTGAGGGCGGCAGTGTCTACGACTTCTCCTCTCGAAGTGTTGACCAGGATTGCTCCGTTCTTCATGGCATCGAGAAAAGGCTTGTCAATGAGGTGATTTGTCTCCGGTTTGTGGGCGACGTGCACGCTGATTGCATCTGATTGCTGCGCGAGGGAGATGAGGTCTGCCGTGTATGAGACGCCGTATTGATCAGCGACGTGCGCCGTCAAGTGTCGTGACCATGCGGCGACTTTCATTTCAAGACTCTGTGCTCGCTTTGCGACAGACTTGCCGATTGCACCGAATCCGACGATACCAAGCGTGCGTCCCTTCAATCCGCGTGCCTTCCCGTATTCTTTCTTCCTCCACTGTCCGTTGCGGAGATCGGCGGTGGCATTTGCTATCTGCCTGTCTGCGGAGATGAGAAGCCCAATTGCGAGCTCCGCAACTGCCTCTGTGTTCTTGCCGGGGCAGTTTGAAACGTAGATACCGCGTGCGTTGGCGGCTGCGAGGTCGATTGTATTGACGCCGGCGCCAGCGCGGATGACGAGTGAGAGGTTCTTCGCCGCCTCGATTGTTTTTGCCGTTACCTTCGTGGAACGCACGATGAGAATGTCGTAGTCATCTATTGCTTCCGGCAGGCTGTCCGCCGTTAATTCGGGATTGACCGTAACCTCCGTTCTAAGAGCCTGCAACGCCGTGACGGTCTTGTCCGAGAGCTTGTCTGCTATGAGTACTTTCATGCTACATTCCTTTCGATGTTTTAGCGATTCAGGAACTGCAAGTGCTTCCTTCTGGGATGCACCATGAATGCCGACACGCATGTCTCCAGTTAAAATGCGAGTAAAATTTAGCGGGTGGAGAATTCAATAACAATGAAAGGCGACTTGGTGGTCAAACTGATGAGAGCATGTGTGATATATTACCAAGTCGCGCCAT
>CAZRXH010000134.1:0-7494 GCA_964603995.1 uncultured Bacteroidota bacterium | reverse complement strand
GCAGCCTAATGAAAACCCCTTACAAATTTGTCGCACACCCTAATCCGTCCCGAGACTTGACAATTGTTCGTTTGGCCGTTAATATTGCCGACGTAGGTAACAGCTTAAGGCTGGCGTCGTTTCGTCGCACCACTAATTGGAGGGCATTTGGAGTTTTACCTTGGACCAGATGTTGGCAAGGGGGCAAGATCGCTGGTGCAATCCCGTTATCCATTCGTTTGTCCGAACTTGTATTCGCACAGTACTCTTGGTTCTGTAATCGCCTGAGTCAGTTTCTTTGATCACCGCATTGAGTGCCGGTGACAATAGCATATAGATAAAAACAATACCAGTTTGTGAGCTCCGATGCGGAAAGGATGTGTCGAAGCATCCGCCTGCGCCACAAACGGAAGGAGCGCATATGCCTGACGACCATCAGCCAATAGAGAATGAGGAATTGCTGGCCCAGGTTCTCGCAAACCTCGAGGCGAGAATAGAACGGATAGAGCAGCGGTTGGACCTTGAGCCGATCCAACTGAAGAAAGCAACCGCAGCTGTTGAGCAGCGCGAGCTTGTTAACGAGACAAAGGATACGCTCGAACTCAGAATCGGATTATACTGGTTTGCCAAGGTCGGAATTGTCGCATTGATGATCGGAGTCGTGTTCCTCCTGCTCCAGCCATTCGACAGACTTCAACCGGCGTTTGCTCCAATCCTCGGGTACTTCCTTGCCGGGGGAGTCATGCTTCTGTCGCGACTCCTTCGAAGATCCTCCCCACTTCTTTCGGGATATCTACTTGGCGGTGGATTAGTCTTGCTCTACTTCGCCACATTGCGTCTTCACTATTTCAGCTCCCAACCGCTCCTGGGCACAAGGTTCACGGAAGTAACCCTTCTTCTGCTGATTGTTGCCTTCAGCCTGTTCGTCTCAGTCCGCCAGAAGTCGGTGTACCTCATCTCGTTGAGTCTTGCGTTGGGATTCGTCACCGCCTTGATGAGCGAGCAAGTTTATTCATTCTTCGGCATCAACCTGGTCGTTGCTGCCTTAGCCGTGTACTTCGTCATCAGATACAACTGGCAGAGACTTCTCATCTTGGGGATCGCGGTCACCTACTTCACAAACCTCATATGGTTCCTCAACAACCCGGTGATTGGGAATCCGCTTGCCCTGAGGATGATTCCGTACGGCGCCGTTTTCAGCGCACTCTTCTGGCCGGTACTCTTTGCATCCGCGGCCTTCATGCGTCCGAGAGAAGAGAAGGAAGATGTCACTGTCATACTTGGCGCTTTGCTGAATGCGGGATTTGGGTACGGGTTCTTCTTCCTGGAGACGGTGTCAAAATTCCAGGACCAAATGATCATATTACATCTGGCGGCATCTTTCGTTTTCCTGGGCCTGGCAATCGCCTTCTGGTCGAAGGAGCAGAGCAGGTTTCAGACCTTCTTCTACGCGATGACAGGATATGCAGCTTTGAGCGCAGCGATTATAGCGGCCTTTCGGGTCCCGATTTTCTTCATTCCCTTGTGCTGGCAAAGCCTGCTTGTCGTCTCGACAGCGGTGTGGTTTCGCTCGAAGTTCATTGTCGTTGCAAACTTTGTTATCTACACAATTATCTTCATAGCATATTTAGCACTCGCGGGAAAGGTGAGTATTACGAGCCTCAGTTTCGGAGTCGTGGCTCTGCTCAGCGCGCGCGTCCTCAACTGGCAACAGCACCGCCTTGAACTGAAGACCGACAAGATGCGTACCGCTTATCTCGCCGCGGCGTTCTTCATTTTCCCGTATGCACTGTACCACTCAGTCCCCAATGACTATGTCAGTCTCTCATGGCTGGCCGTCGCCGTCGTTTACTATGTTATCAGCCTGGTGCTCAAGAACATGAAGTATCGCTGGATGGCCCTGCTGACATTTCTTCTTACGGCTCTCTATCTGACTATCATAGGAATCATAAAGCTCGAGCCCGTGTTCCGTATTGTATCGTTTCTCATACTCGGCGTCGTACTTCTCGCCATCTCCTTCATCTATGCCAGAACAAAAATGAAATCTGGGTCTAAGAACACCTGAGACATCATGACAATAGGCTGCGTTCTCACCGAAGTCCACCCGTAGGACAAGTCACCAGTGTCCGTCACTGTTAAAAACTAGAGCCTTCGGTGGAGATTCACCTCTACTGCCCTTGTCTGGTTGGCAAATTGCCGCAACATCTCTGAGTTCGCCCTGCATTTTTTAGTAAATGTCCAGATTTGGCGGCATGACCATTGCAATCCTTGGTAAGAGTGTTAAGCCGAGATGCATTTTGACAGAGCACATAATGCCAAACTCCCCTCTCCCTTGCTGGCAGATCCCCAGAATAGGTCTGTCCGTACGACTTTTCAATTCCGGTTTGCATACAGTTCTAACGGCGATTTCGACAAGTAGGTCTTACAGTAAAATAGAGTTGTGAAGCAGGCAACCCTGCCGCTGTCTTTGATCAACTTAAGAAGAGGAGAGACACTAATAATGGATGTCCCTGCTACTGGAAAGATGTCCCGAAGAACATTCCTCGATTATCTCTTGGGATTCGGAGTCGTCGCATGGCTTGCCGCAGTGTTGTATCCCATATTCGATTACTTCAAGGTTCCTCCGCAAACCGAAGCGGCGCCCTCCAGCGTCGTTGCGGGATCGGTGAAGGACTTCAAGCCGAACTCCGGCAAGGTGTTCAGGTTCGGGAACGAGCCGGCGATTCTCGTCGATACACCCGACGGCAAGATAGAGGCGTTCAGCGCGGTCTGCACGCACCTGCAGTGCACTGTACAGTATCGCCCGGACATGCAGAGGATCTGGTGCGCCTGCCATGGTGGTGTCTACGATCTCAACGGAAGAAACATTTCGGGGCCTCCTCCGCGTCCGCTGACTGAATACAAGGTCGCTGTAAAAGGCGACGACATAATCGTGTCGAAGAGCTGAGGAGGCGCAAATGAACAACGATTCGAAACTGCTGCGATGGCTCGATCAGCGGTACGACCTTACCTTCCTCGAGCACTTTGCGCATGAAAAGAAAGTACCCCATTTCAGAGGTTCGTTCTGGTATTACTTCGGCGGAGTGAGCCTCTTCCTTTTTATTGTCCAGGTAGTCACGGGGATACTACTTCTCATGTACTACCAACCCGGTGCCCAGACCGCATACGAGAGCGTCAGGTTCATCGTGACGAAAGTCCAGTTTGGCTGGCTGATAAGGTCGATACACAGTTGGTCGGCAAACCTGATGATCCTCTCCGTCATCATCCACATGTTCTCCGTTTATTTCACTAAGGCTTTCAGAGCACCCAGGGAGCTAACCTGGTTCTCGGGTTTCATTTTGCTGGCGCTCGCGCTGACGTTCGGGTTCAGTGGTTATCTCCTTCCGTGGAACACGCTTTCTTATTTCGCCACGAAAGTTGGGACTGAGATCGTCGGTGTCATACCGATCGTCGGCAAGCCGATCATGGAAATCCTCCGCAATGGTTCCGACGTAACGACGGCAACGCTGACCCGTTTCTACGGTCTTCACGTCGCAGTGCTCCCGGCCATATTCACAGTCGTCCTCGGGATTCATCTCCTATTCATACAAGTGCAGGGTATTAGCGAACCGGAGTCGTGGAAGGATCTGCCTGAGTCGAAGAAGAACCACATTCCATTTTTTCCGAACTTCGTGTTGCGAGACGTCCTTCTCTGGCTGATCGTGTTGAATGTGCTGGCGATCCTCGCAGTATACTTTCCGTGGGAACTCGGACACAAAGCGGATCCTTTCGCTCCGGCGCCAATGGGTATCAGACCCGAATGGTATTTCCTTTTCATGTTCCAGTCGTTGAAGTTCTTCCCGGCGAAGATTCTCAGCATGGATGGGGAAGTGCTCGGCATTTCGCTCTTCGGGATCGCAGGCCTGTTGTGGTTCCTTGTCCCGTTCTGGGATTCGAAAACGCCGAAAGGAGCAAGGAACAGAATTGTCAATTACATCGGGATCGGCGTGATCCTGTATATTATCGTTCTCACGGCGATAGGAGCGAGATGACGATGAAAAAGATGCTATTCCTTTTCGTTATCCCGGCTCTGTTCGGTTTGTTGAATACTGCCGGCGCGCAGACACAATCCAAAAAGGTCGTTGACAAATGCTTCATCTGTCACCGGGACATCGGTGCCGACGAGGCCGCGGCTTACGTGAACGATGTACACTACAAGGCAGGGGTTACATGTGCCGATTGCCACGGCGGCGATCCGACCATCGAAGATCAGGACGCCGCGATGGATCCGAAGAAGGGATATATCGGCGTTCCAAAGCCGTCAGCAATCCCGGAAATTTGCGGGAAGTGCCACGGCCCCGGGAAGACCGCGTTCAAGACGCAGTTCCACCTTGACGATGTAATGGATCAGTTCATGTCCAGTGTCCACGGCAGGGCGCTCAGCGAAAGCAACGACGGTCCGTCGTGCATCTCCTGTCATGGAATACACAATATCGTCGACGTCAACAGCAAGGCCTCGCCGGTCTATCCGACAAACGTGACAAAGACTTGCGCAAAGTGCCATAGCAATCCCGATTATATTAAGAAATTCAACCCGGGATTGCCGGTCGATCAGTATGAGAAATACCTGACGAGTGTGCATGGTGAGCGTAACAAGGCAGGGGACCCGAAGCCTGCTACCTGCGTGAGCTGTCATTCAAACCATCTAATCAGGCCGGTGAAGGACCCGCGCTCGCCGGTCTATCCGACGAACATTCCTCAGACATGCGCGAAGTGCCACAGCAACAAGGAGTACATGGCCGAGTATCACATACCAACCGACCAGTATGCGAACTACAAGCAGAGCGTCCACGGAATAGCCTTGCTTCAGAATTCCGACTTGAGTGCACCTGCCTGTAATTCCTGCCACGGGAATCACGGGGCAGTGCCTCCAGGAGCTTCCTCGGTAGCTTCGGTCTGCGGAACATGTCATCAGGCTAACGCCGATCTGTTCGACAAGAGCGTCCACAGGGCTGCCTTTGCCAAGGAAAAACTGCCCGGATGCGTCGTTTGTCACAGCAATCACCTGGTCAGACAGCCGTCCGACGCATTGATAGGATTTGGGAAAAACGCGGTTTGTGGAAATTGCCATAAAGACGACCCGTCCGATTCCGCTGCCGGGTCGATTCTCGCTATACGTTCTACACTCGACAGCCTGACGCGCGGCAGGAAGGACGCCGAGGCGCTCCTTGCCCATGCTGAGCAGCTTGGGATGGATGTATCGGATGCGAGTTACTCTCTCAAAGACGTGAACCAGTCGTTGGTTGAGGCCCGGGTCCAGGTTCATTTATTCGATGCGACCGCGGTAAAATCTGCGGCCAGACCCGGATTGAAGATAGTCGCCGAGGCGCAGAAGAGCGCGCTCGGTGCAGTAGACGAATACTATTTCAGGAGACACGGACTTGGCGTTGCCACGTTGATAATCACTTTGCTGGCCGTGCTTTTGTTCCTGAAGATCAGACAAATAGAAAGGAAATCAGGAAAATGAAACGAATCATAGCTCTGTTGATAGCCGTCTTTATTTTCATGCTCGGCGTGAGTCTGACGTTCGCTCAGTCGGCGGCTCCTTCCGATGGTGCTCACAAGTACATTGGCGTGAACAAGTGCAAGATGTGCCATTCCACAGAGAAGATTGGTGATCAGTACAAGATCTGGGAAGCATCAAAGCACGCGCATGCTTATGCAGACCTTGCTTCTGATACTGCGAAAGCGGTGGCGAAGGCCCGCGGGATCGACGATCCGCAGAAATCTCCTAAGTGCCTGAAATGCCATGAGACGGGTTACGGCGAACCCGCAAGCATGTTCGAGGCCAGCTTCGATCCTACTCAGGGCGTCCAGTGCGAATCATGCCATGGAGCAGGGGCGGACTACTGGAAGATGAACGTCATGAAGGGAATACATGCAAAGACGATAGCGGCGGTTTCGGTCGGGCTGACATTGCCGACAGAGGAAGTGTGCGTGAAATGTCATAATCAGGAGAGCCCTTTCTATCATGGCTTCGACTTCAAGACGTACAGCGCGAAGATAGCGCATCCATTGAAAGGAGAATAGCAGTCTTGCGGGCGGACCGCGCATCGAGCAGCCCGTCGGCTAACCTCGCGGGTCTAAAAGGCAGAGGGGTAATTCGGAGTACCCGCGAGGTGATGATATTGAAACAGACGATGCAAATCATAACGGTACGGATACCACGGCTGCCGCATTTCATCTAGCGCACCTCAATCGCTATATTGGAACGAGTTTGATTCACCGGGCTGTGCCGGTCAAGTCGTGGCGCAGCGATGTAAGATCGCTTCAACTAACCGTTAAGGTGCTTGCGATATGAGACGCGTTCCCATCCGTTTCTCAAGAATCCGGTCTCTCATTCTGATTTCCGTCATCATCGTTGCCGGAAGCTCGATGAGTTTTGCGCAGCATTATAGCTCGCTGAAAACAGAGTACGCGGAAAAGGTAAGGCGAGAGTTTCTCTTTGCCTGGAATAATTATAGGAAGTACGCGTGGGGACATGACGAGCTGAAGCCGTTAAGCAGAACATATTACGACTGGTACGGGCAATCGCTCCTGATGACTCCGGTGGATGCCTACGATACCATGGTGCTGATGGGGTTGAAAAAGGAAGCCCAGGAAGATGAGCGGCTTATCGTCGACAGCCTGTCGTTCGATAAGGACATTGAGGTGAAGGCGTTTGAGATAACGATAAGAGAGCTTGGCGGACTGCTGTCGGGTTACGAGTTGAATCACAATAGGAAGTTCCTCGAACTGGCAACGGACCTGGCGAACCGCATGATGCCGATCTTCGATACTCCGACCGGAATGCCGTACCGCTATGTGAATCTCAAAACGGGCAAGACGAGCGGCGTCGTTTCAAATCCTGCGGAAATAGGGACACTCACACTTGAGTTCGGGACGCTCAGCAAGCTAACGGGCAATCCTGTTTACTATGATAAGTCGAAGAGGGCCGTGGTAGTGGTGTTCGATAGAAGGTCGAGGATCGGACTTGTAGGCTCGGCCATAAACGTGGAGACTGGAAAGTGGGTCGACAGGGAAAGTCACATTAGCGGCGGCATAGATTCATACTATGAATATCTCCTGAAAGCCTGGAAGTTGTTCGGCGACAAGGATTTCAAGAAAATGTGGGACGTCAGCGTCGCTGCGGTGAACGAGTATTTAGCTCAGAAAGTCAACCGCGAGCTCTGGTACGGTCACGCGAACATGGACACAGGTATTGTAAACAAGCCGTACTTCGGCGCCCTCGACGCGTTCTTCCCGGCAGAACTTGCGCTCGGCGGCGATATGAAGAGAGCCGAAGAACTCGAGAATTCCTGCTACAAGATGTGGCTCTATTACGGGATTGAACCGGAGGAGATCGATTACATGAATATGTCCATCATCGACTCCGGATATGTCTTGCGCCCGGAGAACATAGAGTCAAACTACTACCTGTACGAATTCACCCGCAATCCGGAATATCTCTGCCGGGCGGAGACTTACTTCAATACG
>CAZRXH010000133.1:6091-8036 GCA_964603995.1 uncultured Bacteroidota bacterium | reverse complement strand
TCACGCTCTTTTCCACTATCGGAGCCGATTCAAAGCCTGCAGGGTGTTCGGGAGAAACAACGACGACTTTAATTATCCTGTCTTTCACCATTCCCGGGAATTGACCGCGGCGCTTCCCGATCGTGAGCGTTTGTTTTGCCTGATCCCAATTAAACTCAATGGTGGAATAAATACTCTTCTGATAATCGTTGTTGTTGTTTTCGTCTTCATAAAGGCTGAAGTGTCCGTTCTTACCGGCATAGATATGGAGTGTGATTTCCCCATTCGTTTTCTCCTCGGCGTACTGAATTTGTAGCCCGGTCGGAATTACAGAGCCTTCGCGCACGAATAACGGTATTACATCCAGTGGGGCTTCGGTAGTTACAGTCTCGCCGCCATTGAAATATTTGCCGGTGTAGAAATCGTACCATCCGGTGCCTGCAGGCAAATACACTTCCTTCGTTCTCGCTTTGTAAGTCGTGACCGGTGCGACAAGCAATGCCGGGCCGAACATATACTCGTTGTCAAGATTCGTCACTTTAGGGTCGGACTCGAAATCCATGACGAGTGCACGCATGATCGTGTAATTCTTGAAATACACCTTGCCTGCCATCGAATAGATATACGGCATAAGCGTGTAACGGAGTTTCGTCACGCCCACCATCGCGTCATACTGAGGACTCCCCTGCGGAGCAACATTGAATATTTCCCGGTAAGGGAACTGTCCATGTGACCGGTAGAGTGGGCAGAACGCGCCGAACTCGTACCACCTTGTCAACAGCTCACGCCATTCCTCAAGATCGGCTCCCTTGGCGTTGATGAACTTGTTGGGCACCGCGAATCCGCCGATGTCAAATGTCCAGTACGGCATGCCTGACATCGCATAGTTCAATCCGGCAGGTATCTGTCCCTTCATGTCCTGCCATGTCGAAGCTATGTCGCCGCTCCACACTGCCGCGCCGTAACGCTGCGAACCGGCATACGCCGAGCGGCTCAGGATGAACACGCGCTTATTCGGATTCGCCGACATAAGGCCGTCATAAAAACCCCGACAATGTTCGAGAGGATAAGCATCGAAATATTCCGCGCCGGGGCCGAGATATGTCGGATCCATCAGATACTTGCGCGTCGCCATTGGAAGGTTAGACTGCATGTCCGGTTCGTCCGAGTCAAGCCACCACGCATCGAAGCCGAGCGGGTACAGCTTCTCGTCCACCATTTTCCAGAATAGTTTCTTTGCTCCCGGATTGAACGCGTCATAGAACGTGGAAAGATATCCTTTGCCTACCCAGTCCCTGTTCCCGATTTCCAGATTGCCCATGTACAGATATCCCTTATCCATCATCCTGTTGAAGTTCGTGATCCCCTTGTAGAACTTTGCCCATACTGAGATCATGATATGCTCGTGCAGCTTGTGCACTTCATCGACCATGGCCTTCGGATCCGGATAGCGAGTACTGTCGAATTCCATGCTCCCCCATTCAGCCTGCGGCCAGTAGAACCAATCCTGGACGATATTGTCGAAAGGTATCTCGAGCTTACGATATTCTTTCGCGACTTGGAGAAGCTGTGATTGTGTCTCGTAACGTTCTCTGCTTTGCCAGAATCCGAGCGCCCACTTCGGCGGAATAAGCGCTTTGCCCGTAAGCTGTCTGTAGCCGCTGATGACACTATCGATATCGCTGCCGAGGATGAAGTAGTAGTCTATCTGGTGACCGTACTCGGAATAAAGAGAGAGCTCGTTCTGCTTCTGCGGACTGATCGGCGTTTTAGCTTTGAGCGAGATGTATGACTCGCCGCCGTCCGGCAGCCATTCGATCCGTATCGGGTACTTCCTGCCTTTCTCGAGCCGCATGTCGAAGAGATGGACGAATGCGTTCCATGACTGCCTCCAGCGGTCTGCAAGCAGCTCGTTGTTTATCCACATCTTGCAGTGCCCCGCAGAGTACAGGCGGAACTTGTACAG
>CAZRXH010000133.1:0-5991 GCA_964603995.1 uncultured Bacteroidota bacterium | reverse complement strand
AATCCCTTATGTCTCCGAACTTCGAGCGGGAGTAATTGTCCCAAAGAATGCCGTAGTTCCTGTTCGAGACTACGAACGGCATCGATATCTTTGTGTTATACTGGTACAGGTCCTCGTCATGTCCCTTGTAGTTAAACCATCCTTCCTGTTGCTGGCCCAATCCATAGAACGCTTCGTCGGGAACGGACTCGAACTGGTCGCGTATCCTGAACAGATGCTTTCCTTCGAGTATCACCGGCTCGATTGTCTTGCCGCCGTCCTTCAGTTCCGTGAGTATTGGGTTGCCCTTCAGGTCGCAGAACACAATTGCCCCGGTCTTTGTCGAAATCCTGACCTGAAGCGCCGCGGTTTTCAGCACTACCACGTTGCCAGACTCTTCCCTGCTCCACTTCACTGCGGGGAATTTCTTCTTCACGATCATCAAGCTCTGCACCTTTGGAAAGTCACCCGCATTTACTGCAGTGACACGGATAATTCGGTCTGTCACCGGTTCCACCCGCACGAGTCTTGCACCGTTCATCACCGTATCCTCAACGGACACGATAATGCCGTTCTTCGTGACCCGGTATGGCTTCTCAGCAAATGCCGATAAGAACGCTATCCCTGACAGCGCCAGAATAATGGCAATCTTTTTCATTTGAGTAATCCTCCTGCTGATTGTGTAAAAGCTACCGCCACCATTTAAAATGTAGATTTTGTAAATACGAAATTCCACGAGCATTCGAAGTCAAACATGAAGCTGTCTTGGAAAAATGATTTACTCTATGTTTCCCAGAAGGTCCGACGGGCTCCTTCGGAGGAACCTTCGTGCCATGCCTCTCCGGTCGACTTTCCTTTGCTTTCACCAATTTCACCCGCGAGAGGCAGGGACGCAGAGAGTTTTCAGACAGCGACATTTCTATTTCCTAATGGCAGCCGTCGTGCCATCTCTTCCTACTGCGATTTCCGTCGCAGCAGCATAATTGTCCACTGCCTTAACAGCTACAAGACGTATGTAGCGCGCATCAGCGGGCTTGAACGTCGCGACCTTCATTTTAGTGTCGCCTTTCCATTTACCGCTCGCGATCTCCCTGAAATGCACTCCGTCGATGCTTGCATAGATTTCATATGACTCTATGCTCCCCGCGCTGATCGGCGTCGCGACGGTTTTATATTGTGGCACACAGTCCAATACACTTATGCCACTGCACACTTTCCCAAGGTCGACAGTGATGGATTGCGGCAATGAAGAATCCGACTTCCAGACAGAATAGTAATAGCGATCGTTCAAACCGTCGATCGCATCCTTTGCGATTCCGCTGGTAGCGGTTGCCGAGACGGGAATAACCGGGTGCTCGATGAAAGGAGCCTGCTTCGGCAAAGGAGGTCGCGCAGTGTCCGGCGACCATGCCTGACCGACTTCCTTCAGACGAGCGACAATATTCGAATCGAGAAGCCCGTCTCTGTTCGGCGGACAATTCAAGACGAAGTCACACCACCTATGCTCGCAGTACTTCAACTCATCCACAATCTTCCTGACGCTCATCAGCGGAGCCATCGGGACTCTCGGATCCCAAAACCAGTCGTCACCGCTATTTTTATTGATCAATTCGCTCTGGATAGCTGGAAGTGTGTTATCTGCCGGAAGCATCTGCCCGGCTTCATAAAAGACAAGATCATTCTCATACAAGCACTGGAGATGTGTGTTGTCAACCAGGAGACAACCCGGCTGAAGTCTCTTCACGAGCGCACGTATTTGATCATACGGAACTGCCACATGTCCCATTTTCCAAGACCACCCATCGATGAAAAGCATCTTGATGGGACCATAATTCGTCAGGAGTTCGGTGATCTGGCCTTTAATGAATTCCACATCCTCGGGGGTGATGGGTCCGTTTCCAATTCCCTTTGTGTTATCCCAAATTGAGTAGTACAGGCAAGGATATAGTCCGTGCGCTCTGAACGCATCCACGAATTCCCTGACGACATCGCCGTGACCGTCTTTCCATGGACTGCTCGCTACGGTGTTCTTCGTGTACTTGCTGGGCCACAGGCAGAAACCGTCATGGTGCTTCGTCGTGAGAATGCCGAATTTCATTTTGGCGGCTACAGCTGCTTCAGCCCACTGGTTACAGTCAAGATGGGCCGGATCAAATTCATGCACATCCTGATTGGGGGTCGCCCATTTCGCGCCGGTAAAAGTCATAATACTGAAATGTATGAACATTCCGAAGCGGAGCTCGGTGAATTCACGCTGAAGTTGTTCCGTCGTCTGCGCGAGGGTCACCCGACTCAGGAACAAGAGAAGCGGAAATATTAGAAGGATAATTTTCCTGCGGCGTCTTCTTTTCATGAATTTACATGCGACTCTATTCTTAATAATCGTCATATCAGCATTTGATTCCATTTCTAAAAAGTGCCCGGCTTAACGTGGAGCACGTATGGTTTGTGTTTGAAATTCAATCCCCAATCAGTCTGGTCGCCATTCCAGATCCGGAGAAACTTCCACTTCCCATTTTCATAAACACCTTGTTCCACACGCAGGTACTCCATATGCTGTCCCGCGAGGGTAGGAGAAAGGCCGAAGCTTACGCGGGCGTCGATGCCGGTGACAAGGAATTCATCGGGGCCGAGTTCAGCTACAAGAGCACAACCATCGTGGTTTGGATTACCCGGGGGATTATTGCCGAATCCGAACTGCGGGAGCCCGTAAGAAACAGTGGCCTGCCATTTTCCAAAATCGAAGACCTGGCTATGTACCGCTTTTTCCTCAACTGCAGTCTTCAACTTGCCTTCGAAGCTAAGGTGTGCAACCTCACCGACCATGGGACCCAGAAGTTCATATTCCTCCGCAAACTGGCGCAGCACTTCCGTACTGACTTCATTCCATCCGAGTGGAGAGTTCACGTAGCCCGTGAAGTCGATCCCGAAAGGAGAGAAGCCGATTCCGCCCATGCCAATCAGTGTGTTTGCATGTATATCCTTGATTGCGGGCCACACTTCCGGAAGCATCGACGGCCAGTCGCTCGAGTTGTTCATCTGCGCCCCAAGCATGAAATACGGCTTGCCGTCGACAAGAAACTCATGATGCCCGTTCTTCTCGATCAGCCGCGGCATCTCACCCGCTGTTACGAGTGGCGAGTAATAGAAAAGTGTCAGTGACAAGATAAACAACTTGAACAAGTACGAAGATCTCATAGTTGGTTTCCTTCTCATATCGGATCTCCATACAGGACTCCACGCCCGTGCGTGCCGACGTAAACTCTGCCGTATATTCTGGGGTCACCGGTGATTTGCAGAATGAGCCCCCATTGATGCTGGTTGTTATTGATGCGCACCCAGCTTTTCGCTTCGTTATCGGACCGGAAGATGCCGCGCGTCCCATCGACGGTGCCGACAAGATATAGAGCCGGATAATCCGCGCCTGGCGCTCCTTTTCCAAATCCGAAGGCACTGACCTGCCCGACGTTGCCGAGCTTTGAGTAACTCCTTCCTGTGTCGGCGGAATGGTAGAGACCATCAAAAGCCGCGATCCACAGATCACCTTTTCTACCCGGCGCTGCATAAATGCGATCCTGCCCGCCGCGGTCATCTCCCCGATATTCGCCGGGCTTTGGAAGGCCGCCGGGAAGAGTGAAAGACTGTTCAGTGAAATCCAATCCGCCGTCGCCACTGATGAACAGCTTGCCTTCGAACAGGTCCATCGCATAAAACTTCTCGGGATCAACCGGATCAGCGATGACCCTGGTATTGTCCGGAATGCCCTTGCACTTCGACCACGTTGCACCTCTGTCTGTGGTGACGTAAACAGGAACCGGCTGCGGCGGGCGAAACGGACGGGAGTAAACGAAGATCCTGTCGGGCGACCAAACCCATGAAGAGCCTTCTGAAGAAACCGCAATGGATCCCTGGCTGCACTCGGAATTTGGCGTTGACACCGTCGGCTGCCATGTCTTACCGTAATTGACTGAATAGCCGATATTCTGGCCGGGATTGCTGTTAGTGGCTCTTCCTACGCGAACGATGATGTTCGGCTTGTCCTCTGCACAGGCCAGACCGGTTGTGTTTCCGAAAATCGGATTGTCGAAATTTCCCTGCGGGGTAGGCTTGTCCAGGTCCCAATGCACAAACCCGCCGTAGTCTCCGATCGCCGAGATCAGGTGAGGACCCTCCGGAGGACTGAGTAAATCGAGTGCGACGGTCTCTTCGATTCCAGTGCTCATTACACTCCAATTGGTCGGCTTGCCATGATCTGCATTCGTCAAATCAAATGTCTCGTAGCCCCCGTAACCGGTAGTGAAGATTGCATGGTTAGGATTTGTCGGATCGATCTCGATGTCGAACAACCAATGGATAGGGGTACGGGCGACGTAAGGAGCGAGAGAGAAATCGAATGTGCCGCCGTCAGGTCCACCGAAAATAGGTCTCCAGGTTTTTCCGCCATCGGTACTGCGGAAAATCTCATCCACTCCGGGCCTGCCGAACGTGCTTGCAATAACTGCCTGCGGATCATGGGCGTCGACCGACACGGCAGCATAGCCGAAGCCATCGTGATCCTCGGGGTCCGGTTTCTGAGGTGTTATCTCGGTCCACGTGTCGCTGTTTGTATTTAATTTCCAGACAGCTCCGTTCGTCATCCGTGATGGCCCGGGTGATGTACCATAGGCGATGTACATTGTACCGTTTGAAGCAAGCGCTGACCTAGTCGGGCGATACTCTGTCGGCTCTCCGGGAATGCTGTGCCATGTTTCCCCTGCGTCGGTGCTTCTGAACAGGTTGTCCCTGTTCATCAATGACACGCCGACGTAGATTGTCGGGGTAGGTTTGCCGGGCAACCCACTCCGGCGGTCGAAGACGACGAACACGATCCCGTCCCCTCGGTTGAAGAACCGCCAGAAACGCAGGCTGTCCGGACTTTGAATGTTCGCCGGAGGGTTCTCCGTTATGTCTGGAAAGGCAGATACCCGGTTCCACGTCACTCCGCGGTCGGTGCTCTTCCACAAACCGGCCTCACGCGTGCCGAGGTATAATATCCTTCCGTCATTCGGATCGGCAGCCATGCGTTCGCCATTCCCACGACCGTTTTCATTCCCTCCCATTTTGAACGGCAGATATGAGCGTTCAAAGGTTCTGCCTTGGTTGTCGGACCTCAGGATTGTGGCATCCGGTGATTGAGGATTTGTGTACATTCCGCATGCAAGATACAAGCAGTTCGGATCCGAAGGATCGAGCGCTATGCTCTCGACCCCCATTAGATTCACTTCGCTGTCCGGCACCCAGTCCATCAACGGTTCCCAACGCACCGATTTCGGATCCCGGCGATAAGCGCCACCGATATCCGTCCTACAATAGCACAGCCCTTCTATTGTCGGGCTAAAAACAATCCCGTCGACAAATCCACCACCGACAATTTGCACGCCTTTCCAGGTGTAAGGTACAGCCGGGGTTTTTTGCGGCTCAGGTGTCTGAGCCAATGTTGAGAGCTGAAATGCGACAATGATCACAAGTGGAGCCAGAGATATTACAAATGATCGAGTCATAGCCGTACGCCTTTCACAATAGTTGGGCAATTCATTCCGTGAAGCGTCACGCCCCGTCACCAACTTCTCCGCAAGCAAGGATCTCCGAGGCGCGCAATTCAACCTTGTCCTTCTGCTTTTCTGCATCGCTGCGGTCGCAACAGTCTCCTGAAGCTTCTCACTGAAGCAATGGGACATCCCATTCCAGCCCTTTCTTAAACTCCGAGAGCTTCCTGACATTACCTGTCAGGAGATCTCTTTACCACTCAATCTCAGCAAAGCATTCAATCTATTTGGACGGCGATACCTTGCTGAAGTCGCTATGATGTGCTACGCGTACAAGTATCCATGATGCGGCAGCTACCCGGAGATTCGGCTTCTGGCATCAGACCGCATGCACTGCTGGCAATCTCAGAAACCGCCCACCAGTCGGGTAAGCTCACTACTTCTTCACAGAGAATTTATAAATGGTAGTGGTTTCGTAAGTTTGGCC
>CAZRXH010000132.1:0-8213 GCA_964603995.1 uncultured Bacteroidota bacterium | reverse complement strand
GGCAGACCCAGAGTTCAACGTTTCATGATCGGCGACCAGAGTCGTGTCGAAGTTGCCTGATGAAAAGGAATTAGCGGCCATGGAATTCGAAACTATTCTTTACCAGAGAGTAGGTCACGCTGCGGTTGTCACAATCAATCGCCCAAACAAGCTGAATGCACTTAACGCGACTGTCTTGCGAGAACTCAATTCGGTACTCGATGCCGCGGAGAGGGATGACGGGGTTGCTGCGGTCGTAATCACAGGTGCCGGCGAGAAAGCGTTTGCTGCCGGAGCGGATATCGAGAGGCTAAGAGAGCTCACGGTAATCAGTGCAAAGGAATTTTCTGAAACCGGGCAGACTCTGTTTAATAGGATAGAGAAGTTCAGGAAACCGGTCATCGCTGCCATAAACGGTTACGCGCTCGGCGGAGGGAGTGAGCTTGCCTGGGCCTGTCACATCCGGATCGCCACGAGGACCGCGAAGTTTGGGCAGCCGGAGGTTAATCTCGGCATCATTCCAGGGTTCGGAGGAACCCAACGATTGTCGAGGCTGGCTGGCCGCGGGATCGCGACGGAACTGATAGTGACCGGAAACCAAATCGATGCTGCGACCGCCTTGGATCTGCACCTTGTCAACAAGGTGGTTGACCAGGCCGAACTTCTGCCGACGGCCCTGATGTTGGCTGAGTCGATTGCCGAGCGGGCGCCTCTTGCAGTTCGTTTGGCACTTCAGGCGATCGATGCGAGCGTCCAAGTGTCTCAGGACGAGGGGATGAAGATCGAAGCACAGCTCTTCGCGCTCTCTTGCGGAACGGCAGACAAGGATGAGGGAGTCACAGCTTTTCTGGAAAAGCGAAAACCTGTCTGGAAAGGGAGCTGAGGTCGAAGTCTCAGATGCTGGTTCCAGGAAATGGTACGTATTCATCACCTGAGCTCTCCCGATGTCGCTTGCTGTCTTCCTGTATATCGCGGCCGGATTGTGCCGTGAGGCCGCAAAAGTCGCGATAGGATTGCAATCGGTTCAGGGCACCCCACAACCTGCCTTTCATAACCCCCGTCAGTTTCGTAAATTATTGTCGCCATGATGAATAGCGGGAAAAAACCGAGAGTTGTTGTTGCCATGAGCGGAGGTGTCGATTCCTCTGTCGCAGCTGTGTTGATGGCTGAACAGGGGTATGACGTCATTGGCGTGACGATAAAGACTTATGGCTATGAGGATGTCGGTGGAAATGATAACCGCGACTCAAGCTGCTGTTCACTCGACGGTATCAACATGGCACGCAGTATAGCCAACAAGTACGGTTTCCCTCACTATGTATTTGATTTCAGCGACAGATTCCGAAACGCGGTGATTGATGAGTTCGTCGCCGAGTATCTTGCCGGGCACACACCGAACCCTTGTGTCATATGCAACCGACAAATCAAGTGGGAATACCTCCTTGAGAAGGTAGAGAGCCTCGGTGCAGATTTTATTTGCACAGGGCACTATGCCAGGGTAAGATTCGACGAAGGCCTCAGGCGATATGTGCTATCGAGAGGGAAGGACTCACAGAAAGACCAGTCTTATGCGCTGTACGGGCTCAGCCAGGACAGCCTGAGTAAGACAATCTTTCCGCTCGCGGAAATGTGTAAGCCTGAAGTTCGCGAACTAGCGATGAAGTACGGTGTGGCGAGTGCGACGAAGCCGGAGAGTTATGAAATCTGTTTCGTGGCGGACAATGACTACGGCCGCTTCCTGCGCGATGCGGTGCAGGGCTTGGGGGAGAAAATTGCCGGAGGTGAGATAGTTCTGAATGGCGAGACAATCGGCAGACACCGGGGGTACGCTTTCTATACTATTGGCCAGCGTAAAGGGCTCGGCATCAGCCACGAGAAACCGTTGTACGTGAAGAAGATTGATGCAATCCGCAATGTTGTGGAAGTGGATGTGCAAGAGAGTTTGTACTCGAGATCCCTTTCAGCTGAGCGTGTCAACCTGGTCAAATACTCGGCCGTTCCAGAGGGAATAACCTTCAAGGCTAAGATAAGATACAAGGATGCGGGGGCGGATTGCGTAGTGAAGCGGACGGTCGACGACCAAATGGAAGTCGAGTTTGCGGCACCCCGCAGGGCCATAACTCCAGGGCAGAGTGTCGTGATTTATGAAGACGATGATGTTGTTGCTGGCGGAATAATCTCTAAAGCCGTGGCTTGAAATGTCAAAATACACTGTCCTGATAGCTGATGATGATAAGTCACAACGCAGTGTCCAGAAGCTGATCTTTGCGGAGGTTGCAAAGGCCATGGGCGCTGAGCTGGCGATTGATGAGTCAGCCGACAGTGTGGAGACCAGGAAATGCCTTGAGGATCGTGAGTACGACTTGGTAATCATTGACAATGAATTCAAGGATGATATGATACCAGGTCACCTCCCAGGCATAGCAGTATTGCAGTTGATGAGGAGGAGCGGTCCAAACATGTCATCACCTGCGGTCTTCTGCACTGGAGATCCGTACGACACATTGAAGCCGATGGCTGAGAAGTATGATGCACTCTACTATCCGAAAGAGAAATTGGATATTGACGAGATGACAGAGATATATGTCAAATTGCTGCGGAAGTAGCGTCCTGCCGTTAGGGAGCACTATCCGCGAAGTGAATGCGCTTCATTCTTTTGGGAATTGGCGGAAAGTCAGGAAGAGAAGAACGTTCTTGAGTGCGGTGCTACTACAGCCCAGCGTAAACGGAAGAATTCAAATCCGTTTCTCGATCACCAGCACCACATGCTGGGCCTTGTCGGTCAATTTGATAAGCGAAAGATCGATTGTTCTCCAAAGCCAAAGAGGCAAGCGTTTAAATAACTTCGGTGCCCGCAGCACAGATAGAATCTTGCTGCCCAACAGATAGGTCCTCCTCACGGAATTCGCGGGGAAATAGGAGCGAAGCTTCACGCAATCGAAGCTGTGAAGGTGTGCGTTCCAGGGAGTGAGCTGGTTGCAATGGATACACAGGGTATATCTGATTTTCTCTTTGTACGGAGTTGAGATGATTGCTTTTCCTCCCGGCTTCAGGACTCTCCAGATCTCCCGGGCAGCAGCCCCCGGCTCGTTGAGGTGCTCAATTATTTCTGAAGCGATGACGAAATCTAACGAATCACTGTCAAAGGGAAGACAATGAGCATCAGTTAGCACCGGAGCAGACGATTCGGATTGGAGTGCCATCAGGTTCTTCATTGAAAGGTCTACGAAGAAAATTGCTTCATGTGGTATGATCGATGTCCAGCCGCTTCCACTTCCTATGTCGACTACGGTCTCCGGCTTGCCGGCTAGCTTAAGTACAAACTTCCTGAAGAGATATTCATAGGCGACATCGGTGGGATCTTCGTTTGTGAAATAGTCAAATAATTCCGCGTCCAGGCGGTAGTGGCTGACATAATCTGAGCAGCGGTTCAACGCGCGGATTCCGTTACTTTGCCCGCGAATATGTCGAAGGCCTCCCGGTCGAACAGCACGAAGGTAACGCGCTTCAAGGTGAGCGAAGTTTTCAGGAAATTGTGCGCCGTCCCCACCATGATTTCCGCAGCCTCAGAGAGTGGAAATCCTCCTACTCCCGTGCCGAGTGCAGGGAAGGCTATTGAACCCATCTTGTATGATTCTGCAAGTTGAAGGGATGAACGTGTCGCACTCAGAATCTTGGAAGCGTCGGTTTGGAGGTCTTGACCCATTACAGCGGCGTGAATGACATATTTAGCCTTCAGGTTCCCGCCACTTGTGATGATGGCCTCTCCGACAGGTCTGGGACCTTGTCTCATCGCCTCTTGCTCGATCTCGGGTCCGCCCCTTCGTTTGATGGCACCGGCTACTCCACCTCCCATCCAGAAGTGATTGTTCGCCGCATTTACAATGGCATCTCCCTCATAGTCCGTAATATCTCCTTCTGCGACATCTAATGATTTATTGCCGAGAATCGTAACCATGTCACTTATTCTGCTTCAATGGAATGCGCAGGACAATCTCGGTGCCTTTGCCAAGCTCCGACTCAACTTCTATTGTCCCCTGATGGTCGTCGATGATCCTTTTTACGATCGCCATTCCTAGTCCGGTCCCAGTCCTTTTTCCGAATGTCACAAACGGTTCGAAAATCTTCCTGCGAACTTCTTCCGGCATTCCGCTTCCTGTATCCCGGAGTTCGATCGAAAGCTGCCCATCATCGGCGTGGCACTGTACGAAGAGCTTGCCGCCGTTCGGCATCGCGTCCGCCGCGTTACCTGCAATATTCAGGATGACCCTCGTCATTTTATCGGCGTCCATCTCAACTTCTTCCCGGTATTCGTTGTCGGTATGAAGCTCGATATTCCGCTTTTCGAAATCCTTCTCCAGGAAAAAGAGAACTCCGCGAAGGAAGTCGTCGAATCTCACCGGTTGCACATTCATCTGAGAAACCCCGCGCGAGAAGTCGAGAACCTCCTGTGCCATGTTAACGAGTCTGTCGATCTGTTTTATGATCTCGTCGACGAGTTCGGATCTCTCCTCATTGCCTGCTCTCTTCTTCAGTGCCTGCGCGTAGACACGTATCGTCGCCATCGGGTTCTTTATATCGTGGATTATGCTTCCCGCCATCCTGCCTACGGCTGACAGGCGTTCGCTCTGGACCATCTGTTGAGCAAGCCGCGAGTTCTCAATGGCGATCGCAGCGTTGACCGAAAAGGCCGTCAGAAAATTCTCATCTTCCTTGTCGAAATCAAGAGTACCCCGCGCTTTGTTGATGAGTTGGAACACTCCTATGATCTTGTTCTCTTTGTTTCGCATCGGCATGCAGAGAATGTTCCTGGTCGTGAACCCTGACTTCCGATCGAATTCAGGATTGAAGCGTTCGTCGCTGTACGCGTCAGGAATGTTGACGGTTTCTCCAGTCTCGGCGACATAACCGGAGATTCCTTTGCCGATGGGTTGACGGATCTCGCTTATTTCATTTCCTGAGATCATACGAGCCCAAATTTCGCTAGTGCTCTCGTCCACAAGGTATATCGTGCCGCGCTCCGCGTAGGTAATTCTCATCGCTTCCTGGAGAATGAGTTCCAGGACCCGGTCAATTTCAAGCGACGAATTGACAGTCTGTGACGCTTCGACGACAGAATTCAACCGGGCGATTTCCTTTCGGCTGGTCACCCGCTGGATTTCCATCTGGTTTTTGAGCGCATCATTTGAAGCGCGGAGCCTGTCGGAAAGCACTTTAGCGATATTCCGCAATATCTGTGGATGTCTTGCGGTCATCGCTTCGGCGTCCGGCTTTTCGAACGAGATGAGAACTGATTCTTGTCTTGTCACGACAGTAGTAGAATTCCTTCTGTCGCCGACCGCCGCTAGTTCTCCAAAAAAGTCCCCGACATTGATCCTGCCAATGACAGTCTCTTTCTCATCTATCACCTTGCGGATCTCGACTTCGCCTCTCTTAAGAATATATAACCTCTGTGCTGTGTCTCCATCCGCCATCACGATGGAACCTGCCGGAACAGTCTCCTCACGCGCGTATCTTAAGATGTCGTCGATTTCCGCTTCCTTCAGCCCTTCAAATAAGGAATACATTGGTCCTTTCGCGATTCGCAAAGGAAGATAATCTAAGCTCTCTACATACGCAACCAGCGTCGTCGGCGGGTGGCAGAATACTCCGAAGAGACTTATATTTGGTCTAGCAGATAAAGAAGGAGAGTAACGCATGAGACAGGTGATCATATATCCGGGTGAGGATGGCTACTGGGTTGCCGAGTGTCCCAGCCTTCCGGGGTGCATAAGTCAGGGCAAGACAAAGGAAGAAGCTATTTCCAACATTAGAGAGGCAATTGACGGATACATCGCAGCTCTGGAGGAAGATCATCTAGCCATACCGCCGGAAAGGTTTGAAGTAGTCTTAGTTGCGATATGAGCGGATTGCCGCGCATATCTGGGAGTCAGTGTGTCAAGGCACTGTCAAAAGTGGGATTCGTCACGAAACGTCAGCACGGTAGTCATATGATCCTGAGGCGGGAGAAACCGTTTGCTCAGCTTGTGGTTCCTGATCATGAGGAACTCGATCAAGGGACACTCCGAGCCATTATACGTCAAGCTGATCTGACAGTTGAGCAGTTCACAGGACTATATTATCATGATTGCGCGGCGCTGCATTGTTGCCGCGTACGCTATGCGTCATGTCCGCGCGCCGGGAAAGAGACCGCTTTTCTTTGGAAGGGTTGTGTAGCGTGAAGGTTCTGATTAGTTTTGTTGTAAGGGGGAAATGAGGAAGATGGGTGCGCGTCCACGAACGCATAACCGAGAACAAGACGCTAGTCGGGGGATTGGTAACGGGACGCTTCATCGCGCGCACATAAAGTACCCCGTTGAAGGAGCGCGCCACAACTTTATCCCGCAGGACGTTATACGGCATCGCCGCTAAGTCTCTTTCAAATTGCGGGGAACGGTGTTATTTTTTTCGTTGAAGGGTTAGAAAATGGAACGTGAAGGTTTGCTGAATTTGGAAGAAATCAAGCGAAGGCTGAGGACTCGGAAGGAGTTCTATTCGCTAGAATATGGGGTTTCGCGGATGGCAATCTTTGGTTCGTATTCCAGAGGGGAACAGTCACAGTCCAGCGACATAGATATCATGGTTGAATTCGACAGGTCAATCGGTCTTAAGTTTGTAGATTTAGCTGATGATCTGGAACGTTTGCTGAGCACCAAGGTGGATTTGGTTTCAAAGAAGGCAATAAAGCCTCATATGCTCAGCGTGATTGAGGGGGAGTTCAGTTATGTCTAAACGAGTCGCGCCTTTGCTGCTCGAAGACATTCTCGCAGGCATTGAAAATATTGAAGCGTACACTGGGGGACTTGAGCAAGATGCATTCAAAAAAGACCGAAAGACAATTGATGCTGTTGTGAGAAACCTCGAAATAATCGGCGAGGCTGGGAATAGCTTGCCGACCTCATATCGGGATCGACATCCGGATATAGAATGGTCTCAGATCATCGGTTTACGGAATAGAATCATTCATGAATATTTCGATGTGGACCTTGACATCATCTGGTTTATCGTCGGAAATGAGCTGGCCACGCTGAAAAGCAAAGTTGAGAAGTTACTCAATGAGGAAGTCGGGGGCGGCGACGCCGCCTAACCGAGAACAAGACGCTAGTCAGGGGATTGGTAACGGGACGCTTCATCGCGCGCACATAAAGTACCCCGTTGAAGGAGCGCGCCACGACTTTATCCCGCAGGACGTTAGTTGCAATTGCCCGCACCATGAAGGAGGGGAATGAGAAAGGAGAGACGTTATGAAGACTCTATATTTGTTAGTCGCGCTCATGTGCCTGGCCACTGAACTCTTCGCCCAGATCAGATTCTCTGCCTCAACCGACAGTTCCGCATACCACTATGGAGACAGGATTCACGTGATGATAAACGCCGTTAACCTTGGGAATGTCCCCGACACGTTAACCTTCAATTCCAGTCTCCAAGTCAATTATTTCATAGACAATTTCAGCCTCCTCTCTATCTTAGGAGGTATTCCTGTCGTGAACGAGCCCATCGTTCCTCCGCATGACTCAATTTCATGGTATCCTTTTTCCTATCCCGTGAACATCAACACCCTATCACCGGGTAGGCATGCAGTTGTGGCACAAGTTATCGGATACTGGACATCTGATACGATGTGGGTAACCGTAGATTCCGGGGCGGCTATGGTCTATCACGTCTCGACCGATAGTTCTGTATATCATTATGGAGACAGCATTCACGTTACCGTCTCGGCTGCAAATATCGGGAGTGCGCCCTACACCTTGGAACTAACCAACTGCGACGTAGGATACATAGTCGACAGTTCCAATCCGGTCGTACATCTCCCATGCTCACTCGTGATAATCCCGACCGTGGTTAGCCCTGGGGACTCGGTTGAATGGTCTTATCTGCCTCCTTACCCCGTTACCAAGGATTCACTTACAGTAGGCGAACACTCGATCGTTGGCCTAGTCAACGGTTACGGTCTATCCGACACACTTTGGGTGTCTGTGACCACATTAAGCGCAATACGAAGCGTCCCCTCGGCTCCTCAAGGCTACGCTCTAGAAAATGCGTACCCGGATCCTTTCAACCCATCAACCACGATCGACTATCGATTGTCAGCTCGTAGCCGCGTCGTTTTGACAATTTACGACGTGCTTGGAAGGAAAGTGGCAACATTGGTCGACAAGCTGCAGAACGCCGGTCTTCACTCGGTTACTTTTAAC
>CAZRXH010000131.1:4795-8426 GCA_964603995.1 uncultured Bacteroidota bacterium | reverse complement strand
GTTTCGCCTTCGAACTCACGCTTGAGCTCGGTGTTAGCTTCCATACCACAAACAACACATCTTTTCATTTTAGTCACCTCAAGTATTTATGCTTGCGTTTCTGCAGCTGATTTAGCAAACAGGTTGTAAAGTGGGATAAACACATAGCTTACGTAAAAACCGTAGAGAAAGGATTCAAAGAAGCCGAGGAAGAAATTTGTCCAGCTGATCCATCTGAAGCCTGGTAGGAAGCCTTGCCAGTACGGATACATCTCCCATCCCTTCGGCAATATCAGATCCCAGAGAACGCACAGCACAAATGAAATTGCGAGAAAACTTCCGAGTGCCCACGCAACCGGGCGAGGTCTAATTTTTCTCATTGTCTTAATCTCCTTTCCGGAATAGTCATTCATGATTTAAGTTCACTCATAGTCACTCGTTGTCATTGCCCTGGCGAGCCGGAGACGAGGCGGAAAAGGTGAAGTATGTCGTTTTCCCCCGGAACCGCTCGTTCCGGCTGCCAAAGCGAACAGATTCAGCAGCATCCGTGTCCACCGCCATGGTGGGAGTGTTGACCTGCGGACTCCACAGCTTTCCCTGTGTACTTCTCAGGATTCGCCTGGAACTTCGCTTTACAGTCATCGGATGCAACGACGTAAGCCTGACCTTGATATTCAACGATCCTGGCAGTCTTTTCATCGATCTGCATTCCACAAACTGGACATCGTGCTGCCGCAGTGCGGGATTTTCCCGATTGATTCGGGATGTTCGACATTTCGTTCAACATTTTCTAAACCTCACTTTCGTTTTAATTTCTTGTTCGCTCTCCATGACGCTGCATGACGAAAGCGGTTACAGTCTACAAAGGAAGACAGAAGACCGGAGACGGGAGACCGGTCTGCAGCTTCAGTCAATGCTTGCACGAGCAGTCCAGGCAATGATGTTCTGCGCACATCCGGCATGTTTCCTCCAGACGCTTCCTGAGAGCCTGTCTCGCACGATGGCTTCGGACTTTCAGATTGTTTCTTGTGATTCCAAGCCTTTTGGCCACCTCGTCCGGATCTTCACCGTCAAGATCAACAGACTTTGTGACCTCCGCATATTCCGGCTTTAGTGTGGGGATGAGCTCGTTTACGCATTCACAAATTGACTTCACGTCCTCAGGTTCACCCCCAATCTCCGCTTCTGCGCTGTAGTTTATTTTACGATTGGTTTCAGCGGCTTTTCTTCTGTATGCGTCGATTATGGCATTCTGCAGAACCCGATAGAACCATCGAACAAGGTTTTCGTTATCCTCCATTTTCGGCGCAGATCGAACTGCTTTCAAAAGCGAGTCCTGAAGAATATCCTCCGCGAGGTCCGGGTCGGCAATCCTCTTTCGAATGTAACCCAGGAACTTCGCTCGACTCTCGACCAATTGAGATTCAATAGTTGTCATAGTTCACTCCTCACTTCCTGAGATGAAATTGAAGCGGTTGATCCGGGGGGATCACCTACATTGTCGTTAACAACTACGCCGTCACGAAAATCGATCGTTCGTGATGAGTAGGATCTGTATTCGGGATTATGAGTCACCATCACGATAGTCTTTCCCTGCTCATTGAAAGATTTGAACAATTTCATTATTGCCTCGCTCGTAACAGTGTCAAGGTTTCCGGTCGGTTCATCCGCTAACAGAATGAGCGGCTCGTTTATAAGTGCGCGGGCGATCGCGACACGTTGCTGCTCGCCGCCGCTGAGTTCGCCTGGAAGATGGGTTACCTTATCCGAAAGTCCCAGCTGATCAAGAAGCGGCTCAGCTGCCTGCTGCTGTAATCTCGATGACAGCTCCGTCGGAGCTAGGGGCAGAACTACATTCTCAATTACGTTTAAATATGGAACCAGGTGAAACGATTGGAACACGAAGCCGACGTACTCCCTGCGGAGATCTGAAAGCCGGTCTCCACGGAGTGAATAGATATCAATCTCATCAACCGTAATCCGGCCTTCGGTTGGTGCATTGAGACCGCCAACTATCGTGAGGAACGTGCTCTTCCCCGAGCCGGAGGGTCCCATGACGGTTACGAATTCACCCTCATTAATTTCCAGCGATACACTCCGCACAGCATATGAGGACGCATCCCTGGTGCTATAAATTTTGCTGACATTTTCTATTTCAATCAAAGGCATTTTCGCTCCATCATAGCGCCCTTAAAGCAACAGTAGGCTCGAGTTTCGCAGCTTTGTATGCTGGATAAATTGCAGCGCACACACCGACGATACCAGCAAGGAGAACTGATGCGAGCACGGTTTCAATTCCGAATCCATGAAGTGACTTGAGACCCATGAGAGGCCGGGCCAGATATGCGCCGGCTAATCCTACAAGATAGCCGAACACTCCTGCACTCACGCTCACGACAAGGGATTCGAAGATCAACACATGCAGGATGTGCCTTCTCTTGAAACCGACTGTGCGAAAGATACCGATTTCCTTTTCGCGCTCAGATACGGACGACATCATGTTCACGAAAATCATTAGAGCCGCAAAAAGCGCGACCGCGAGGGATAGGAAAACCGAGAAGCGCTGTATGCGATGCATCGCATCCATCTTAGATTCGATTGCCTGTCTGAGCGGGGTCACAGTTGCATTCGGAAGCTTTGCCCTGATTTGACTGACGATTGTGCCGATCGGGCAGTTGTAACAGAGGGCCGACACCTCGATCATGCTGAGGTCATCTCCACTGTTGAAGAGTCTCTGGACAACCGGCAGAGAAGCGAATATCAGATTGTCGTCCTGCGAACCGGTGGCGGTCAAAATCCCGGAGACTGTGAAATGACGCTCCTCTATCTGTAAATCGTCTCCGGGTTTTAGACCAAGTGCTGCTGAGACTTTTGATCCAACCAGTATCTGATCTGCCTGATCCGGCAGAACGCCTGAGTACTTCCACCAACGTTTCAAGCGGAGCTCAGGCTTGAAATCGATTCCTGCTATAATCGTCTTGTGACCATTGACGTCGGCGACATGAAAGAGTTGCGGTGAAATTGTACCGATATTCTCGGAATTCTCTATCGTCGGTATTTGTTTTACATCCAGCATCGAAAGTTTCTGTTCGCCAAACGACACCCCGGATATTGGGAGTCCACCGTAGTCCAGCGACAATTCGTTCGACCTCGGAACGATCAAGATGTTTGCACCGAATTCGTCCAGCTTATGGTCGAAGTCCGCCTCAAACGACTTCGTCACTCCAATCAGGCCGACTTCGATAGCGACGGCGAGAGACAATCCGAGCGTGATCAGGAATGTCCGGACTTTGCGTCTCTTCAGGTTTTTTAGACCGATCTGATAAAGTTTCACGGCTATTGATCCTTACGCCCTTGGCTGCCAGTTCGCGACTGTCTTGACGTCGATTTGGACGGCGTTGCCAATAACCTTACTTGGAATCACCTGAGGAGGATAAGCACCACAAGCTCCGCTCACAGCTTCAAGATTCCGAAGCTTCCAGGTGGTTCCGCATGCATTGCACACGATCTTATCGCCGGTAATGTGGAAGCGGGTCGACCTGCACGGCTCGCATAGGCTCACCGCAGTAACAAGCTTGCCGTCAGGCGCGATGTAAGCGAGAAGCGGGACTGTTTCGGAACCGTTTGTGTACTGGAACGCCACAAACCTGTT
>CAZRXH010000131.1:0-4695 GCA_964603995.1 uncultured Bacteroidota bacterium | reverse complement strand
GAGGACAGAATTTAGCCGAAGCACCCAGCTGTCTGCCGCATTTCCTGCAATACTTTGACATGTATATATCTCCTTAATTCACATCTGAAGTTCTGGAACTGTTATTCGAAGTCTGAGGGCCCGGAAGCGACAGGGTGCTATTTCCCGGGACATCGAGGGCCAACTTCTTATGTCCATAAGTCCGGTATACAGCTGCGACAATTTCGGCCGATGTTTTTCCTGACTTTACCATGTCACGGATAAACCCACGTTCTTCTGCCGCCGTCGGGCAGGTACATGTCTCAAGCGGAAGCTCATTGCACGTACCGCACGAGCAATCGAATTTCGAGGCAATCCCTATGGCTTTGGATTCCTCAACAGGGTTTGACAAAACGGATTCCGAGACGGGGACTGCGGCTTGAGTCACCTGGCCGCGATTCTGGGAAACGTTCGTCCTCGTACCCCTGGAAAGTAGAACGAGAACAATTATCAGACCTATACCGGCGACCGCAGGAAGGACGTAGATTGACTTGTTCCTAGTTTTTATCGTCCTCCCCTTCGCTCTTTTCAGCGCCTTGTGTGGCGAAGCCGGTTTGTTCGAAGCGTGGTGGTGGATCGTGGAAGCATCTGTGATTTTCGTGCCACAGTTCGAGCAGAAGATTGCGTCGTCTTCGTTCTCGCTACCGCATGACGTGCAATACCTTCCGATTCTTTTCTTTAATTCAGCTCCGCAGTGGGAGCAGAATTTGGAATCAGTTCTATTCTCGTTGCCGCAATTATTGCATATCATCGTAATACCTTTATGCAGGTAATTATCCTTTTCATGTTCATGACTGGCTCCGGCAAAGTACTGGCGCTAGACTCATCGGGATGGCTCGACCGGCTTTGATGAGTTCCCGATGAGATTGTCCGAGTTTCGGAACTGATAGTCATCTGACAAATATTTGTCCGGATCTTCGAGGAACGCGGCGCAGCAGAAGGGAGAGCAGAAGTAGAACATGTCCCTTCCGTGTCTGACTTTCCCCGCCGCATCAACTTCAGCGATGTCCATCCCACAAACTACGTCTTTTGCCATCCTGGTCTCCTTTAGTTCCGCACCCACTTCTCGACTCTATCGCCCGGCCCGGCCTGGCCCGAGATGACTTCGGCGCGAGCAGATTCTCTTCCTACCAGTTTCATTACTCTCACGTTTCCAGAAAAGAAGAATCTCTTACCGTTGTCGGCGTAAACTCGGAGTGTATCACCGGGCTGAATTCCGCTTGCCTTACCGGTGTTGATTGTTACTTCGTTTCCCGTGCCGGCGGTGACATAACCTGTTGCAACCAATGATTCCGCGCAGCCGACGAGAGCGGCAGCGAGAGCTGCCGCGGCTATGAGAGCTATTCCAGTTTTCATGGTTAGTCCCCTTCTTGATTTAATGTGGAGTTTTCAACGATTGCAGTTTGGTGGCGCATTTCCCGGCTTCTCCAGAGGTAATAAATCACCGGGTAAACCATGAGCTCGAGAAGAACACTGGTCACCACGCCACCGACCATAGGTGCGGCGATCCTTTTCATTACGTCAGAGCCAGTGCCCGTTGCCCACATTATTGGCAACAGTCCGGCGAGGATCGCTGAAGCCGTCATCATCTTCGGTCGAACCCTTCGCACTGCTCCTTCATGAATTGCTTCCTTGAGATTTTGGAACGTGGACATCTTGCCTGCCGCCTTCATTTTGTCATACGCGATATCGAGGTAGAGGAGCATGACCACGCCGGTCTCTGCATCAAGTCCTGCAAGAGCGATCATCCCCACGGCCACTGCGACACTCACGTTATAGTGAAGTATGTACAGGAGCCATATCGCACCAACGAGCGAGAACGGAACCGCAAGCATGACGATGAGAGTCTTCGCCAACGACTTTGTGTTCAGGTAAATGATGAGAAGGACAAGCAGCAGCGTCGCCGGTATTATGAGCGCAAGTGTTTTGGCGGCTTCCTGCATGAACTCGAATTGTCCGCTCCAGGTTATAAAGTAACCGGTCGGTATCTGGAGATACTGAGACAAGTATTGTTTTGCTTTGGCAACATATCCGCCGATGTCCGAGGTACTGGCATCGACATAAACATAAATAGTCGGTACCGCGCCTTCCGTCCTGATAAACATCGGACCATGATGGATTATCATCTGTGTCACGTCCCCGATGGGGATTTGAGCCCCGGTTGGCGTTGGCACGAGAACGCGCTTCAGGTCTTCAGGATTATCTCTCTGCTCAAGCGCATATCGGACGGTAATGGGATATCGCTCTATACCTGATACTATCTGGCCGACTGGCATACCGCCCATCGCGCTTTTGATGACGTCTTCAATATCCTGCACGCTTAAGTCGTATCGCGCGGCCTCGAGCCTGTCTATCTTGAAGTCGATGTAGTTCCCGTAGCCGACACGCTCCGCGAAGGCGCTTGATGTCTCAGGAAGCTGCTTGAGTAGGGCCTCTATCCTTTCTCCGATGGCCTGGAGCGAATCGAGGTCGGGCCCCATGACTTTTATACCGATCTGGCTTTTTATCCCTGTGCTGGTCATGTCGACGCGATTCTTTATAGGCATCGTCCAGACATTGGAAAGTCCGGGCACCTGAAGCGCGTCGTTGAGTTCTGTCTTGAGCTTGTCCGGCGTCATACCTTTCGGCCATTCCGATTGCGGCTTCAGGTTCACCGTCGTTTCAAACATATCGAATCCAGCTGGATCGAGGGCGGTGTTTGCCCTCCCTGCTTTGCCGAAGACCGAGCTTACCTCAGGGAAGGTCTTTATTATTTTGTCTGTCATCTCCAGACTCTGGCGTGCTTGAGTGACAGATATCCCCGGAAACGTTGACGGCATATAAAGAAACGTTCCCTCCCAGAGCGGGGGCATGAATTCGGATCCAAGCTTCATATAGGGATAGAAAGTAACCGCCATGATCAGCAAAGCTGTTCCGAGAACCCACCATTTGAATTTCAGGACGAAATTGAGAACCGGAGTATACAGCCTCATGAGGATTCGGTTGATTGGATTCTTTTCTTCTGGCGGGACTTTCCCTCTTATAAAATACCCCATCAAGATGGGTACGACCGTGATGCCGAGTAGAGCGGCTGCCGCCATCGAATAAGTCTTGGTGAATGCGAGCGGCTTGAAGAGGCGTCCCGACTGCCCGGTCAATGCGAAGACTGGAATGAAGGAAACCGTAATGACAAGGAGCGAATAGAACAGAGATGGACCGACTTCCTTCGACGATTCGGTGATGAGTTTCCAACGGTCCGTTCTACCGCCGTCCGCTTCTATATGTTTATGTGCATTTTCGATCATGATAATGGCCGAATCGACCATGGCCCCTATGGCAACGGCAATACCTCCCAGGGACATGATGTTGGCATTCAATCCCTGCCATCTCATTACGATAAATGCCATGAGGATTGCGGTCGGAAGAGTAAATATCGCGACAAATCCGCTTCTAAAGTGGAACAGGAAGAGCAAGCAGACGAGTGCCACGATGATCGATTCCTCGATGAGCTTGTCCTGGAGAGTGTTGATAGCATTCTGAATCAGGTCCGACCTGTCATAAACAGAGACGATCTGAACATCAGGCGGAAGGCCCTGCTTCAATTCCGCGAGCTTTGCCTTGACGCCTTCGATAACCTTGAGCGCGTTCTGGCCGTATCGCATTTCGACTATTCCACCGACAACATCTCCTTCACCATTCAGGTCTGCGACACCGCGGCGCGCAGCTGCGACAATTTGAACATCGGCAACATCGCCGAGGAGAACCGGTGTGCCGGTAGAGAATCCACTGCTTAAATATTGAGTCGAAGAGCTTCCGGAAGACATGTTAGTCTGTGAACCTCCGCCTCCTCCCGACATCCCTGAACCATTTGAGCCTTCTGCTGATGCCGGCTTTTGCAGCGATTTAGAATCAAGAGGATAAAATTTGCCTCCCCGCGAAACTCCGAGCGGGATATCCTTCATGTCATCGATCGTCTTGATGTAGCCGAGTCCGCGTATCATGAGCTCGTAGCCGGCATGGTCAATTACTTCTCCGCCGACGTCGTTGTTGCTCTGTTTGATCGCGTTCATCACCTGCATCGGAGAAATGTGGTATGCAAGGAGTTTCCGGGGGTCGAGCGTGGCCCTCCACTCTCTTACGTAACCGCCGACACTTGCAACTTCGGATACACCGGGCACGGTGGAAAGCCCGTATTTCAGGTAGTAATCCTGAATTGACCTCAAATCACCGAGACTTCGTTTGTCGGATTTGAGAGCGTATTCATAAACCCAGCCCACAGGCGTTGCATCAGGGCCCAGTGCCGGTGTCACTCCGGGAGGGAGACGATTCGCGGCGTAGTTCAGATATTCAAGCACCCTGCTTCGCGCCCAGTAAAGGTCCGTACCATCTTTGAAAATGATGTAGACTAATGAGAATCCGAAGTATGAGTACCCCCGGACTACCTTCGCATTCGGCAGCGAAATAAGCGATGAAGTGAGCGGATATGTAACCTGATCCTGTACCACAGTCGGCGACTGGCCAGGATACTCCGTATAGACTATAACCTGGACATCACTCAGGTCGGGGATCGCGTCAACGGGACTCGTCGACAGCGCATAATAACCGGCCGCCAGCACGAAGAGGAGCAGTACGATCACTATGAAGCGATTCTTTATGGACCATTCTATTATTTTCGCAAGCATGTCAGTTCTCCTGTCC
>CAZRXH010000130.1:0-8443 GCA_964603995.1 uncultured Bacteroidota bacterium | reverse complement strand
GTCGTTGACGAGTTAATAAGCCGCAATTACCAGTTGATATGGCAGACAGGCTCGACTGATTACGAGAGAATCAGGGAGAGTCAGAAGAGTCGCCCGGACCATGTCCGGGTTGAGAAATTTGTAGAGAGAATGGACCTCGCCTACTCGGCGGCTGACATAGCAGTGTGCAGAGGCGGCGCTACCACTATCGCTGAGCTTATCTACTTCAACCTTCCTGCTCTCATCGTTCCCTATCCTTACGCGGCCGCGAACCACCAGGTGGAAAACGCTCGCGCGCTTGTCCAAGGCGGCGCAGCCGTCATGGTACAGGAGTCCGAAGCCAGTGAGAAGTTCGGAAGGGAACTCCTGAATCTTGTGGACGACCCTTCGCGGCTGAAATCCATGAGGGAAAACATGCGCAGCCTGTTGCACGAGAACGCAGCCGACGTCATCGCAAAATCGATATTGAGGATTGCCGCGAATGCGTAAACAATTCAAGCGCAGATTCGAGTTCTACTACCAATCGGTAGCTGTCTATGCAGTCGCGCTGATAATTTATGCTGTCGTGAGAGGGACGTTCGCCGAAAGCGAATTCAGGCTGGTTTTCAGGGATCCGATCGTCTACGTGTTCATAATAGTTCTTCTATATTCCGTGGTTGTCCTCGCTTTCAATATGCTCTACCAGCGGGATATCGTCGTTACGGAGAATTCAATAATCTTTCAGAATAGGTTCGACAGCAGGGAAATCAAGCTGTCTGAGTTCGAATGGATCCGCGTCGGCAGAGCAAAGCGGATGAAGGTCCGCGGAAGTTTTAAGGTGATAAGACTGAAATTGAAAGCTCATATGAGGGCGGTTCGGATCAACCCCGTTCACTTCCAGGACGAGAAGGGAATGATAGAAACGTTCAAGGAGCTTAGTCTGAAGGTGGACTCGCTCGCCGAAACCCGAAGTTCGAAGGAGCGCGGCAATGTTTAAGAGTGTAAGAAAGATTCACATGGTCGGTATCGGGGGGATCGGCATGAGCGGCATCGCCGAAATACTCCTTGACCAGGGCTTCGAAGTTTCAGGCTCCGACCGCCAACTCAGCGAGATAACAGACAGGCTGCAAAAACTGGGGGCCAAAGTCTATAAGGGACACGCTGCAAAGAACTTGGACGAGGCCGATGTCGTCGTCTATTCGTCGGCGGTTCACCAGGATAATCCGGAACTTATCGCAGCCGGCGAGAAGAAGATCCCCGTGATACGAAGGGCTGAAATGCTCGCCGAGCTCATGCGGATGAAATACGGCATTGCGATCGCAGGAACTCACGGCAAGACCACGACTACCAGCATGACAAGTCTTATCCTCATGGATGGCGGGCTTGACCCGACGGTCATTGTCGGCGGGAAGCTTTCGAGCTTCGGTGGCACTAATGCGCGGCTCGGTCACGGCGACTATATCGTCGTCGAAGCGGATGAATTCGACCGCTCGTTCCTCCAGCTCACGCCGGTTATCGCGGCTATCACCACTCTGGAGCGCGAGCACCTCGACATTTACACTGATCTCGAAGACATTAAACGGGCTTTTGTCGAATTCGCGAACAAGGTGCCGTTCTACGGCTTCGTGATTCTTTGCCTGGACGAACCCTCTATCCAGGAAATCCTCCCGCTCATCAGGAAAAAAGTAATCACTTACGGACTCAATGCCCAGTCCGACCTGCGCGCGGTGAATATTTCGTTTCATGAAAACTACAGCAGGTTCAGCCTCCTCCATCAAGGAAAAGATCTCGGAGAGATCACGATGAAAGTACCGGGCCTGCACAACATAAAGAATGCGATGGCCGCTATCGGCATTGGGATCGAGCTCGGGATAAGTTTCCCTCAGGTGAAGAAAGCGGTGGAATCATTTGCTGGAGTCTACAGGCGAATCGAGATCAAGGCCGAGGTTGACGGCGTCATGGTCGTGGACGATTACGCGCATCATCCGACGGAAGTACAGGCTACTCTTTCGGCACTGAAATCGGGCTGGCCTCAGAAGAGAGTCGTGGCAGTCTTCCAGCCGCATCTCTATTCCAGGACAAGGGATTTTCATGATGAGTTCGGGAGAAGCTTCCTCAACGCAGATGTGCTCGTCGTTACGGAAATCTACCCGGCGCGTGAAGAGCCAATACAGGGAGTCACAGGCGAACTGATCGTCAACGACGCGAGAGCATTCGGCCACAAAGAAGCTTACTACGTCCAGGACAAGAAACAGATCCCAGAATTCCTGATGAAAGCGAGGAAAAACGGCGACATCGTCGTGACTCTAGGAGCTGGCGACATATCGAAATACGGTGAGGAGTTTATCGCCCTCTTGTCCAAAGGAGCTGTCGGAAAAGGATCCAGGCAGAAGGCCAGAAAATAGGAAGATGCTGAAAATAAATCGGACATATTTGAATCTCATACTGGTGATCAGCGCACTGACGGCTCTCTTTCTCCTGTCGCAGAACTGGAAGAAGCAACTCGTAGTGCAGAAGGTAAAGGTTTACGACGCGCATATTCTCACCGGTAACCAGGTGAAGTCTCTCGCGGATGTCCCGATCGGAAGTCCGCTCTACAAGCTGAGTCTTCTTAGAATCGCTCAGAGAGTCGAGCAAAATCCGTTCGTCGATCACGCGGTTGTAGTGCGCGCTCTCCCGTACGACTTGATGATTACCGTCAGCGAGCGTGATCCTATAGCGCTTGTCGCGACTCCTACTTCCATGCTTTCAGTTGACGGCAATGGGATTGTGCTCCCTCTTCCGATGCAGCGAAAAAACAACATACCCGTTATCACCAATATTCAGGAACAACTTCAGGTTGGTGACACTGCGAAAGGGACGCTGATGCAGGCGGTAAGGTTTATTGCCGACGCGCAGAAATATGGTGCGTCGCTCAGCGCAGGTATTGCGGAGGTCAGGCTTGACGGGGACAACCTGGTCGCCTACACGACCGCATCTTCTCTCCCCGTCATCATCGGGAAGAATGATTTTGAGAGAAAACTCCTTTATCTGCAGACGTTCCTCACAGAGGTTGCCGGCAACGGCGGCGCGAATTATAGCTATGTCGATCTGAGATTTAATGGACAGATTGTGGTCGGCACAACATCGGGTGATCTCCACAATCAAATCCCTATGATGAGATCAGGCGGAAAAGAAAACTGAGGTGTGTAAATGAGTAACAGCATGATAGTGGCTCTCGACATCGGAACGACGAAAGTCTGCGCGCTGGTGGTGGAAACCGATCAGAACGGCAAAATGAACGTTCTCGGTATAGGCACGAGCAAGTCAGGCGGCATGAGCCGCGGCGTCGTGGCAAACATTGACAGGACGGTTAAATCGATCCAGGAAGCGATACAGGTAGCGGAATCCAAACCGGGGACCAGGATAAAGGGTGCCATAGTAGGGATAGCCGGAGAACATATTGACAGTTTCAAGACGAACAGCATCATTACCATAAGCAATCCGGATCATGAAATAACAGAAAGCGATATTGACAGGCTGATAGAAGATGCGAAGCGGGTCCATCTCTCCCGTGACAGGGAGATTATCCATATCATCCCGCAGGAATTCATCATCGATGGGCAGACGGTCACTCATGATCCCATTGGCATGGCCGGCGTCCGTGTCGAAGCCTCGATGCACGTCGTGACCGGACTCGTCACCGCAGCGCAGAACATTCACAAGTGCGTCGAAAGGGCGGGATTGAAAGTCGAAGAACTTGTGCTTCAGCCGCTGGCGTCCAGTTACTCCGTATTGACGGAAGATGAAAAGGAAGTCGGCGTAGCCTTGCTGGATATTGGTGGCGGCACGACCGATCTGGCTGTGTTCGAAGACAGGACGATTCGTCACACGGCAGTCATCCCGATAGCCGGCGATCACATCACGACCGATATCCGCAAGGGACTCGGAATTCTCCCTGAACAGGCAGAGGATCTGAAGGTAAACCACGGGTACGCAATGGTGTCGGAAGTTGTCGACGACGAGCCGATCCTCATTCCCGGAATCGGCGGACGAAAGCCGATCGAGATCAACAAGAAGCTTCTCGCGCAAGTCATACAGCCGCGGGTCGAGGAACTTCTGGATATCGTGGCCATGGAGATCAAGCGCTCCGGTTACTCGCGTCATCTGTCGGCCGGGATAGTCCTGACAGGAGGAGGCGCGCTGCTGAGAGGAATGCCGGAGCTTGTCGAGTATGTGCTTGGTGTTCCGGCGAAGATAGGCATACCACAGACCTTCGACGGCGGCTTCGCACGTGAGGTTGAGAACCCGATTTATGCAACCGCGGTCGGTCTCGTGCAATACGGGCTCAGAAGAGGCGCTGGCAAATCGACAATCGAGTTCACGGAGCGGGCTCAGGAGACGCATGAAGCCGAAGAACCTGCCAGCATCAGGAATGAAAAAGGCGACAAGAGCCTTGCCCCGCGAAAGCGGGATCCATTCGGAATTGGAAGAGGAGTACAGTTTCTGAAGAAGTTTATTAACAAAAACATAGACAATGTTTAAAAAGGAGGCTTAAGAACGTGTTCGAACTTGACACAGACAAACAGGGTCCGCGAATTAGAGTAGTGGGCATTGGTGGGTGCGGGGGCAACGCTATCAACAGCATCGCGAAGCGAGGTATCCACGGTGTCGATCTGATTTCTATGAACACCGATATGCAAGACCTTGAGAGGAGCATCGCGCCCAACAAGATTCAAATCGGTAAGAACACGACAAGGGGCCTCGGAGCCGGGGCGAATCCTGAGACCGGCAGGCGGGCCGCGATCGAGGCACGCGATGAAATATATCGTGCTCTCAAGGACAGCGACATGGTATTCATAACCGCCGGAATGGGAGGCGGGACGGGGACAGGTGCCGCTCCAATCGTTGCCAGCATCCTGAAAGGCGTGGACAGGGACGAAGTTAAAAAGGACGGTCAGGAAGAAACGATGCCGCTAGTCGTCGCCGTCGTCACCAAGCCGTTCCTCAATGAAGCCAAAGAACGCATGCGCAACGCGGATACGGGCATAGAAGAGCTCAAGAAATATGTCGATGCATTGATCATTATCCCGAACGAAAAACTGCTGACCATATCCGACAAGTCCGCCGGATATCTGGCGTCTCTTCAAAAAATATATGATGTGCTGTATGACGCCATCCGGGGGATATCTGAAATCATTACGAACCCCGGTTTTGTCAACGTCGACTTCGCGGACGTCAGAACCGTGCTCGCCGCGAGGGGCGACGCAATCATCGGCACTGGCATTGCGAGCGGGGACAGACGCGCGGTCGAAGCGGCCTCAGCCGCCATATCAAACCCGCTTCTCGAAGAAGTATCTCTCGAGCGCGTCGAAGGAATACTCGTCAGCATCACCGCGGGCACGAGTTTCGGCCTGCATGAGTACGACGAGATAGTCAAGACTGTCCGCGGAGTGGCCAAGAACGGCGATGACGAGAGCAAGGTTATCGTAGGTGTTTCAATAGATGAGAAGATGGAGAAGGACGTGATCGTGACGGTCATAGCTGCGGGATTGAACAATCGTCCCCAACCGGCGCCGACTCCCACTCCCGATCCAAGAAAGAGACTCACGCTTAAAGATAGAGAGAAGACAAAAGAGCAATCCTGGAGCATAAAGGACTGGCGTTCGTTCGATGAACCGACGTTCGAGCGGAACGGGATCAATATCCATCTCAACAAGCTCGAAGACGGAGAAGGACCGGATGATCCTCCAGCCCCAAAACCTGGTGAAAGGCCCGCTTTCCTCAGAAAGGTCATGGACTAATATTCCAAAAAACAGGATTGGATTAATCATATGGAAGCTTTAAACTCTGTTACCGACATAAGGAAACTCTTTGCAATGGAAAAGCGTGAGCTCAATATAATGATGGTCGAGGACGACCCGGATATACCGAAGCTGGCTCGCCTTTATCTAAAGCCCTACAAAGACGCCGAATTCAACCTTGTCTGGGTCGAAACCGGAGAGGATGCGTTGAGATTCCTCCAGGATAGCCAAAATCTCGATATTATCCTGGTCGATTACCAGCTTCCCGGGATGAACGGACTAGAGACAACGCGCATGATCCGCGAAAAGGGAGTGAGGATACCCATCGTTTTCCTCACGAATGCGATAGATTTCAAGATCGCCATCGAGGCGATGAAGCTCGATGTAGAAGACTATCTTCTCAAGGAGGAGGCGATCACCTCCATACTTCCGAGCATCATATTGAATGTCGTCGAGCGCGTGAGGCTCCGCGAAAAGCTCGCAGAGGCGGAAATGAACAAAGTCGCTTCGCGCGAGAGGATCGACGGAATAAAGAGCCTGATCGTTACGATCTCACACGAGCTGAACAACCCACTTGCGGCGCTGAAGCTCGCCATAAATGTTCTCCAGCGAAAGCAGATACCGCCCGACATCATGAGTTATCTCGCAATCATGAAGGAGAATACGGAACGTATCGAGGGAGTCGTGGCGAAGCTGCGGGATCTGAAGGGCGACAAGGTCACTGCGTACATCGGCAACATAAAGATGATCGATCTGTCTGAATGACCGGATGGCAGAGATACTGAATGCGCTTGTCGTCGACGATGAAAAACACGTATCCGACCTTTTAAAACTTCAGCTTGACGAAGTAGGGTTCTCGGTAGACGTAGCAGGCGACGGCGCAGCGGGCATCAACAAAATTCAGTCGAAGCGGTACGATGTGATACTGCTCGACCTGAAGATGCCGCGGATAAATGGACTGGAAGTCTTGAAGTTTGCGAAAGAGACTCAACCGGACTCGCAGGTTCTCATACTGACCGGTTATGGCGACATCAAGACTGCCGTGGATACGATCAAGATGGGGGCGTTCGATTTTATCACCAAGCCTTATAATTTTGACGAGCTCCTCGTGTCCGTAAAGAACGCCCTCGAAATGCGTCGCCTCATTTTGGACAACAAAGTGATGAAGATGCAGCTCGACGATGGGAAATTCTATCTCGTCGGTCAGAGCACGGCGCTCCAGAGAGTTGTGGAAGTTTCACAGAAGGTAGCTCCAAGTGACGCGTCGGTGCTGATCACGGGTCCGAGCGGATCGGGAAAAGAACTGATTGCCCACCTGATACATGAGAACAGCGAGCGCGCTGACAAACCGTTTGTCGCGCTGAATTGTGCCTCTATCCCCGACACTCTGATTGAGAGCGAGCTCTTCGGGCACGAGAAGGGGGCGTTCACCGATGCGCATTCGCTGAAGCAGGGACTTGCGGAGATCGCCGACGGCGGCACGCTATTCCTCGACGAGGTTGGTGACATTAGCCATCTTGTCCAGCCGAAACTGCTGCGTTTCATAGAAACTGGCACATTCCGTCGAGTTGGCGGAACTGTCGAGATGAGCGTCAACGTTCGCATCCTCTCCGCTACCAACAAAGACCTCGAGCACGAAGTCGAGGAAGGAAAGTTCCGCGAAGATTTACTTTACCGCCTGAATGTAGTCCATGTGGAAGTGCCGCCGCTGAGCCAGCGAAGGGAAGACATACCGCTGCTGGTGGAGCACTTCCTGAACAAGAAGCAGCATATGCGCCGCGCAAAGAAGATCTCGAAAGAGGCACTGAAGCTGTTGATGGAATATGACTGGCCGGGCAACATCCGCGAGCTCGAGAACGTGATCGAACGGGCAGCCATACTTGCGACTGGAGACGAGATAACTCCTGAATTCGTCGCACTCACGTCCAAATCGAAATCAACGGATGTCCGCAGGATTCCGACGCGACTGTCGTTGGCGGAGCTCGAGAAAATACACATTGAGAACGTCCTGAAAGCTAACGGCTTCAACCGCAACAAGTCGGCGAAGGCGCTTGGAATAAGCCTGAAGACACTCTACCTCAAGATAAAGCACTATGGCATAGAGACGCCCAGCGGCAAGGGATAATTATCATCTTTGCATCGTGTCTTAGCCGGGTCACGTTCCCGGTGGAAGACGCGTGCACTACTCGATCACAGCCTTTTCTTACAAAGTCCCGAAAAAGTTGTCATCCGGTTTTCACGAACCGAGTAGTGTTTTCCAATTCACACCTCGCGCCCACTCCTCGAAGGTATGCCACTTCACTTCTGGAAAGTCGCGGCGAAGTCCTTCCATGTCGGCGCTGTAGTCGTTCTTCAACTGCCACTCCAGCATGATTGCCGGGTCGGGGTTCTGAGCCTTTAGGTTTTCCGGCGGGAACGCCTCGTATCTCATCGGTCTGCCGGTAACTTGCGACAGGATTGCCGCGGTCTCTTCACCGGTGAGCTCATCTCCGGCGATGTTTATCCGCTTGCCTGTAAAGTCCTCGGTATGTTCGATGATGAAGGCAGCAAAGGAACCGATATACTCGTGAATGTTCTCCAGTACTTCATAACAAGAATACAGGAGGTGAGTTCATGACACGATTTGTGGAACTGAGAAGGATCACGGACTTGCGGCGGCATCAGCTGCAACTTTGTGGAGATTCGACACTCGCCAAGTCTAG
>CAZRXH010000129.1:7021-8460 GCA_964603995.1 uncultured Bacteroidota bacterium | reverse complement strand
CCCCGCACAATACTCGCGCTCCCTTTCGAAGACGCCGATCTACCGTCTGAATTGAAGTCCATGTATCCGGACGCAGAAATAGAGGTGCTTCGGAAACAGGACATTGCCGGGCTCTCCGTGACTGCGTTACTTCGAAAAGTCCGAGAGAACAGGAAAGACCTGGTAGCGGCATCTCTGAGGAACTCTGCCGTGAACCGAACGACAAGTATGACGGAATTGATTTTGAGCGCAAGCAGAAGCCGTGACAGAATCTTCTTCGATGACAGAGGTGAACTCCACAGCGTGTCACGCTTCAGAATCGCTTTCTTGATTCTGCCAAAGATCATGCTTGGTTCCATTCTCGGCTTGACCCTAATCTCCCTGAACTATATTCTCTCCGTTTACTTTTCCTCAATTCATGTCGCAAACGATAACAGACTGTCAGGTGATGCCGAAGGCCGAACGGTTCTTTTCCTCCGTACCGATCTTGCCGGAGAGCTATCGGCTGGTGGTTCCGTTACTCATGTGAAGGGAGTTGTCAAAGGCTTCCTCGCTCTTGGATATAGGGTCGTCTATGTCGCGGACGCAAAATCCCCCGTCATGCCGGTAGAGGTAACGCAGGTTGTCATACATCCAATGCGCCTGCTGGATTTCCTCGATGAATTCCAGCTGTCTGCGTTTAACATTCAATTGTCGTTGAAGGCAAGCGTTCTTCTGCGCAGCTTCAAACCTGACATCATTTATCAACGGCTTTCAGTTTTCAATTTCGTCGGGGGAATGATGGGCAGGAGGGCGCATGTACCAATGGTCATCGAGGCAAATGCGTCCGAAGTATGGGCGAAGAAGAACTGGAGCCGTCTTCTTTTCGAGAGGACGGCGGTCCTCTGTGAGAGGGCCGCACTCCGACAGGCCTCAAGAATTTCTATAGTCTCAGATGTGGTCCGCGAACAGCTGCAGACATACGAAATCCCGGAGGAGAAATTCATCATCATTCCAAACGGCGTTGACCCTGAGGAATTCCGGCCGTCAATCGATGCTTCAGACATTCGAGAGCACAACAGTCTTGAAGGTTGCACCGTCGTTGGGTTCATTGGCACGTTCACAAAGTGGCACGGTGTGGAGACATTGTTCGATGCAGCTGCGATAGCCATCCGCCAGGAACCTCACCTGAGATTCTTGATGATAGGAGACGGCACACTCCGCCTGGAACTCCAGAACAAGGCAAGAGACACTGGAATTGCCAGATACTTCGTCTTCACAGGTCTGATCCCGCACAGCGAGGCGCCTCACTACCTCGCCGCCTGCGACATTCTCGTCTCACCGCATCTGGGCTTCACCGACGGCACCAGATTCTTCGGCTCTCCTACAAAGCTGTTCGAATATATGGCAATGGGGAAACCTATAATTGCGAGCAGGCTAGAGCAAATCGGGAACATAATCACCGACGGTGTGAACGGGCT
>CAZRXH010000129.1:0-6921 GCA_964603995.1 uncultured Bacteroidota bacterium | reverse complement strand
AGGCAATCATGCAGGATGTTGAATTGAAGAAATTCTACGACCAGGAGGCGGCTCGTCAAGTCGACCCGGCGACGATTCACCTCATGAAATATAGATTCAATACAATGATGAATATGATAAGTGGCCATCAGCTCTCCATTCTCGATATTGGAGGAGGAGATGGCGATGTGATAACCACTCTCGCTGGCAAGGGGCATCGCTGCTTAGGAATGGATATTTCCGATGTCAGGCTGAAAAAGTACGAGGAAAAGGCAAAACAGTTCGGGATCACGCAGCTCCTCGGGAACGTGGAAGAGAAGATTCCACTGGACGACGGTGTGCTTGACGTCGTGCTCTGCGGCGAGATTATCGAACATGTTCCGGACAACGACAAAGCCCTGGAGGAAATTCGACGCGTGCTGAAACCTGACGGACAGTTCATCGTTTCGGTGCCGTACAAAGAGACTCTCAAAATGGCAAAGTGTCCTGAGTGCGGCAAGCAGTTTGAGTTGAACGGGCACCTGCATACATACGATAAGAAATTTTTGGGAGACCTCCTACGGCGGCACGGCTTCACTCCTGTGCGCACTCACATCGGGCACACGAGGTTTTCCCGTGAGATTTGGAGAAGGCAGGACAATCCGCTGGCTCTCGCAGTCTGTCATGTCATCGACAAGCTGACATATTCCTCTTTCCGTGCATCGGACACCTGGATAATGATGAAGAGCTTGAGAGAAGTGTAGGCCGCCAGAACATGACATTGCCTGAACCAGGAACAGAATCAGCTAACCGAACTTGAGCAACCAGACAGACAACAGCCAGAATCTTCTCTTCTACAGAATCAAGAGTGTCATGAAGCACTCTCTGGTCTACGGTCTCTTTGACTTCTTGGGCAAGGCCGGCGCCATCATACTCGTTCCCCTGTACGCGAAGATGCTTGGCCCCGCAGAATATGGGATGCTGGAGCTCTTCACCGTCACGGCTTCCCTCCTTCTCATCACCGGAATCATGGGATTCAATTCTGCACTCACCCGCTACTACGTAACCGAGGAACAGCCCGATGAGCAAAACAGGATCTTTCAGACTGCGCTTCTTTCGGTCTTGTTTGTGGCGGGAATCATCGCGCTGATACTAATCCTCTCAGCGCCACTCGTCAGCAGGATCTTCTTCGGCACTCAGAGTTATGCACTTTACTGGCGCATACTCTTCATAACAGTTTTCTCGGATTCGATAACGGGGATTCTCCTTGCGCTGTATCGTTCGCAGACAAGGCCGGGACTCTACTCCACAATAAATTTCACGAAGCTCATACTTACTCTCGGCCTTAACGTCGTGTTCGTCGGCTTTCTCCGGGAAGGTATCTACGGTGTACTGATCGGCAACTTACTCGGCTCGGCGTGCGGTCTCGGACTCAGCCTCGTGTTCAGTGCCCGGCTGATCAGGCTGAAATTCTCGAAACGATATCTCGTTCTGCTTTCCAAATTCGGGCTTCCTCTCCTCGTTAGCGGGTTCGCATTCTTCGTCCTGAACTCCGCGGACCGCTACTTCCTCAAACACTACACCGGCCTCGCAGACCTTGGTGCCTACGCTCTCGGCTACAAGGTTGGGATGCTGATGTCGCTCGCGGTAAATGCATTTGTGGTCGCGTGGCCTCCCCTGATGTTCAAAATCGTCGGTGATCCTCATGCCGATAAGACATTCGCGACCGTTCTCACCTACTACTTATTTGTTTCGTGCGCGATACTCATCGCCGTGGGATCCTTCGGCTATGAGATCGTGAGAGTAATCGGGACGCCGCAGTATGCCGCAGCGAGCGGAATCATTGTTTACATCCTCATGTCATATCTGTTCCAGGGAGCTTACTACATCATGTCGACCGGCGCCATAGTCACGGATCATACGAAAGTGATACCCGTTATCGTAGGCGTCTGTGCTTTGATTAACACAGGGGCAAACTTAGCTCTGATACCGCCATACGGAATGATGGGAGCCGCAATCGCTACAGTCATTTCGTATGCATTTCTCCCGGTCGGCATGTACTTCGCGAGCCAACGCTATTTCAAAATCGATTTCGAGCGGAGACGAATCCTGAAGGTGGTCTTTGCAACTGTGGTGACACTCGGCCTGAACGCGGTTATAATCGGCCACGCTGGAATCGCACCAGCTGGAGCCAAGCTTGCGGTCGTCCTTTCGTACCCGTTCATCCTTCTCGGGATGCGCTTCTTCACCGAGGAAGAGTTGACGAGAATCAAGCTTGCCGTCAGAAAAGCTCTCGCCCGAACTCCTTCGAAAGTGAGCTGAGACTGTTGCCGTCAACGAACCGGAGCAGTCATTTCGAAAGTGCGAAGGAGTGGTTCTAAGTCCTTGCTGACGCTTCAACCTATTTCTCACGTCGCTTGCAGCGTCCCGGGAGACGTTTACGTTACCGTCCACGACAACCGAGATGGCACACCGCTCGCGTGATTGTCAAAGTGGCTTGTTTGCACCTCGAACCTTATATTTACACGTATTTTTAACAATTTATGGAATAATTTACTCAAGTGACCCAGCCTTCCAACAGCCTATCTGTCTTCTTCCCTTGTTACAATGACGCCGGAACGATCGCCACAATGATTGTCAAATCGGATGCAGTCGCAAAGAAAATCACGGACGATTATGAGATCATTGTCATCGACGACGGAAGCACCGACGGGAGTCGCGAGCTGCTGACATCCCTGCAATCTGTCTACCCACGCCTCAGGCTTGTCTTTCACGAGAAGAACCGGGGCTACGGCGGGGCGCTGCGCTCCGGATTCGAGCACTCTGCCAAGGAGTGGATCTTCTATACCGACGGCGATGCGCAGTATGATGTGAATGAGCTTGAGAAACTTGTCCCGCTTATGACTGACGATGTAGATTGGGTTAACGGCTACAAGATAAAGCGCCACGATCCGCTTCACCGTGTCATCATAGGTACAACTTACCAGTATCTGATCAAACTGGCATTCGGAATTAAGATCAAGGATGTCGATTGCGATTTCAGACTGATCAGGAAGAAAGTGTTCGACAAGGTTACCCTGGTTCACAACAGCGGCGTAATTTGCGTCGAGATGATGAAGAAATTTCAGGATGCCGGCTTCAGGTTCGCAGAGACCGGCGTTCACCATTATTTCCGCGTGTACGGAAAATCCCAGATATTTAATTTTAGACGTCTCGCTAAAGTTTTGATAAGTCTTGTTCAACTCTGGTTTGAACTTGTGATATTCAGAAAAGGGGCACGGACACGGGCATGAACATAAACGATAAAACCGCTGATTTCTACCGTGGAAAGAAAATCCTCATAACAGGCGGTCTCGGATTCATAGGGAGCACACTCGCGTTTAAGCTAGTCGACTTCGGAGCAGAAGTAATGCTGGTGGATTCGCTCTTCCCGGAGTACGGCGGCAACATGTTCAATATTCACGGCCTCGAATCGAAAGTGAAGGTCAACATTTCGGACGTGAGGGACCGATACAGCATGGACTATCTCGTCAAGGGACAGGATTGCATTTTCAATCTCGCCGGCACGCTCTCGCACATAGACAGCATGCGCGACCCTTTTACCGATCTCGAGATTAACTGTGTCGCCCAGTTGTCGATTCTCGAGGCGGTCCGCCACAATAATCCTGACGCCAAGATTCTCTTCGCCGGCACGCGCGGGCAGTACGGCAGGGCGAAGACCCTCCCCGTTACTGAAGAGCATCTCATGCAACCGACCGACGTGAACGGCATAAACAATATGGCCGGCGAATGGTACCATATCCTTTATAACAACGTCTACGGTATCCGCGGTACGTCGCTGCGCCTCACCAATACATTCGGGCCGCGTCACCAGATGAAGCACCACAGGCAGGGGATTTTGAATTGGTTCATAAGGCAGGCTATAGATGGCGTGAAGATTAGAATCTACGGTGATGGGAAACAAATACGCGACACGAATTTCGTCGACGACGTCGTCGATGCAATGCTCCTCGCAATGGCAACAGACTCCACGAACGGAGAAGTGTACAACATCGGCGGCACTCCCGTAAGCCTTAAGGACTTCGTCGAGAAGATGGCGGCAATCCACGGCAATGTGGACTACGAACTCGTGCCCTTCCCTCCGGAAGCCAAAGATATCGAGATCGGTGACTATATCGCCGATTACTCCAAATTCAGTAAATTAACCGGATGGAAGCCGACCGTAACGACCGAGGCAGGCATTAAGATAAGCCTGGACTATTATACGAGTTACAAAGAAAATTACTGGTGATTAATGAACCCGGATCATAAGATACCGTTCGGCGACCTGAGCCGGCAATTGGGAACGATCCGCGAAGAGATCAATGAAGCCGTGAGCTCGACTCTGGAAAGCGGGTGGTTCGTTCTCGGCAAAGCAGGTGAAAAATTCGAATCTGAGTTTGCCGGATATGTCGGGACGCGTTACGGCGTCGGAGTCGGGTCAGGCACCGAAGCACTGCATCTGGCCCTTGTCGCCGTCGGGGTCCGGCCCGGCGATGAAGTCATCACTGTGGCAAACACGTGCGTGCCGACCGTTTCAGCGATCTCGTTCGCCGGGGCGACACCTGCGCTCGTCGACTGCGATCCTGTAAGTTACAATCTCGACCCTGACAAACTCGAAGCCACGATAACAAAAAAAACGCGCGCTATCATGCCGGTGCACCTCTACGGCCAGGCCGCAGATATCGATCCGATAATATCAATTGCCAGGAAACACGATATTCCTGTGGTGGAGGATTGCGCCCAGGCGCACGGAACTGAATACAAGGGAAAGAAGGCGGGCACGTACGGTGACGTCGCCGCCTTCTCGTTCTACCCCAGCAAAAACCTCGGCGCCTACGGCGACGGCGGTGCAGTCCTGACAAACGACAGCTCACTTGCAGAGCGTCTGCGCATGCTTCGAAACTACGGACAGGAAAAGAGATACTATCACAGTATAAAGGGATTCAACAGTCGTCTCGATGAGATTCAGGCGGCCATCCTCTCAGTCAAGCTGAAACACCTTGATTCGTGGAACGCCAGGAGACGGGAGATCGCTTCGATATATGGGTCCCTCATCGGAAATCCGGTCATTCGGCTTCCGCGTGAAATGCCTTACGGGAAGCACATTTACCATTTGTATCCTATACGCACGCAACACCGCGACGAACTGCAATCATTCCTATCGTCGAACGGAATTCAGACAGTAATACATTACCCGATCCCGATACATTTACAGAAATCATACTCGGACCTTGGCAAGAGCAAAGGTTCATTTCCGCAGGCCGAAGCCCACGGCAATGAGGAACTTTCCCTTCCAATGTTCCCGGAACTCGCCGACGAGGAAGTGAAGTTCATCTCTGAAACGTTGAATCGATTTACCCCATCGGGCAGGACAGCTTCGTGAGGGAAGATGAGTATAGAAGGGTATTCGAATCGGAAGACTCGTTCTGGTGGTACGTCGGCATTCATTCGCTTGTGGAGAGTTCGCTGCGACAGAATCTCGGGGTCAGCCAGCCCACGATCCTCGACGCTGGATGCGGCACGGGCGGGAATCTCGTGATCCTGCAGAAATACGGTAATGCCGTCGGGATCGATCTCTCCCAAAACGCGCTCAATCTGTGCAAGGAGGCGCGCGGGATCGACAACCTTGCACGAGGGACTCTGGAGAGTCTGCCCTTCAGGTCAGGCGCGTTCGATGCTGCAATTTCGATCGACGTCCTTTATCATCGTTGGGTCACCGAAGACGAGAGAGCGCTTCAGGAACTTCACAGAGTCCTGAAGCCCGGAGGCTTGCTCATCCTTCAGAGCGCCGCCTTCGAATGGCTTCGGGGTCAACATGACGAGGTCGTGTACACCAGGAAGAGGTACACTAAATCCGAAATATGCACGAAGTTGCAGGGAGCCGGCTTTCGTGTTCAAACCGCCACTTACAGGAACTCCTTGCTGTTCCCGCTGGTTTTTCTGGTGAGGTTATTTCAAAGGAAAGGGGGCGCGAACTCGTCGGATGTGAAGATGCCCTCGCCGCTTGTAAACTCCATCCTGAAAACAGTGATGAGATTCGAGAATTTCCTACTGAAGTCCGTGCGTTTTCCGGTCGGAAGTTCCGTCTACGCAATTGCAATTAAGGAGTCAGTGTGAAGCATTCTTTCTCGGCAATTCTGCTTTTACTAGTATCCACTTTCGCCGGCGTCGGAGGACAATTGTTCCTTAAGAAAGCGACCATGGACCCGGCATTCTCCTTCGACGGCCGTCACCCCATCAGGGTGATCATGACCCTGGCGACCAACCCGTACGTACTTGGGTGGATGGCCTTCGCGGCGATAAGCGCCCTGCTCTGGGTAAAGGTAGTTCAGAGCGTCGAGCTGAGTTTCGCGTTCCCCATCATGATGTCGCTGACAATAATCTCGATCCTCATTTTCTCGTACTTCCTCTTCGGCGAACAGATCTCCGCCATCCGCTGGATTGGGGTGGTTCTCATGGTAATCGGAATCTTCCTCGCCTCAAAGTAAGAATCATTTTGGAATTCGCGAAAAGGAACCGACTGTTCATCGTCATTATGGCGGTCTATCTCGGTTCTTCTCTCTTCATGATCAACAAGTACCCGAGGGTATGGGTGGACGAACCGTGGGAATCGATCACCGCATACACTCTGGAACATGACGGTCGGTTATTCAATCCGACACTCGAGGGACGCGACGGGTACGGACAGCATTTCCTCGAGCCGCGGATGCTGTTGAGTTTTGTCGTCGCGCCGTTCTTCGCAGCGTTCGGCGTCGGAGTAGTCCAGGGAAGGCTCGCCTCCGTTCTCGTCGGTGCGCTGCTGCTAATCGCTGGATACATGTTCGGGAAAAAGCTCTTTTCAAAGAGGGCCGGGATTCTTATCGCATGGTGCCTCTGGATAGAAACGATGATTTTCATTTCCGCCCGCACTATCCGTCCGGA
>CAZRXH010000128.1:0-8570 GCA_964603995.1 uncultured Bacteroidota bacterium | reverse complement strand
TGAAGACCCACAATTCACCAGGAAGAGAACTCACGCCACTATCGACAGGACCTAGGCCCCTGAATGCACACTGCAAGGTTCGACGCTTCGAAACTCGCTGGAGGATTCTATTTCTACCAACTTACATCCGGAAGTCTTATCGGGACCAGCAAGATGCTTCTTATCAAGTAAAGAATGCCCAGGAAAGGAGCACTTGATTTCTTCTATGGCTCATTCTCCCGCACAGGCACCAGCAGAATCGGGACTTTGCCAAGCCTGATTATCTTTGGTGTGATGCTGCCTTCCCAGAACGGTTTGGAGCCTGTCTTGCCGTGAGTCGCAAGAATAATCAAATCCGACCTGACACTCCTGGCCGTCTTCACTATGGCCTTCGCGGGGTTACTCCTCGAAACGCTCGTCAGTACACTCAATCCCGATTGCTCAATCTCAGTCTGCAAACGCTTCAGATATTCCCTTGCCTCAGGGACAAGCATGTCCATCATTCGCGATGTTGTGCCGGGAAGATAACGGTTCACGATGGTCAGTTCTCCCGACATGGTCCCAAACCGCGGAACTGCCACGAGCAGATTTATCTTTGATCCGCACAGCCTTGCCAGATTCGAGGCATATCTAAGCGCGTGCTCGTGATCTGGATTGCCGTCGAGAGGGATCAGAAAATTCTCAAAGTTCGGACTCGCGTTTGATTTCTTCAACGAAGGGTTCACGAGCATCACCGGAGTGTCGCTCAATGAAATTACCTGCTGAGCGATGGAACCGACCAGCAGATTCCGAAGTCCGCTGCTTCCATGCGTGCACATGATGATGATGTTGGCGTCCAGCTCTTCAGAATGATCGGATATGCTTTGAGAAACGTCCCGCACACTGGTTTCATGGACATGAACACTCACGGAGACCCCTTCAAAGATCTGCTTTGAAGAGACCGACGCAAGGTATTTCTCGGCTTCAACCGGTTTTGTAAGGTGGGTCTGACCGTGAACCCGACCGGGAGCGTCTTTTTCGATGACGTGGAATAACGTGACCGTCCCGCCGATTTTTTTCGCGAGGCTGGCAGTCGCCGGCAGCACGGATTCAGCAAGAGACGATCCGTCCAGTGGCACGAGTATCTTTTGTATATGCGAACTATCCAAGGAACACCTGATAGATTAAGTAAAGATTCAGAGCTATTACCAAGGCGGCAATAATCACGGCGGCGATAGTTGTGATTTTCCTGTTGACCAGCACGCCCATGATCTCTTTCTTCTTCGTGAATATGATGAGCGGGATGATCGTGAACGGGAGACCGAAGCTCAATATCACCTGACTGATCACCAGCGTGCGAGTCGGGTCCAGGCCAGCGGCTATGACGACAATGGACGGGATAATGGTGATTGCCCGTCTCGCCCAGACAGGAATACGACGTCGGAGGAAACCCTGCATCATGACTTGTCCCGCGCTGGTTCCCACCGTGGAAGAGGATAATCCGGCTGCAAGGAGTGATATTGCAAATATCCATCCCGCGGCTTTCCCAAGCAGCGGCTGCAAAGTAAGGTAGGCGTCCTGGATTGTGGCAATGTTGGTTAGACCCTGTTTGTAAAATGTCGCCGCCGCCATTACGAGCATGGCCATATTCACCAGGCTGGCAATGCCCATTGCGATGGTCACATCCAGGACCTCAAACTTGAATAGCTTGCGCAGCTTGTCCGGTTCCTTCACGATGATTCTCTGCTGTGTCAGAGCGGAGTGGAGGAAAATCGCGTGCGGCATGACGGTGGCTCCGAGGATTCCCGCAGCAAGGAGCACGCTCTCTCCGCCGGAGAAATGCGGTATGACGCTGTGATAGAGTAACGCCTTCAAGTCAGGCTTGTCGAGTACCGTCTCGACCAGGTAGCTCACCGCGATAACGCTCACCATCGTCGTAATTACGATCTCAAGTGGCCGAAATCCATAGCGCTCAAGACCGAGTATCAGGAAAGTGCAGGCCGCCGTGAGGATCCCTCCCACGATCAGCGGGAAGCCGAAGAGAAGGTTGAAGCCGATCGCTGCTCCGAGAAACTCCGCCAGGTCGGTCGCCATCGCCACTAGCTCCATCAGCACCCACATCCCGTAAACGACGGGCTTGCTGAAGTGTTCTCGGCAATGTTCAGCCAGGTTGTTTCCGCTGGCGATGCCGAGCTTTGCCGACAGTGTCTGAAGCAGCATCGCCATCAAGTTGCTTGCAAGGATTACCCACAGAAGCGTATAGCCAAAGCCTGAGCCTCCCTGAATATTCGTGGCAAAGTTGCCCGGGTCAACGTAGGCCACGCTGGCGATGAAGGCGGGGCCGAGGAAGGGGATCAGCCTTGCGACCAGCCCCTTTTGTGAAGTTCCCGAAAGGGCTGCGTCCGCTGAATCCCTTATTTTGTCGTCGGTCTGCGCGATTGTCGAAGCTGACAGACTCTTCATCTACAGCTTATCTTTTTGACCGCATTGTTCCGCTTCATCGTTAGTCCTCTCGTCATAATTTAAGTTCACGCCACAAGAATTCCATTCTGTCGGCAAATTTCTGCGATTGCACAGACTGCGACTCTTCGGAGCGCCATCATTGGTATCGGCTCAGTCTGATGCACAAACACCTGTCCTTGATCCAGGAATCTGACTATTTGACCCTGCCGTCGCTCTGAGCATGTAGCTAAGCCAGGATTCGGTGGAATCCTAATCGCGAAGCGGTGGTATTTTTATAGAAGTGAAATTCATAAAAATGTTCGAATCGCGGATGGATGACACAATAATTTCACCCGTTCCGGGTTCAAACAATGAACAGCCATTTCCCATAGTATTATCATCCCTCCGGGATTGGACTGAGCCACCACCCCATCGTTAACTTGCTGAGAATTGAAGCTCAATTGGGTTAAATTGTACTGCGCTCGGTGCCGAACACTATCCGTTTAAGGAGATTCTCAGATGACAGTTGTGATCATAGGATTTGCCGCGTTTCTGTCAACACTTCTTGGTGGTCTGTTCGCGCTGAAGTACAGAGATAAGCTTCACCTGATTCTGGGTTTCAGTGCCGGCGCGGTAATAGGCGTTGCCTTCTTCGATCTCTTGCCGGAGGCTCTTAGTCTCGCAAATCCTGCGGGCAAAGCATCGTCGATATCACTGATGATCGGCGCCGGTTTCATCACATATCTCGTTCTTGACAGGGCTGTGATACTTCTCTCCCACGGCGATGAGGAGCACGGTGTACTGCAGCATCGTGGAACTCTCGGGGCAGCTGGCCTATCCATGCACAGTTTCCTCGACGGGACAGTCATTGGGTTCGCGTTTCAGGTCTCAAACGCAGTCGGTGCTATCGTTACCGCTGCCGTTCTCACGCACGATTTCTCCGACGGGATAAACACGGTGAGTCTCGTCCTCAAAGATAATGGAAACCGGCGAAGAGCTTCGTGGTGGCTCGTTGTCGATGCGCTCGCGCCTGTCTTCGGAATTTTGCTGACGCGGTTTTTTGTCCTCCCGGCCTACGAGCTCGGAAGCGTCCTGGCCGTCTTCTGCGGATTCTTTCTGTATATCGGCGCGAGTGAGCTGCTCCCCGAAAGCTACCACGCTCATCCGAGGGTGCTCACCACAGCAATGACGCTGCTTGGAATCTCGATCCTCTATGTGGTCATACAGATAGCAAAGGGATAGCTCCAGCCAGGTCTTCACACGATAATTCCATCTTCGGGTTGCTCGGAAAAATCAGCCGGAGTGACACTGGTTTTACTCTCCTATTATCTTCACTACTACCCTTTTTCTCCTCTGACCATCGAACTCGGCATAGAAGACCTGCTCCCAGGGTCCGAGATCGAGTCTCCCCTTCGTTATCGGCAGCACAACCTGATGATGGATCAGAGTCCTCTTCATGTGCGCGTCCGCATTATCTTCGCCCGTACGATGGTGCCTATATTCAGGTTTGAACGGGGCTAGCGTCTCCAAGAGCTCCATGATATCCTGTTTCAATCCGGGTTCTTCATCGTTGACCCAGATGCCGCTCGTAATATGCATCGCACTCACGAGACAAAATCCTTCCTGTACTCCGCTTGTCTTGACGTTCTTCTCGACATCTCCGGTGATATTGACAAGCTCTTTTCTGTTCCCGGTATTGAACCAGAGATATTCAGTGTAAGATTTCATTTTGGACTCTCCTCCATGCGACTTGGCTCGCGGGGTTAACGACAGAACATTTTCATGATTCCTTTGCCGGCATCGTCAGCGGCAAAACACACCGAACCTCGCGAAACCATGCAAAACAATAAGGGCAAGTGGTCCGTCCCAGAACGCAGACAGGCTACTTGCCCTCGACAGTAGCGATCTTCATAATCGCGAATCAGCGATATTGCTTTAGAAACTCCAAACGATCCTTCAGCTGGGAAGCCGGGACAAGTAGTTTATCCTTGCCGAAAATTGCATCTCGCGGATCAGCAAATGTCATCTCGAAGTCCTTGCTCATGATAATCGCTTCCTCCGGGCAGACTTCTTCGCAAAAACCGCAGAAAATACATCTAAGCATATTTATCTCAAATCGCTCCGGGTAGCGTTCTTTGTCGAGCTCTGTTTCGGCTGCCTGCACGTCGATTGCCAGCGATGGACAGACTCGGGCGCAGAGCCCACACGCTACGCAGCGTTCCACGTTGGTCTCATCTTCCATCACGAGCACAGGCCTGCCTCGAAATACAGGAGGTGGGACCCAGCGCTCTTCCGGATATTGGCGCGTGAACTTAGGCCTGAACAAGGCCTTCATCGTTAACGACATTCCGTGGAGGATCTCCGGGAAGTAGAGTTTCTCCCAGAGAGTCAACTTAGGTCCCTTTATCCCATTGCCATTACTTGTCATCTCTTACCTCATATTACTTGACTGCAAGCAGTACTGCGCCGGTCCCCAGCAAATTGAGAAAAGCGAGCGGGAGCATGATCTTCCAACCCACGTTCATGAGTTGATCATACCTGAAGCGCGGCAGCGTCCACCGGACCCACATGAATATGAAAATGAATACGGCAACCTTAGCAAAGAACGTGAGCACTTCGACAAGCGCGGCCAGGTTCGGCGCCATCGCCGCGTAGTTGACGTATGGAAGCGACCAGCCGCCGAAATACAGAGTCACCATCAGCGCGCTAGACACGATCATGTTCGTGTATTCGGAAAGGAAGAATAGTCCCCAGCGCATTCCACTGTATTCTGTGTGGTACCCTCCGACAAGTTCAGGCTCCGCTTCCGGCAGATCGAACGGCAGACGATTTGTTTCCGCAAACGCTGCCGTCACGAAAACCAGAAAGCCGATCGGCTGGTATACGATATTCCACAGGCCGGCGCTTTGTGCCTGGGTTATCTTGTCGAGCTGCAGGGTCCCATTTATCATCAGGACGCCGACCAGACTCAACCCGAGTGAGAGCTCGTAGCTGATCATCTGCGCCGAAGAGCGCAGGCCACCAAGCAGCGAATACTTGTTATTGGATGCCCACCCGCTGAGTGTGATCCCGTAGACTCCGAGAGAAGACATTGCCAGGATATAAAGCACACCGACATTCACGTTTGCTACCATCAGGCTGATCTTCTGTCCCGCAATTACTACATAATTGCCGAACGGTATAACCGCGAGTGCACCGATCGCAACAGTAATTGAAATTACCGGGGCAAGTGCGTGCACGAATTGATTCGCCTTTTCGGGTACGATCATTTCCTTCAGGACCAATTTCAAGATATCCGCAAACGGCTGAAACAATCCTTTCGGACCGACACGATTCGGGCCGATCCTGTCCTGCATGTACGCACTAACTTTCCGCTCAAGCAGAACCAGGTATGCGACAATTCCGAGAATTATCAGAACCAGGACTATGATCTTGACTAGGGCTTCGATTGCTATCATTCGTCTTCAGTTCCCTCTTTTAGAAAAGCCAAATGTCATGCCAGATACGAGAATCCCACGCTGACACTATCGGACCAGCGCTTCTTCTTTTGATTTTTTTAACAATGCTCCGCGGTCACCGAGTCTGGCATAAGACAAACCTTTAAAACTCTGGGTCCCTTGAGCCATTTCATCAAAAACTTTTTGAGCTGATTGGTAGCGCATCTTCCCACCGAGCAGATTGGCGATGGCTGAAATAATTTCCCACGACGACCTGACGTTTCGGCGCGGACCTTTGTTCCATCTATCGAACGCACTACCAAATTTGTCGAGACGACTCATGTTGAATCTGCCGGGAACCCTCTCCTGCTCGAGAGTGGAGACCGCGGGGCGTGAAAGCTGAACGCGTCCCAGGAAATTCACGTATGTCCCGAACTTTTCTGCAAATGTCGCGCTTGGGAACACGACGTCAGCAAGCTCGGTGGTCCTGGTTCTGACCCAGTGGTTGACGATCAAGACATCAAGCTTGGCCAACAGCTCTTCCTGTTCCTTGGCTGCCACAATGTCGTCATCCATTACGTAGAGGGCTTTTATCTTGCCCGACGCTATCATCTCAAAAATCCGGTTCACATCGATCCCCTTCGAAGAGACGACGCCTACCTCGCGGGCACCATATGCGTTGGGTGTCTTGTCATCTCGTATCAGAAATCCGTCCTGTTCTCCCTCAACCTCATGCCTCATGAAGTCTATGTTTGCCGTGCCGAGCACCTGCTTTGCGAACTTCTGCAGCACATAGTTGTCTTCTACTGATGAATATGCCGAGCCAAGCACCGCGACTTCGTCCTTGGAGAACGGTTTCAATGCATCCGCCGCGTGGGCGAGCGCTTCATCCCACCCTGCTTCCTGCAGGACACCGTCTTTGCGGATCATAGGCGAGTTGAGCCGCTCGTCCGAATTGACATGTCTGAATGAATTCAGGCGGCCATTGTCGCAGATCCAGTAGTTGTTCACTTCCGGGTTGTTGCGTGGGGTGAGGCGGAGTATCTCGCTGTTTCTTACCCAGATGTTGATGTTGCATCCGCGTGCGCAGCCTGGGCAAATTGCTTCTGTGGAGGAGGTCTCCCATACTCTAGCCTTGAACCTGTATTCACGGTTTGTGAGTGCGCCGACCGGGCACAGGTCGATCACGTTCATCGAGTATGGATTTGTCAGTTCCTTTCCTGGGAAAGTGTCTATGTAGACTCTGTCGCCGCGTTCGACGAACGTCAGTGTCGGCTCCTTTGCCACCTCATCCATAAATCTGATGCAGCGGGAGCAAAGGATACATCTTTCTGCGTCATAGACGACATTAGGTCCGAGGGGGACGCGCTTCGGTTTCTTGTTCTTTGCCTCTTCAAAGGCACTGTGTCCAGGCCCGTGGCTGTACGTGTAATCCTGCAGATTGCATTCTCCAGCTTCGTCGCATATCGGGCAGTCGAGCGGATGGTTGATCAGGATAAACTCCAGCACCGCTTTGCGCGCTTCAATCGCCTTCTCCGAATTGACATGTACCACCATACCGTCGGAGACTTGCGTGGCGCAGGCGATGGCGAGCTTCGGCATTTTTTCTATTTCAACAAGGCACATCCGGCAGTTGCCTGCAACGGACAGTCCGGGATGCCAGCAGAAGTGAGGGATCTCAACACCAGCCTGTGCCGCAGCGCGGATTACAGTCGTGCCGTTTTCAACTTCTACGGTTTTTCCTTTCCCGCTTGCGGGATCTTCGACTATTGTTACCTTAGGCATTTCATCCTACCATTTCTAATAGAAACAAAGTAATTAATCTGTCTCTTTCCACACAAGAACTTTGAGATGAATTTCTATTTCGCAACCGCTGAAATTCCGCAGTGCGTGTGACGGGACATAGACGAGCATCTCAATCCAGGATCTCCTCCACGGGAGTATAATCGAAATCAAACGCCTCAGCGACATGTTTATAGGTAATCTTCCCAAACGCCATGTTCAGACCGAGTCTGATCTCATTGTTGGCCTTCACAGCCTTCTGCCACCCATCCCCTGCGATCTGGAGGGCATATGGCAGCGTCGCGTTCGTAAGGGCGACGGTCGACGTGAACGGAACCGCCCCGGGCATATTGGCAACGCAATAGTGCACGACGCCCTCGACGACGTATGTCGGGTCTTCGTGTGTCGTCGGATGACATGTTTCGATGCAGCCGCCTTGATCGACAGAAACATCCACTATGACCGACCCTTCCTTCATGTCTTTCAGCATTTCCCTCGTCACGAGCTTCGGAGCCTTCGCGCCGGGGATGAGAACGGCGCCGATGAGAACATCCGCACGCGAAACGGTTTTACGGATATTGTACGGGTTGGAGGAGAGCGTCAAAACATTTTTCGGCATGACATCGTCAAGATAGCGAAGTTTGTAGAGATCGTTATCGAGTATCGTTACACGCGCTCCGAATCCTGCAGCGATGCGGGCAGCGTTTTGTCCGACAATTCCGCCTCCTATGATAACGACGTCTGCCGGTTCGACTCCAGGAACTCCACCCAGCAGAATACCTCTTCCACCCATCGTCTTCTCTATGTATTTCGCTCCCTCTTGAGGTGCCATTCTGCCCGCCACTTCGCTCATTGGAATGAGAAGCGGAAGGGAACGATCCTGCCTTTGCACGGTCTCGTAGGCTATGCAGACCGCGTTCGATTTCATCATCGCTTCGGTCAGTTCTTTGC
>CAZRXH010000127.1:0-8639 GCA_964603995.1 uncultured Bacteroidota bacterium | reverse complement strand
ACGATGTCGGACTCAGATTCAACGGCGACTTCCAGGGATTGGAAAATTGGTCGACTAGCGAGGATGCCTTCGAGTTTCTTAGCAGCGTGGGAATCTCGGCCAATTTTCTCTGCAAACCTTACAGCGAACTGGCAGTGTTCACTCCATCTGGCAGAAGGCATGAATTGAAATTCCCAAGACCGCTTTTCTATCTTGTGGAAAGGGGAGTAAATGGGGCATCGCTCGACCAGGGACTTAAACAACAGGCAATTGCAGCAGGAGTGAAAATTGTCTGGAACAGCAAAGTCGAGGAAGTAAAGCAAGGCAAGACGATCGTTGCTACAGGACCCAAGTCGGCGGATGCAATCGCCAAAGGGATAGTTTTCTCGACTTCGCATCAGGATGCTGCAATAACCTTTGTCGATAATCGGATTGCGCCGAAAGCTTACGCTTATCTCCTAATAAATGAAGGCAAGGCGACTTTTGCGACGTGCCTGTTTGAAGATTTTAAGAACGAGAGAAGCTATTTCGAAAGGGCATTTGAGCGGATGCGGGAGCTTGTGGAGATCGATGTCCTGGCACCCAAAGAGTTCGGAGGCTTTGTGAATTTCTTTTTCAAGCCTCCGCTGAAAGCTGACAGATTCTACTACACCGGAGAAAGCGCCGGTTTCCAGGACGGCCTCTGGGGATTCGGGATGCGATATGCGATGATGTCAGGCTTTCTGGCAGCGCAGAGCATAATAACAGGGGAGTCATACGAGCAACTCGTGCAGGACAAAATCGAAAACATGCTTGAAACTTCGGTAGCCGACCGTCTGATCTTCTCGCTCCTCGGAAATCGCGGCTATGAAAAAGCCCTGTCCGTGGTGGATAAACTTGATGACCCAATCGCATGGCTTAGGAAGTGGTACAATCCGTCTCCGCTCAAATCGGTGGCCTTCCAAGTCGCAAGACGCTGGTATCATTCCCGTTTGATAGATAAACAGTGCATGCACATAGACTGCGATTGTGTGTGGTGCAGGCATGGGAAGCACACTCACCAGAGCTCGAAGAGCGTAGGCGAGCAGCCTCATGGGCATGATATGGAACGCGCAACAAAATAAGAGAGGAGGAAACACATGACTTACTACTTCAGCAAAACGAGAAAAGAGTCATTTGAAAAAGCAATTGAAGATGTGACTGCTAAACTGAAAAGCGAAGGTTTCGGTATTTTGACTGAAATCGATGTTAAGGAGACACTGAAGAAAAAACTCGATGTAGATTTCAGGAAGTACAGAATATTGGGCGCCTGCAATCCGCCCTTCGCTTACAAAGCGCTACAGGCAGAGGATAAGATCGGAACGATGCTGCCATGCAACGTCGTGGTACAGGAATTGTCTGAAGGTATCGTGGAAATTGCAGCAGTTGATCCTGTAGCTTCGATGCAGGCGGTCGAGAATCCTGAATTGGCAACTGTTGCGGACCAGATCCGAAATAAACTCAAAAAAGTGATTGAAACCTGTTGAAAAGGGGACCGGAGAAAAGGCCCTTAGTTCTTTTTCCTTGTTCCTTTTTCCTTTCTCCATTTTCATGAAAGGAGTACAAAAATGCACTGGATGTATCCGATGGGAGGTGGCTGGGTTATGATGATAATTTGGTGGGTCGTTATTATTGCCGTTGTTGCTGTCGTCGTCAAATTGCTGACGCCGCAAAAGTGGCAGCTGCCCAAAGAGGATACCGCAATTGAATTGCTCAAGAAACGGTATGCCCGCGGAGAGATCTCGAAGGATGAGTTTGAGGAAAAAAAGAAAGACCTGATTTGAAACAGTTGAATAGGACAAAGCACTATGTGTCACCTTGTTTTACTCTTGCCGGTATTCGGGCTGGTGGTCTTTTGGATATTTCCTTTGCCTATCGCAGCGCCGATATACTTGGTTATGCTGGTATTTTCTGTTTGGATGTACCGTTCCATTATGCGCGCGATGCGCACTCCTGTTGCGACCGGGTCCGAAGGCTTGATCGGTCAGATTGGAGATATAATCGATTCGTCAGGCCAGTATCTTGACGTCCTTGTTCACGGAGAACACTGGAAAGCGGAATCCCAGCTCACTCTCAGAAAGGGACAGCGAGTGGTCGTCGTAGGCCGGAAGAGGTTGACGTTGAGAGTTGATGACGCAAATAATAGAGAGGCACTGAAATCACACGCGTGTCACAGTCACGAACTATGATTATTCATCGGGATTCAGAAGCGCCGGTCGCGTATTTGCTATTCGCTTGCGTTGTAGTTAAGTTCCAGATGAGGTCCTGCAGGGTGAAACAATAGTGACAGCTCGAACCAAATACCTGGATTTGTTGCTACTCACGGCATTCGTAGCCGGGCAGATTCAATTTACCCACAACCTGTACTACTGCACTGTCAGACACATGTGGCTGGATTCTCCGGACCGGATTTGCATGTCCCCACAAAATCATGATTATGGCGATACCTGTGATGAATGCGAAGGTTTGATCATTCGCGCGCACGGCTTAAGCATCAAAGCTAATTGTATCAAGGTCGTTTCGGAACATAAGAATTCAGTCGATACTCCCGTCGATTCCGAAAAACACTTTCTGCCCGATTCCGCCACACCTGCAATCTTGCCGTCGCAGGCCCATTTGCATAACCCCTTCTTGCTAACGCATTTTGTAACATTCCATTCAGATTCTCCACCTCCGGACATTCTCGCCATAGATAGTATCCGCCGCATTTAAGATTCTCATTCTGTAACAATGCCTGTCCTGCCGGACGATTGCGCAGGGCCGGCTCGTTATAATCATTTAAATAGCACAGGAGAAAATCATGCAACAAAATTACTATCGTCCCTATCCATGGACCTCGATCCTTTTGATGATAACGGTTATCTCGGGACTCGCCCTCCCACGTAGCGCAAGGGCGATTCCGAGTTATTCCCGTCAAACCGGACTGAGCTGCGCGACTTGTCATACAGTTTTCCCCCACCTCACACCTTTCGGCAGGAATTTTAAACTGCACGGCTACGTCACCAACAATACCCAGCTGATAAGCGATCACGCATCGACGAATGACACGACCGGGCAGGGGAGAACCATTCTCGAATTTCCAAACATCCCGATGGTGTCGGCACGGATTTCTTCACGATGGAATTATCAGGCAGGCGGCAACGGCGGAATGGTGCCGCACGGCGCCGTCAGCGCTGGACAGGATTTCATCTCAACCCCGGATGGATACGGAGACCAGGACCTTATCAATTATCTTGCAGGTTCGAGTATATATATAGCAGGTGAAATCACTCCTCACCTTGGGAGTTTCATTGAATTTTCAGGCCCGGACGACGAAGGCGGTACAGTCGGTCTCGGAATGTTCGATCTTGCGCTCGTTTCATCAGATATAACAGTCGCTGGACAAAACTTCGTTTATGGAATAAGAGCGGAGGATGCGCTCGCAGCGGGCGACCCATCCAACTCGATTGGTACCTGGGGACTGACAGCAGGCCTCATGGGCTTAAGCACCCACAATACCCTTTTCGACGCAGGTACGTCATTCATGGAGGGCGGAGAGCTCTTCGGAATGCTCGGAGACTTTGACGGTGGTGGTCTCTACGGCAGCGTTGGGGTGTATCGACCTACCACGAATCAAAGTGCGGGAAGCTATGTCCAGGGCTCGATAGCCGGCTCGGGTACTTTCGACGGAGTGAGCGGAGTCAATACTTATGTAAGACTTTCATACTACCTCCCTCCAATAGGAAAAAATATGTATCCTGAGATCGGCGGATTTGGATACTTCGGCAATCTCAACATGACTGCGACACCCTCCGCTGCATTATTGGACCCGCTCTACGTCGATCACTATTACGACCTCGGTCTCGATCTTCAAGTCCAATATATCGGCAACAACAACCTTCTCGAACTTTTCGGACTTTTCCAGGACCAAAGGGATGGAGCATTTTATGGTATCGATGAATTTACGGGAGTACCCGGAGACGGAATTGGCGTCTCAAGGCAGGGGCTGGGTTTGAAGCTCGATTACTACTACGAGACAATGTATGGGGCTTACGTAAAATATCTCTACCAGACATCGAGCCAGCTTTCCGATATGAAGGTGAACGGTTTACTTGTCGGCTTTTCATATTTCCCATGGGAAAATGTCAACTTGAGACTCGAAAGATGTTTTTTCTCCACTTACAATATTGGAGCGGCTCAATACGGAGAGTATGTGTCATCGGGTGGTCCGGGTCCCACTGCAATCGCAGCGTCTGACTTCGACGTGACTGCTGTCAAGCTCGAATACTTGTTCTAGTGGATCGTTAATGGCACCACGTTACCTCAACAGGAGATAGCGCGGTGCCTGAACGTGGTTTCGAAACTAAGTTTATATGCCGGAGGCTTAATGCAAAACGGATTTTTAGGCATCGGATATCTGACATGGATTACATTCCTGCCTATCGTCGGGATGATGGTGGTGATGCTTGTTCCCAAAGGAAATACGAGTGCAATGAAGTGGACCGCACTTTCAATAACCCTGCTTCAGCTTTTCGTCGCGGTACTCATCTGGATAAATTTCAAGCCGGCTCTTACCGGAATTAACGATCCCAGTGGTTTTCAATTTGTCGAGAAAGCCCGCTGGATCGACTTGCCCGGCACTCCATGGTTTGGGAAAGTGCAGATCGATTATTTCGTCGGTATCGACGGCCTTAGCCTTCCGATGGTGATGCTGACCGCGATTATTGCGTTTGCCGGGATGATCGCATCCTGGAACATCAACAAGTCGCAGAAAGGATATTTTGCACTTTATTTGATGCTCGACACCGGAATGATGGGGGTGTTCGTTGCGCTTGACTTGTTCCTCTTCTACGTGTTCTTTGAAGTGATGCTCATGCCGATGTATTTCCTGATAGGCATTTGGGGCGGTCCGAGAAGGGAATATGCGGCTATAAAGTTTTTCCTTTACACGCTCCTCGGATCAGTTCTGATTCTCCTGGTGATCCTCGGTCTGTATTTCAGTGTGAAGGTCACCGACCCAGCCACGGGCCAGTCTATGCACACATTTAACATGCTTGCCTTAATGGATCCAAAGAACTACGTGCCCGGGTCCCTGCTCGCCGGAATCGGAACATATTGGCGTTCCATCGCCTTTATAGCCCTGTTTATCGGCTTTGCGATAAAAGTCCCGATATTTCCGTTTCACACCTGGCTCCCCGATGCTCACGTTGAGGCACCGACAGCTATCAGCGTTATCCTCGCGGGAGTTCTCCTGAAGATTGGAACGTACGGTTTGCTCAGAATCAATTATTCGATATTCCCAGACGAAGTTCTGAAGTACGCGTTTCCCATAGCGATATTGGGCTTTATCAATATAGTATATGGTGCGTTGTGTGCCATGGCGCAGACCGACTTTAAGAAGATGATCGCTTACTCCAGCATTAGCCACATGGGCGTTGTTCTTCTCGGCATTTCAGCTCTGGACATCCAGGGCATGGCTGGCGGCGTACTTCAAATGTTCAATCACGGCGTCGTTACGGCAATGCTCTTTCTCATAGTGGGGGTCATCTACGACCGCGCACACACTCGCGGCATGAATGAATTTGGCGGACTTGCGAATAAGATGCCGGTCTATGCAGGCATCACCGCCGTTGCTTTCTTCGCGGCGATCGGGCTTCCTGGTCTGAATGAATTCGTGAGTGAGTTCTTCTCGTATTTGGGCGCGTTTCAGACTTATCCCTGGGTGACCATCTTCTCGAGTATTGGGATAGTCCTCACGGCAGGGTATATGCTTTGGGGGTTCCAACGTGTTTTCCTTGGAGAGCTTCCTGAAAAATGGAAAATGCTTCCAGATGTCAACGGCAGGGAGCTTGTGGCGCTTGTCCCGCTTATGGCGATCGCCATTTTGCTCGGAATCTTCCCGTCAATATTGCTTCATCCAATAGGCGGATCGCTGAACCACCTTGTTGAATTTGTTCAAAAGTCTGGAACGGCGCTGGCAGCACCAAAATAAAGTGCCTAATGGAAATATCCATATTTGACTTCAACAAGATGTGGGCTCAAATGGCTCATCCGATTCCAAAATAATTACCGAAATCTCCACCGTTGTGGAAGCCTCTTTTCGCGCGGCGGAAATTCTATGTGTTTTAAAAACACTAAGGAGAATCAGAAAGATGGATCAAGAAGTAATTCACGACCCGGTCTGCGGAATGGAAATAAAGGACGTTTCCAAAGCGGAAAAAGTCGAATACAGAGGTGCGGCCTATTACGTTTGCAGCGACCTGTGCAAAATCAAATTCGAGGAGGAGCCTGAGAAGTACACAAAAAAAGTGAGGAGGAGTGAATGAATGCCGGTCAAATACTTACCACAGTTGTAGGAGCAGTAGCGCTCGGCTCGGCCATTGTCATGGTCGTATCCCGAAATATGATCACGAGTATCCTTAGCATGATAGCGGCCTTCCTGTCTCTCGCGGTATTGTACCTGACTCTCGATGCGCAGTTTGTCGCAATAATGCAGGTCCTCGTCTATGCCGGAGGAATCATAGTCTTGTTCCTCTTCGTTATAATGCTTCTTAATCTCGGAAGTAATGGGCAGCATCAGAAACCGAACTACAAGACTATGATAATCATCGCTCTTGGTGTCGTTTTTCTCGTCGAGGTCACTACTGTAATATCGTCTGCGACCGGCACAAAAGTGACCTCACTTCCCGCTCATGCGGCCCAGTTGGGCACCGTGGAATATATCGGCAAAGCACTTTATACAAACTACTCGTTTCCGTTTGAACTCGTCTCACTTCTCCTCATCGCCGGAGTAGTCGGAGCGATGTTTCTGGCCCGGAAGAAATTGGGACAATAATTACTGGAGGGACATATGCCATTAGACTTTTACCTCATATTGAGTGGGCTCCTTTTCACCGTTGGAGTCATAGGCGTTCTGACAAATCGCAATGCCGTGATGATCTTCATGTGCGTCGAGCTAATGCTGAATGCGGTCAACCTGTCGCTTGTTGCCTTCTCCGCTTTCATGGATAATCCGGCAGGTCAAATTCTCGTCTTCTTTGTCATGGCGGTGGCGGCAGCAGAGACAGCTGTCGGCCTCGCAATCATAATCGCCATCTTTCGTAACAAGATTACTGTGAATGTTGACGAGATAAACATACTAAAGTGGTGATGAAAGCAGCTGTAACCGTCCAGGTGTCACGGCGTCATTGATGGCGAAACAAAATCAAACACATAAGAATCAACAAAAAGCCTTGAAAGGAGGTCTTTAAAATGTTGAACGAAATGTCGAAGATCCCGATTCAACCGGGAAAATCCCGCGGTGCGGGGAAAAAGACTCCGTGGCAATCATGGATAAACGGATTACTTGGTCTGTGGCTCGTAGTCGCGGCTTTCCTGGGCTTCAGCCACATTGGCAATCTGGTGAATTACCTCATCGTTGGTCTCGCTGTGGTCATAGTCTCCCTGGCGCTCCTGAAGGAAAAGCCCTGGCAGGCATGGATTGCGCTAATCCTCGGAATCTGGATGGTGGCATCCTCCCTCGTGCTGCCCCTGCATAGGGGTGCGGGGTACGTGTACAACGACCTGCTGACCGGACTAATAATAGCAATCGTTGGCTTCACGGGACTTAGCACGTCTCAGAATAATGACGACATGCCCCACATACAGCATACGGTGATGCACTCATGACGCATTCGTATTCTCCGATAATCCGGAGCGGCGGAAGGATACTCGACGTCGTGAAAAGTGGAGGTCGTTGGGAGAAGAAACTAGCGGCCTCCCGCTTGTATTCTCAGTGTGGTCGACCGAGTTTGGCTGACACTATGACCCCTCAACAAATGCAAGATCTTTTGGAGTAAGTTATGCACTATGCCTGGTTAACATGGTCGCTTCTCTTTTTAACGATTTGGATAATTCTCTACCTATCGAGGCCGGCTTTCAGAAAAGAGATGATGCAGATAAGTCTTTTTACAATGCTTCTGGGATTCACGGAACCGTTATTTGTACCGGCATACTGGAATCCGCCGACATTGTTTAATTTAGCGCAGCTCACGGGATTCGATATTGAGAGTCTGGTATTCACATTTGCCATTGGCGGGACCGGTTCGGTTTTATACAAACTTGTTTACAAAAGAGGTGATACGAGGATGGAGATGTCCGAGATGCATCACCGACGGCACAAATACCATCTTTACATCCTCACCTCGCCGATCCCGATCTTTCTGCTTCTTGCCATATTTACCGATTTGAATCATATCTACTGTGGAATAATCGCGATGTTCGCCGGCGCTTTGTTGACATTGTACTGCAGGCCGGATTTGAAATGGAAAATATGGATCGGCGGACTATTATTCCTGATCTACTATTTCCTCTTCTTCATCAGCCTGGTGCTCGTCTTTCCCGATTATGTGGCTCAAGTTTGGAATCTAAAAGTACTATCAGGAATTCTTATCCTTGGTATTCCGCTCGAGGAACTTCTGTTCGCTTTCTCCTTCGGGATGCTCTGGTCCAGTTTATATGAACATATATTGTGGTACAAAATAGTCAAGAATTGAAAGGGGGCACAAAATGGAAAGGACAATTGCGCATTCTGGAGCATGGGGCCTGGCGATTATTTCAATCGTCATAGCATCATGGGTATTGTACAAATATCTCGCCCCAAAGACGTGGCGCGAATGGGCGGG
>CAZRXH010000126.1:0-8757 GCA_964603995.1 uncultured Bacteroidota bacterium | reverse complement strand
CTAGAGCCTTGCAGAGTCGGGAAACCTCCGTGAGGTTAGTTCCCGAACACCCATTCCGGTGGGATGAGCCGGTCGAGATCGGAGATTAGTTTCTTCGTGAGAAACGTGAGTCCCACAACATATGACGCGTTCGTCCAGCCGAAACCCTGTCTAGTGATGTAGGAAAACTTCGTGCCCACGTTTCCATATTCTGCGAACACCTGCGAAGATCGGTTCACCATATCGTATTTCTCGGCAATCGTTCCGTTGTAGTTGTATGCGTTGATCGTGATCGTGTAGAGCCAGCGGTACGCCAGGTCGCGGGCGATCTTGCCGTATCCGTAATTCTTTAATCCGACCCACGTCAGAATTTGTTGCGGTGACCACCCGAAAGGATAGTCCCATTGTGTCTGCGGCCGATCTTTCGTGATTGGTCCGCGTGACTCTTCAGTCGAGCCGACTATACCGCCCGGCATTTCGAGAAGCGGCAGCGCGTTCTTCACCAGTTCCTCGGCCTGTTTCTTCGTTGCGAGTCCTGCCCAGAGCGGATAAAACGTCGTCGCGGCAACATATCCGGTCTGCTTCCCTTTTGTGAAATCGTAATCGAAAAACATCCCGGCTTTTGCGTCCCACAAATACTTTGTCATCAGCTTCTTTCGTCTCTTTGCCCTTTCAACCCACGTCGAACTCTTCTCGATTTTCCCGTCGTCTAATTTCACTTCACCGCCGAATTCATTCGAGATAATGTCTGCGATGTTTGTCTCCTCTTTGTACAAAAGAGAGTTCAGATCTACGGTCACGAGCTCGGCGCAATCGTATTGGAGGCGGTAGCTCGCATCGTTTCCGGATTCGCGCATGCTCCGGTCGTCAGTGAAGAACTTGTCGAGTGCGGGCACTTTCAATTTCCCGGAGAGATACTCCTTTTCGAACGTCGTCGCATCCATTCCGTACTTCTTCGCATATTCCGCATAAAGATAATCGTATCGGCCTGGCTCCACTTCCGGCGGCGGACCGATCCCGTCGTCGTAATACCTGCTGAGTCCGGTTCTTGTCAGGTGTTCCGACCCCATCCAATAGTTGTCGTATTCTTTAATTGCCGCCCCCAACACATTTCTTAGCCACGCTTTTGTGGCGGCATCCTTCGGGAGATATTCATAGACCGCCAATGCCATGGAGGTGAAGAAAGGAGGCTGAGACCTTGTCAGGTAATATGTACGGTTGGCGTTGAGGATCTTTCCGTAATTGTCAATTTCATAAATGAAGTTGTCAACCATGAACTTCGCGAGGGCTACCTTCCCGTCCTGCAGCAGTCCGAGAGTTATGAAGTAGCTGTCCCACCCGTACATCTCGTTAAACCTGCCGCCCGGCACCACGAAGGGTGCACCTTCAATTTTGCCACCGGGTTCCCTGACAAGCTCCAGGCTCAATATGCCCGGCCTGTCATTCAGGGTCTTCACGTATTCCGGGGTGATCTTTCCCGGAAGTCGCACGACCTTCATGTTGAAGTCAGGCCTCCGGCGTGCGACGCCGGAGAAATAATCATACGCCATGGAATCGTCATGGGGCACGTAAACATAGTTGAAACCGTCGATGGTCTTGACCTTCTCATCCTTGAATATTCTCTCGAGACCGCCTTCGTCGATGCGTCTTGTCAAGCCGGCCCAGTAAAGGTCCTTAATTGATTGGGCGATGCGTTGAACCGGCGGCTCGAAAATCTCGGAGGCGCTCAGGGCAACAGTATCTTTTCCTTCATCTTCCGCTAACTTCAGGTCCTGAAGAAGATTGGAAAGATAATAGGTCTCAGCGACTTCATATTTCTTCCCGTCAAGTGCGTTGATCCAGAATCTCTTGTTCCCCCTGTCCGTGCCGGGAATGTGCGGGTCGTCAATCGTTATTTTCTTGTCACCATCAGTATCTTCCTTAGCGATCAGGGAATCGAGTGTCGGACGGGCGAGGACTTCGATAGTCTTCTCCCCAGCGAAGCGGGATCCTTCGGACTGACAGATCGCGGGGGAAGGAAGTGCCGGAAGCCCTAACGCGATAACGCAGAACAGTGAAACTGCGTAAGAGCACAGGCGACTGCAGGAACGACAGTTGGTTGGTTCATTCCCCAAAGTACTATTTTCTGCGAATATCCGTTTCAATTGTCTCGTTTGTGTTTCGTCATCTTTTTTCATAGCCGAATAATATTCCGGTAATTGTTGAGCCGTAATCTATTTGATTGTTAATGTTGTCTTGCCGTTTCTGACGACGACCTTGTAGATCTTTCCTCTGAAATGAATATTGCGAATCTCCATTTCATGCACGCCCGGCGGGAGCATTGGTTTGTACTTCTGCACCAATCCGTTCTCCGTTATTCGCAGGCCTGTGTAGCCGAAGAGCACCTGCTGCAGGAATCCGCCGGCTCCTGTCAGAAAGTTTGTGGACATATTCTGCGGCGTCTCGGCGAACACATTGAACGATCCTCGAATGTAAGGTTTGTAGCTCAACTCGAAGAAGTCGTCGAACAGTTTCCTGTCCTGAATTTCGGCTGCCACGTTCTGATAGAGTGTAACGCCCATCATCACTCCTCCACCGCTTTTCTTCTCGAAGTTGAGAGCGTTCGTGAGGTCATTGGCTTTGACTTCATCAGCAACCTTAAGCTCCAGCGGATAATATAGCAGCGGTACAACTGCCCCGAGCGACTGCGGCGGCGCATTCTCGTAAGTAAGATAGTAATGCCCGCTGCTGTCGTAAGGGATGTACAGATGATCGGCGACCCGCGCCCACATCGGGTTGGGATCCTTTCCGAGCAGGCGGGCGGCTTGCGTCGCGATCTGAAGATTTCTAATCGCAACAAGGTTCGTGTAGGCATCGTTGTTGACGCCGATGAGGCCTTCGTCAACGGAGACGACATGGTTTATGTTGTACTTCCGTGTCGTCGAATCGTAAGTCGATCTGCTGACCCAGAAGTCAGCGGTCTTCTCTATTACCGGAAATCCATAATCGGCAAGCCATGTTTTGTTTTCCGTCGCGAGGTAGTATTGCCACTGTGCGAATGCCACGTCCCCTGTCACGTGGTTTTCGTAAAGGGCATTCTGGTAAGCAAATTTTGGGCAAGCTTCGTTTCCATTCTCGTCGGACTCCCAGGGATACATCGCTCCCTTGTAGCCGTTAAGCTTCGCGTTCGCCTCAGCCGCAGGGAGTGCCTTGTACCTGAACATCACCATGGACTTCGCGATGTCGGGGTGCATCAGCAGAAGAGGCGGAAACATCCACGTGTCCGAGTCCCAGAATATGTGCCCGTAATAACCGTCGCTCGAGAGTCCCATCGGCGGGATGCCGAAATCACTCCCGGCTCTCGCGCTGCAGAGCAAATAGAACATGGACGAATGAATGACCTTCTGTAATCCGGAATCTTCCTTCAAGATTATGTTTGTCCTCCACAATCGGTGCCACGCGTCTTGGTGCTCCTTCAGAGCTTTCTCATAACCTGTCGACATCGACGACGAAGCCGTGTTCCTTGCATCCGACAGTGGGTCACCTGATTCGCGCGATGAAAAAATTCCGACGTACTTGCGGAAGGTGTATGCAATTCCTCCCTTTGCATCAAACGAGACCGACACGGACGTCTTTCCGGCGGAAGTATCCGCACTGGTTGCGGGGTTCGCGACACTCTGCGACCAGCCGATGTCGACTGCGATAGCCACTTGCGTAGAATCACCATCGGGGTTTGCTAGTACCCATTCGGTTATATCCCGCTTTGTGCTACGTGCCGAGCCCTTTGCGATTTTCATGTGCCCCGGATACCAGACATCCGGCAGACCGTCAATCATTTTGACTATCACGTTTGAATCGTTTGCCAAGTACATCCTGCGCGGCTCCGGCCACTCGTGAATTGGAAAGTCGACTCTGACTTTTCCGGAATAGCGTGGGACTATTTCAAATTTGACGACGGCAAGATTCGGATTAGAACGCGAAACGAAGGAGGTCACCCTGATATCGGTTTTCTTTCCTTTGTCATTCCACGTATAGTGCGTGTTCAGTGTGCCGTCATACATGTTGAGTGTTTGGTGATACGCTCCGATCGTCTTGTTGTCGATTCGCGCATCATTCAGCCAATTCTCTCCATCGAAGAAGTTGACCGCGTTCCATCCGGGCAGAGAAGCGTTGCGGGCCACATCGCCGGGAAAATGTTCGTAAACCCAGGCCATATACGAGTGCGTCGGCAAGGTGCCCAGTTGCGATGAAGAAACGCCGATGTTGCCGTTGCCAATGTAAGTCGGAGTGTATTTCTCCGATACTTTGTAGGCTGAGAGGAGGAAGCTCTTCTCCTGCGCCGTCGCTGGCGCAGTAAAGGCGAGGAGAGAGATGGCAGAGAGCACGACAAGTTTTCTGTTAAACATTTGTCACCTCCGGATGGTTTCTTCAATGAAGCGGAAGCAAGAAGTGATTCCGCCGCCTGAGAGGATGGCGGCGGAATTTGTTTTCACAATAATTTAATCCTTAGAACTGATATCCGACACTGAAGGTAAGTCTTCTCGGAAGTATTGGTCTTGCCAGGAAGTAATTTCCATTGGCGCCTTCGCGGGGATTTCCCTCCTCAAGACCCAGACTCTGGTACACATTCAGTACGTTTAATGAGAGGGTTATCGCCTGCGATGGTATGTAGTAAGATAGTCCAACGTTCATGTAGTTGTAAGCTGGCAAAGACGTTCCGGTGATCAGGATTGCCTGGCCGCTGGATGTGAAAGAACTATTGAAGCCTCCAATCCGGTTGCCGACATAGTGCCAGTCTGCCTCAAGCGTGAAGTTGTCTAGGGTGTAAGTACCGAGGAGATTTCCGATGGAGTTCGGAACGCCGTTGATCAAAGAGCCTATGTCGACTCCGGCTCCACTGTAGACCGCTTTCAACAGTGTCCAGTTTCCTCTCAGGTACAGGCCCGAAAGTGGTGAATAAGTCACGTCGGCTTCGATGCCGTACGATTCGGTTTGGGGCGAGTACTCGTTGACCCATACGGTCTGTCCGGTTGACGGGTCGACGACCGCGCCCTGACTGTTGATGTTGCGTAAGTTGCCCCAGAAGACGTCCGCGTTGACGGCGAATTGATCACTGTAGTATTTGACTCCGCCTTCAACCTGGGTCGTGTTCTCGTCCTGGAACAGAGCAACCTGTGCAGGAATATCATTCAACAGATTATCGAGAGAAGGCATCACGTAGGCGCGGCTGCCGTTTGCGTACAAAGCCAGCACACTCGGGATGACGTCATAATTGAGACCCAACGACAGGGCCCAGTCATTCAGTGTCTTGCTCATGTGACGATAGCTGTTGTTTCCCCATGTCTCGACGGCATACGGAGGCGTCGTTGAGTCGACTGGAGTGCCGTTGGGTTGAACGTTCGACGTGTTCTCGGTTGACTGCACGAAACCGTCTGACTCCAAACGGCCGGCGATGTTAAGCCGTAGCCGGTCTGTGACCATCATCTGATCGCTTAAGACGCCGGACAACACTGTTCCCATACCTGTTCCATTCACGTAATTGGAAACGTATTGCATGAAACCGTGGTTAGTCACGTTAAGCGTTTTCGCTGCGCCGCTGGTCGGGTCGGTGTATGAGACACTCGCGTCGAGAAAATGGGTGATGTCCTGGACATCAGTAAGGATATTGGAGAAATACCAATTGTTGGTCATTGAGTAGTTTGCGAAATAGATACCAAGGCTTATGTCGTGGTGGTAGAATAGATCGCCGCCGAGGTCGAGTGACTTGTTGATCTGGAGTTGTTCCTGGAAAGCCGACATCGGCTTTGAGACATGCCACTCGCCGCCGGGCGCTACAAGCCCATTCAGTGGGCTATAAGAAGCGTTTGGAAATGATATGGGATTTCCTTGCGCGTCGAGCTCATTGGTGTAGTTGAGGTGCCAATTAACATTTGTGGCGTTTGCGGGAATGAAGCCGCCGTTCTGCAGCGTCGACAGCTCACTGTTTTCCCAGGATCCGAGTGGTACTGCGTTGAACGGTACTATGGCATTCCATTGCTGCTGGTTACTCATCACCTGCGCTTGGTTTCGGACATTCCACCCATCCGGGAAATTCAGATTTATTTCGGCTGTCAGCCAACCGGCGTTCGTGGAAAGGCCGTTACCGAGCGGAAATGCCAGCGCGCCGTTAGGAGTAGGCACTGATACGCCGAGTCCCTCAGAAGAATTGAATGAACCGTAATCGCCAAACCCAGGCACATACTGTGTGGGGTCTGCGGGGTTGCCATGCGGAAGGTCCAGGATGAATTGACTCTGATCGTTGATGTACTTCCCATAGATTCTGATGTATCCGTTACTGAGAAGCCGGGTTATGTTGGCTTGGAGTTGACCTCCCTGGTTGCCGGGATATCCGGGATCTCTCACACCGTGGTCGTACAGGTAGAACCCGCCGAGGTTGAATCGCCATTCAGGTGCGATCGGTCCATTGACATTGAAATCGAGCTTGGCAAGTCCCTCTGTCCCCACCTTGGCCTGGGTTTCTCCCTGGAGTGCGGGTCCGCCGGTCTTGGAAATCAGGTTTATCACGGCAGCCGGAGTGTTTGATCCGAACAGTCCCGCATTGCCGCCGCGGACAACCTCGACTCGCTGAACATTGTCGTCGATCCTGAAAAGGTTGTCGGTGTTCATGAAGAAAATGTTCTGCGTCGGAAAAACGGGGAGTCCATCTTGCATGAACATAATGGTTGTTACCCCGTATATCCCGCGCATGGTATAGTTCTCGTTCACGTAACCGCCTGAACTTTCAACTCTCGTGAAGCCCGGGATATACCTCAGAAACTCGGTGGTGCTTTGCGGTTGTGCAAGTGTGAGTTCCTTTGGGCTGACCGTGCTGATGGAATTTGTGGCATTCAGTTTCTGAACGGGGATGGTCGTCCCGGTTACGACAACTTCGTGCATGCCGAGCAAGTCTTGCTCAAGCGTGAAATCCTGACTCGTGGTCTCGTTGTTGTTCACCGTGACCCGAACGTCGACAGGACGATAGCCGACTGCGCTTGTCCTCAATACGTGTGTGCCTGCCGGAGCGCCCTGGATCACATAGTCTCCGTTCACATCTGCCGATGCACCGAGAGTCGTTCCGACCACAAGGACGTTTGCGAACGCTACAGGGGCCCCTGATTGATCGACAACCTTTCCTTTTATGGTCCCTTTGCCCTGCTGGGCCTGAGCTAATTCAGTGATTACGATCTGGCTGTTGCCCATCGGTATCCAGCCGAGGTCCGTTCCCGCCAGTGTCTGGTTGAGTGCCTCAGTGACTGTTGCATTCTCAACGTTGACGCTGACTTCCCGTTCTATCGGCACGACTTCTTTGCTGTAGGAGAAGTGAACTCCGGTCTTGGAAGATATCTCCTCCAGAACCCTTGACAGTGGGACATCTGCAAGATTCATCGACAGAGAGCTGTTGAGATACGTTGTTTGACTCTTGTCTGCAGGTGTGAAGCGGGCTTCGCTCCATTGACTAAGGGACGAAAACTGCGAAGCCGTTGCCGGAATCTGAGCTTCTGCTCTCGGCAGCGTCGTTAACAGTACGAGCGCCGATAGGAGCAACGCGAAGCCGAAAGTTTTTTTCATAACTGTCCTCCTCTTGTTTTTTTTCACATCGAATTGGATTTTGATGGAACAAACAGAACAGAATCTTTCGAGGTTCTGTATTTCAATTTCAAAGAGAGTGCTATTATGTCGAGAACTTCTTTAGTGGATTCTTTGTCGTCGAAGGTTGCTGTCAGCGTTTTAGTCAGGATCGAGGAGTCAGCCATGAGGCATATCAGCCCATATCTTCTTCCCAACTGCCTGACTACGTCCGCCATCGGAGTATTGTAGAAGATGAGCTTCCCTTCCGTCCAGGAGATTATCCGGTAAACGTCAATGTACCTGGGACGAAGAACAATCCCCCTGGAGAGCACGGCTGTGGATTGTCCCGGAGTGACCATGGCAGAGTCATTTCGAGATTGTTGCTTCGGATGCACGACAACTCTTCCCTGGGTCACAGTCACTTGTGTACGATCGTCGCCCGGCCATGCGCTGACATCGAACTTTGTACCGATATCTTTGATGATTGCGTTCGATGTGTGGACGATGAAAGGTCGGTAAAGCGAATGAACTACTTCGAAGTAAGCTTCTCCATGCAGGTAGAATTGTCGGCTGCCGTCAGGGTAATCGGCATATTTCAGCCGGCTTGCGGAGTTCAGCTGAACCTGCGTACCGTCATTGAATCGCAGAGTCGCCCTTTGTCCCGGCCTCGTGGAAACCTCCTGAAATGTCACCTCGGATTTGGTCGCGGGATGCCTCGCATTCATTGCCATCTTCTTGACATAGTTGACAACATGGAAGATCCCTGCCAACAGAATGAGCACTGCCGCAAGTTGAGCTATGAGGGAAAGCGAAAGAGATCGACTGTGTTCCTGACGCGGATCAATCCTATACAGTCTGAATTTGGTTTTTGAAATGTTCGGCCGAGTCGCCTCCGCGTCCTTCAATCTCAGCCTGAAAGCGGTCATTGACCGTTTCGACTCCCAGACCTCGCTTCCTTTCCCTGAAAGCTCCCAGATTTTGCGGAGATCATCGCAAGCCATTCTGTTTTTCTCACTTGCACTGATCCACGATTCTACGGAGCGCCTCTCCTCGTCAGTGCACTCCGAGGCAAAATAGCGGCCAAGCAGTCGAAGCCTGCCTTTTGTTAGCATGCGATACTTTCTCCTCATTCGAAGCGATAAGAGCTACAGTTCTATTACTAATACAATCGAACTGTGGTTTACCCCTATA
>CAZRXH010000125.1:1508-8838 GCA_964603995.1 uncultured Bacteroidota bacterium | reverse complement strand
TTCCGCGAAAGCGCCCGCGTTACTATTCTCAAGATGATTGCCGACGCAAAGAACAAGCCTGTGAAGACTATAATCAAAAGGAAAATCCAGGGCGGCTGCTAACTAAGGGCAGACGATAAGAAGGGGGCGCCGTCGCCCCCTTTCTTTGTCTAGGCTGTTACTTCTCGTTTTCGAGACTTTTGCCGATGATCCTCAATTCTTCCTTCTTCTCTGAAGACGTTTTAGGATAGGAGAGTTTCAATGATTCAAGAGTATCCACCACAATCTGTGAAACGATGAGTCTCGCATTCTCCTTGTCGTCGGCCGGGACGATGTACCATGGTGCATATTTCGTAGTCGTCGCGCCGATACAGTCCTCGTAAGCTCTCATGTATTTTTTCCAATATTTCCTCTCCCTGATGTCGGCTTCGCTGAATTTCCAGTTCTTCTCTTTGTCATCAATACGCTCGAGGAAGCGTCTTCTCTGCTCGTCCTTGGAAAGGTGAAGGAAGAACTTGACTGTCCTCGTTCCGCTTTGATGCAAATGCTTTTCAAAATGCACTATGGACCGGTAACGTTCCTTCCAAAATTTCTTGTCAGCCGCCGCCTGCTCCGTTATTCTCTGGGCGCGGAGAAGTTCGGGATGCACGCGAACTACAAGGACCTCTTCATAGTAAGACCGGTTGAAGATCCCGATCTTCCCCCTTTCCGGAAGGCACCGCGTCGTGCGCCAGAGGAAATCGTGTTGCAGTTCTTCAACGCTCGGCTGCTTGAAGCTGTAGACCTGGCAACCCTGCGGATTGATACCAGACATTACGTGCCTGATCGTACCATCTTTTCCCGCAGCGTCCATCGCCTGAAAGATGAAGAGAAGCGCGTAACGGTTCGAGGCATAATGAAGATTCTGAAGCGAGCTCAACTGTCCTACGTGTTCTTCAAGGAGATTCACGTATTCTTTCTTCGATCCATAAACGGGTTTTACTTTTGTGGGTCGCTTGTTGAGATTTACCTTCTCTCCTTCGTGTACCCGGAAATCGTCTGTTTCTATTTTCATGGCAATCTTATCAATCCTCCAGTTATGACCTTTCTAATTCCGCGACATCGGCGACAGTTGAAGACAATCTCGCACCTTCCCCGAAACATTCAGCCGCTGCTTCCGTGTAATATAAATGTCGTGCTTAAGATTTGTGGAAACTAAACGCAATTTAGGGAGCAAAATGAAGATTTTCATGTCCATTCTGATGTCGCTCGCGCTGTCGGCGCAGGTAAATGCCCAGGAGCAGACGCTGATCAGCGGCCCGGTCGAGAACGGGGGCTTTGGCGGGCCGGTCGTGAAATTCTCGGACATTGACAACAAATTCGCCATACTGGTCGGCGGATACGGCGGCTGGCTGATAAACCATTCCTTCATGATCGGGGGAGGAGGCTATGGTCTTGTAAATAATATCCATGCATCGCAGGCCGCGCAGCTCTACTACGGTACGGGCGATAACCTGAGACTCCAGTTTGGGTACGGAGGATTAATGCTGGAGTACATCGGCGAGCCCGATAAGCTGGTACACTATTCGGTGTCCACTCTCATCGGCGCCGGTGGAGTAGGCTACAATTACCTTGACAACTTCTACAACTCCTTCCAGGAAGACAACGGACGCACCTCCGCATTCTTCGTGCTGGAGCCGAGCGCTGGGGTGGAATTGAACGTCACCCGTTTCTTCAGACTCAATGCCGGAGCCAGCTATAGACTGGTCAGGGGAAGCGACTTGCCGGGCATCTCAGATTCAGACCTGTCCCACTTGTCGGGCTATCTCACGTTCAAGTTCGGGAAGTTCTGAACCCTGCCGCAGGCAACATTGTCGGATCTAATTTCCGGTCGCTGAACAAAAGCAGTGACCGGAGTCTTCCCGGCGTTTCTCTCGTCAGTTACTTCGAGCCTTCTCGAGTTCCGATCTGGGCAGCGATCCGTGTACCCCCTTTTCAACGCTCAGTAGAGTCACGACGAGGGACACCCTGTAATACATGAATTCATGCAGAACGGTCTCTCCGACGAAGTGTTTCTTGTCCGACGCGCCGAGTGCAACGAACATCGGGTTCAGTCTCCCTTCAGGCGCCGCAGCGTGAAACAGAGAAGGGAATTCCTCTTCCAGCCTGAGCATTCTTTCCATCTCTCCGGACGCGACCACCTCGATCAGCTTCTCGTCGAACTTCGCGCCCGGTTCGAACTTCTCGTTCCCGTAATAACCGAATCTAATCAGGTCCAACCTGTGAACGGGCGAGCCGATCCCGATGACGGCGAATGTTCCGTCCGTCCTGTCGATTGCCGACTTAATCGCCTCTCCGAACCTGAAATGTTCTTCGGCACTTGTTGAAGTGATCGACACAGGCACCACTTTCACGTCTCTGTTTGGAAACATGAAATACAACGGCAGCCATGCGCCATGGTCGAGCCCCCATGACTGCGATGGGATTATGTCCACCCCCATTTCTCCCGATGCATTTACGATTTCTCTGACAAGCGTCGGGTCGTTCTTCGCTTCATACGAATATTTGTAAAGCTCCTCGGGGAATCCGTAATAATCCTGAATGCACGGGATATCATCACGTGATTCAACCTCGAATTTCCCGCGGCTAAAATAGTGTGGTGATGCAACTACAATTGTGCTGACACCTCTCTCGGTAAGAGCCTTTCCGAGATATTCATACACATTGTGAATCCTGGTCTTCTCGACGAGCGACGTCGGAGCGCCGTGAGAAATGTACGATGTCAGGAGTATTCTACCCAAGTCTTTCCAGGAATCCTTTCAGTTGGTTCCTCGCATCTGAGATGAGCCAACGTCCGCCGTGACCCGGCAGAATATATTCAAAATCGTAATCGAGGAGTCTGCGCGCACTCTCGATCTGCAGCTTGTAGTCGTAAGTCCAAGAGAAATCCTCGGCTACTGGTTTTCCCCGGTCCGCCGTAATGTGGTCTCCCGTGAACATTACGCGCGACTCTGGACAATACAGGCAGGATGAACCCGGCGAATGTCCGGGCGTGTGAATTATCGTCGCGCCGCCGATTTGCAGCGAGTCTTTGAAACTCAGGTCCGGTTTTCTCACCGCATATTTCTCTGACTCTTGAATGATGAGCCGCGCTCCGAACTTCTCTCTGAACATCGCCGCATCAGCGACGTCGTCTCTGTGGGTGAGAAAGATGAACTCCGGTACACCCTTGTTTTCAATAAACGTGAGATTCTCCTCGCGATACTCCGGGACATCAACCATGAAAATGCCGTCTCCGGTTACGATCAAGTAGGATATTTCTCCAAAGCTATCCGGATTCGGCGGGAAAGCGAATATGTCCGGGAGCATCTCCTTCGGAACGAGGGGCACTTTCCTTATGGTCGAACTGGGGTAATCCATTGGCAAAATGCACAGACATTGACACTGCGCCGGGTAATCAATGTGTTCTTGACAAAAGCAATCTGTTGCATCTGTTTCTTGTCCGGAGCATCGACAGCTCCGAATTTTTTCTTCGCCGCTTTGTCGAAATCATCTTTCGGTCAATTCTCCAGATACTGTTATGAGATTTAACAGCAAAAGTAGCTAGGTAATTCCACTGTCCATAAACTACAGGAACACTTGCGCACTGATCACACTCCGTTGTCCGGACAAACATCACCGTTGAGATGTCATGGAGACGGCCCGGCAGGATGAAACTACGACGGCTACTCCAGTCGAAAGATCACGACGTTACTCACCTGGTGAGATTGCTGTTCAAAATACTATTGTAAACACGGTTTGCTCCCCGGGTTGTGAGTAAACGCTGATCAATGCATGATGCAGATGAAGTATCTGACGTGAGAGACTCAGCCCTATTCCCGAGCCCGTGTCCCTTGTGGTGAAGAATGGTATGAATATCTTCTCCTGTATCTCTTTAGGAACGCCCGGCCCGTTGTCTTCCACGCGGATTGCTATCCTCCCCTTCTCTTCGAGTTGTGCCGACAAATTTATACGGCCATCCGGCTTCCCATCAAGCGCCTGAATGGAATTCATGAGAAGGTTCAGAAGAACCTGTTCCAACAAATCCGGGTCTGCTTTCAGCTCAAGTGATTCAGGATCGACCATGGTAACGAGTTTTATGCCACTCTCATCCGCAGTCGCCTTTACGAGCTGCTCGACGCGGGAAAACAACATCCGGATTGGGAAGATCTTCAACTTTGGATTTGGAATGTGTGTGAGAGTCCTGTACGAATTGACAAATCGAAGCAGTCCCTCGCTTCTCGTTTCAATAGTCCGAACCGCAGTCTGGACATCTTTGATTGCAGGAGTAACCAGTTGTCCGTTCTCGTGGGATTGTAAGTGTGCATCGGATAGCAGTTTGTTTGCGGTGGATGCCAGGGATGCGATAGGTGTAATTGAATTTACGATTTCGTGCGTCAGAACCCGTATCAAATTCTGCCAGGCGTCGAGCTCGATCTCCTCCAATTCACCCCGCATATCCTGCAACGAAGCGAGAGTATAGTTTACCTCTCTCATTCTGAATTCCGAGATTTGAATTGCAAGCCGCACCGACAGATCATTGCTCTCAATGCGAACGAGATTTTTGTTCCGGGGATTCGCGGTGCGCAGCGTCTCGAAAAGGTCGCTGCTGATCAATCTAAGTTCACTCACATTCTTAAGTTGTGATACACCAAGTAGTCGTTTGGCGGCGCGATTTATCAACTCGATTTTCCCATCTCGCTGGAAAACGATCAGGCCGACGCTGAGTTGTTGGACCACAAACTGGAAATATTGAAACTGATCTTCCCTTTCGGCCCTCATCTCCTCGAATCTTTGAGTTATCCTGTTGAGTGTTTTATTCAGCTCGTCAAAGGCTTTGCTACTCCTGGCGACACTGAAGGTCTGCGTAAAATCATCCGCTTCAACGGCCTCCAGGAATCTGGCCAGGCTCCGGTTCCTTTTCTCGATCCAATGGACCAAAGCAAATACCTGGTACAACGCCAGGAAACCCATGAGTGCGGCCATCTCATACAGATTCGTGTGGAATAGAAAGTAGGCAAACAACGAAATGGTTACAGTGAGGAGGACCATTCGAGAGATTGCAGCAGCTCGGAAACGGTCAAGATTCATGAGACAGTTCTTCAGTCATCTCTAATTGTGCGTACTCAGGGAAACAACGCACCGAAGCATTGGCATCTCACGTCGGATAACTACCGATTTATATTCCGTACTTCCTGATCCTTCGGTAAAGCGCGGTTCTTGTCAGGCCGAGCTCCTTTGCCGCTTCGGTAACGTTTCCACCATGTTTTTTTATTATCGTCTCAATATGACTTCTCTCGACCTGATCCAGCGAATGATCCGACTCTTCTCCATCGCCACGCGATGGAAAGGAAGTCCTCAGAAGCATCTCTTCGGGTCGGATGGCGTCGGAGTCACTCAATATCACTGCTCGCTCTACGACATGTTGCAACTCTCTGATATTGCCCGGCCAGTGATATTGGCTTAAAGCCCTCATGGTTTCCGGCGACACACGGATTCCTGCCTTCTGGTACTTCCTGCCATAGATCCTCATGAAATGTTCCACCAACAACGGAATATCCTCCAACCGATCACGCAGAGGGGGCAGATTTATTTCCACCGTGTTTACCCTGTAGAGTAGATCCTCTCTGAATTTCTTCTGTATTACCATTTCATGGATCGGCATATTGGTGGCCGAGACAAGACGTATGTCAATCGGTCGGGATTTATCCGAACCAACCCTCATTACCTCGCGCCTCTCGACCACCGCAAGCAACTTAGCCTGAAGGGAAAGTGAAAGGTTGGCTATCTCATCGAGAAAGAGTGTGCCTCCGGATGCAATTTCAAATCTGCCCGTGCGTTCATTCGTGGCACCGGTGAAGGCGCCTTTTTCATGTCCGAAGAGCTCACTCTCAAAGAGTGTCTCACTGATGGCACCGAGATCAACCACTATAAAAGGATTTTCTGCCCTCTTCGAGAAGCGGTGTATGGCGCGGGCCACCAACTCCTTGCCAGTGCCATTTTCACCCAGCACAAGTATGTTCGCATCAGTACCCGCGACCTTGCGTATCGTTTCAAATATGTGTGCCATGGTGATCGATCTGCCGATAATGTCCTGAAAAGGCTGGTCAAGATCGGCACTCAGCAATTTTTCTCGGGTACGCAACGCGGCGAGTTCTACCTTTGACTCGCGCAGCTTCAGAGCCGATGAGAGGGTTGCCAGGAGCTTCTCGTTCTGCCACGGCTTGACAACAAAGTCCGTCGCGCCCTCTTTGATAGCACGAACCGCTGTCTCAATGTCTCCGTACGCCGTGATTAGTATTACGACAGCATTCGGGTCCGCTTTGAGGACTTTGTTCAGCCATTGGAAGCCTTCTTCACCTGTCGTTGATCCCTTTGCGTAGTTCATATCCAGGAAAATGACGTCGTAAGTCTTTGATTTGAGGCGTCTTTCTATGTTCCGCGGATCCCTTTCGGTCTCCACCGACCGCACATGTGCCTTGAGAAGAAGTTCAAAGGCCGTGAGAATGGCAGAGTCGTCGTCGACGATCAATACGTTACCACTGACTTCAGCAGCTAATACCATACGGAAATCTAACAATCCTTCCTCGATAATGCGAACGGCGATCTGCATGTCACAAGCCGCTGCCGACGGTTGAGAGTAGCTCCGGCAACAGACATTGCGTCGTTGACGTGTCACAACAGACCTTGGGTCAAGGTCTGTATCAAATCCGCACACTGCGTGTATCGAAACCGAACGAATGCGACACTCCGTCCGCGTTTATGAAAGCCACGCGCGTCATCGAGTCAGGCACAGACTTTGAAAGTTACATTGAAGAATGGAAAATCAATAAGGACCACTCGGATGATTCGAATCAGTAACCTCACGAAAGCATATAGAACTGACGAGGTCGAAACACTCGCGGTTGCCAATGCAAACTTGAGCGTAGATTCCGGCGAATTCGTAGCCATCATGGGCCCATCCGGATCCGGCAAAACCACTCTACTGACGATACTCGGGCTCGTGGATACTCCGACAGAGGGTGAATATTTCTTCATGGGCGAGGAAGTATCGAAATATTCGGAGAAGCAGCGGGCCAGCCTACGTAGAAAAAATATCGGTTTTGTCTTCCAGAACTTTAATCTGATCAACGAGTTGACCGTTTACGAAAACATCGAGCTTCCACTTCTATATATGGGGGTTACATCCTCGGTACGGAAGGAGATGGTGATGGACATTATGGAGAAAATGCGGATTACTCCGAGACGGAACCACTTCCCGCAGCAGTTGTCTGGAGGGCAGCAGCAGCGGGTGGCCGTCGCAAGAGCCGTTGTGGGAAAACAGAGATTGATC
>CAZRXH010000125.1:0-1408 GCA_964603995.1 uncultured Bacteroidota bacterium | reverse complement strand
GAAATCTCTCGCGCTCCAAGGTTTACTTCTTCATAAACATTGCCGGCCTAGCTATAGGGTTCACTGTCTTCACGCTGATAATATTGTTTGTGTTGAACGAGTTCAGTTACGACACCTTCAACAAAAAGTACGACCAGATATACCGGGTTGTCGAGATCCAGAAGCCACCGGGAACACAGGTGCAACAGGTTGCCATCACAATGCCGGCTCTCGCTGCGGCTATGAAGCGGGAGTTCCCAGAGGTTGAAGATGCAGCCAGATTAATTCCATGGTCAACTGTCCTGTGCCACTACGGCGAGAAACAATTCTATGAGGACGGTTTGGCCTTTGCCGATTCGAGCATCTTCAATATCTTCACTTTCCATTTTGTCGAAGGGAATCCATCCGAGGCCTTCAATGGACCGTACAGCATAGTGATCGATCAGACAACCGCGAGGAAATATTTCGGCGATTCAGACCCGATCGGAAAATTCATAAACATCGATGCGGATCTTGGGCAAAACACGTTCCAGGTGACCGGCGTAATTCAGGATTTTCCGCCGAACTCTCACCTGCGCTTTAACATGATCGCTTCATTAAACTCGCTTGAACGGCGCTTCGACTACTTCAACGGATGGGAGACTAACGACGTTGCTACTTATGTTCTGCTAAGGAAGGGTTATCAACCCGGAGAACTTGACAGAAAACTTCCGGCGTTTCTGGAAAACAACATGCCCAAGAACGTTTGGAGCGGAATGAAAATGTATCTGCAGCCGCTCAAGAACATTCATCTATACTCCGGCCACATATTGTACCAGATTGGCTACAACAAGGGAAATATCGACTATGTGAGGCTGTTCATCCTAATTGCTTTCTTTGTCATCGTTCTGGCGTGCATCAATTTCGTCAATCTGACAACGGCACGCTCTGCAATCAGGACAAGAGAAGTCGGCATCCGCAAGCTCCTTGGATCATATCACTCACACCTCATCTATCAGTTCATCGGAGAATCAGTAATGATCTCCGTGTTCGCATTCCTTTTGTCTCTCCCGATAGTCGAGGCCATGTTGCCTACGTTCAATTCCATGATGGGCGAAAAGATAGTTATTCTCTACAACAATCAGTGGCCATTTATCCTCGGGTTGGGTTTTGTCGCTTTGTTCGTCGGTTTTGTTTCGGGGGTCTATCCTGCTTTCTATTTGTCCTCGTTCAAGCCGGCAGACTTGCTCAGGGCGAAGTTCTCATCAGGAAAGAAAGGCGTGACGTTGAGAACTGTGCTGATCACACTCCAATTCAGCATAGCGATCGGCCTAGTCACGGCAACCGCCATCGTTATCCATCAGATGAACTTCATATATGACAAACCTCTCGGTTTCAACAAGAGTGACTTGATATACATCCCCTTACGCGATACCGATTCACGAGGCAA
>CAZRXH010000124.1:0-8889 GCA_964603995.1 uncultured Bacteroidota bacterium | reverse complement strand
TCCGCGTCTTCAAATACGTACCCCTCGTTCTCGAGAGCCTTCAGCTCATTCACGATCTTGGTAGCCTTGCCATTATTGCCTGCGATCTCTATCCCGAGCTGTTCAGCTTTGTACAGAACGTTGCTCTTGCCGGAGAGATCGCTGACAAGAACTCTGCGCGAGTTGCCGACAAGCTCCGGCTCTATGTGCTCGTATGTCCGTGCGGATTTCATGACCGCGCTGACGTGAACTCCGCCCTTGTGCGCGAAGGCACTCTGTCCCACGTAGGGGAGATTCTTCCTCGGCTGCAGATTGGCGACTTCGCTCACGAACCGCGACAACTCAGTCAGCACCTTGAGCTTGGCCGGCGGAAGAACTGCCATGCCCATCTTGAGCTGCAGGTTCGGGATGATCGAGCAGAGATTTGCGTTCCCGCACCTCTCGCCAAAACCGTTAATCGTGCCTTGTACCTGGACGGCGCCCGCACGGACGGCCGCCAGAGAATTGGCGACCGCCAGTTCGGAATCATTGTGAGCATGGATGCCGACCGGAGTCTTCACCGCTTCCATCGCAGTCTTCGCGATCTTCTCGACCTCATGAGGCATGCTGCCGCCGTTTGTGTCGCATAAAACGATCGAGTCCGCGCCGCCGGCTTCCGCCGCCCTGATTGTCTCGATCGCGTATTGTGGATTTGATTTGTAGCCGTCGAAGAGATGCTCTGCATCGTAAACTACCTCTTTGCCGTGGGCCTTCAGGTACTTCACGGTTTCGGATATGATCTGCAGGTTCCGCTCCGGTGTTGTACCCAGTGCCTCGGTCACGTGCATGTCCCACGACTTTCCGAAGATTGTAACCACCGGCGTCGCGGCCCTCAGGAGTTGGTTCACGTTTTCGTCGGCCTCAGGCGTCGAGGAAGCTTTGCAGGTGCTCCCGAAAGCGGCAAGCCTGGCGTGCTTCAGCTTCGTGCTCTTCATCCTCTCGAAGAACTCCATGTCCTTCGGGTTCGAACCTGGCCAGCCGCCTTCGATGTAATCGACGCCGAACTCGTCGAGATGGTGCGCGATCTTTATTTTGTCCTCGACACTGAAGGAGATCTCTTCTCCCTGAGTACCGTCGCGGAGTGTTGTGTCATATATGTAAACTTTGCCGTTCATTCCTTGTTATCCTTTCGGATCGATGGGTTCACTTCTTCTTCAGCCAGCTCATCATTGATCTCAGCTTTGATCCCGTCTTCTCCACGAGGTGAGTGTTCATCTGCTTTCTCATCTTGAGGAAGTTTTTCTGCTTGTTCTTGAATGTCTCGTTGATCCATTCCTTTGCGAACTTGCCGGTCTGGATCTCCGTCAGGATCTTCTTCATTTCTTTGCGCGTCTGCTTGGTGATGATCCTCGGTCCGCGCGTGTAGCCGCCGTACTCGGCAGTATCGCTGACGGAGAAGTTCATTCTTGACAGTCCTCCTTCGTAGTACAGGTCGACGATGAGCTTCAGCTCATGCATGCATTCGAAGAAGGCAAGCTCCGGCGGGTAACCGCCTTGCACGAGTGTCTCGAACCCGGCCTTGATCAGTTCTTCTGATCCGCCGCAGAGCACTGCCTGTTCACCGAACAGATCGGTCTCAGTCTCATCTTTGAAAGTCGTTTTGATTACTCCGGCCCTTGTTCCACCGATCCCCCTTGCATAGGCCAGAGCGTACTCAAGAGCCTTCTTCGTGTGGTCCTGCTGGATGGCGATGAGGCATGGGGTTCCGGCTCCCTCCGTAAACACCCTTCTCACCAGATGTCCAGGCGCTTTCGGCGCAATCATGATGACATCGACGTTCTTCGGGGGCTGGACGAGTTTGTAGTGGATATTGAAGCCGTGCGCGAAGGCCAGGACTTTTCCTTCAGATAGGTTGGGAGCGATTTCTTCCTCATACAATTTCTTCTGTGCCATATCCGGGGCGAGGATCATTATGAGGTCTGCCTGTGCCGATGCATCGAAGGGGGTCAGGACGGTCAGTCCCTCCGCTTCCGCTGCGGCGCGCGACTTGCTGCCTGGCTGCAATCCGACAACCACCTTGACTCCGCTGTCGCGCAGGTTCAGTGCGTGTGCGTGTCCCTGGCTGCCGTAGCCGATAATGGCGACGGTCTTGTTGCTGAGCATTGAAAGATCTGCATCGGTGTCATAGTAAACTTTCATTTGCTGCTTCCTTTAATTCTGGTTTAGATATGTTTTGTGAAAAGGAACGAAGGCATTCTGTGGAAAAATGAATGACGGCCGGATACGGGAAATTCGACAGGCCATCTGTCTTTCATCCGGCAATGCAACAATCCATGAATCCACTACTCTAATACTCCACTTTTCCGTCATTCCTTCAGATTGCTCCTTCGAACTCTCGTTTGAGAGCGACGCGGCCAGTGCGCGCGATTTCCTTTATGCCGAACGGGTCGAGCATCTTTATCAGGGCATCGACCTTCTGTTCGCCCCCGGTTGCTTCGATTGTGATAGAGCGCGGGCTTATGTCGATAATCTTAGACCTGAATATTTCGGAAATCTGCATCAGCTCGGATCTTGAATTGCGATTCGCCGCGACTTTTACCAGGACGAGTTCTCTCTCTACAAAGCTGTCGTACGTCAAATCGACCACCTTGGTGACGTCTATCAGCTTGTTAAGCTGCTTGATGATTTGCTCGATTACATCGTCGTCTCCTTTCGAGACTATGGTGACACGCGCGACCGAATCGTCCTCGCTGGTGCCGACCGAGATACTGTCGATGTTGTAGCCGCGGGCACTGAAGAGTCCGACTATTCTGTTCAATGCACCGAATTTGTTTTCAACCAGGATAGAGATTGTGTGTTTCTTCACTTCGCAGCCTCCGCGTGAGCCTTCGCCATTTTCAACTCCTCAACTGATTTTGGATAATCTATTATTTGAGCTACCGTACCGCCGCTTGGGATCATAGGATAGACGTTGTCTTCTTCCGTGGTCCTGAAGTCAATCAACACCGGCCTGTCGTTTATTTTCAGCGCTTCCTTCAGGATCGGGACAACCTCATCGGTCTTGTCGGAGAAGAATCCCTTCGCACCGAAAGCGTCCGCAATCTTGGCAAAGTCAGGGTTGGTTCCGAGAGAGACGTGGGTGTAGCGTTTCTTATAGAAAAGGTCCTGCCATTGTCTCACCATCCCGAGGTAGCCGTTGTTCAATATTACAATCTTTATCGGCAGCTTATTCCCAACTGCCGTCGTGAGCTCCTGGATATTCATCTGGAACCCGCCATCTCCGTTTATGCTGAAGACAGGCCTGTCCTTTACGCCGAACGCGGCACCTATCGCGGCTGGGAATGAGAAACCCATCGTCCCCAGACCACCGGAAGTAATGTTTGACCTTGGGTTCTTGAACCTGTAAAACTGCGCTGCCCACATCTGGTTTTGGCCAACATCGGCCGTTACGACTGCCTCACCCTTTGTCAGCTCGTAAATCTTTTCGATGACGTACTGGGCTCTGATCTCGTTGCCATTCTCATATCTCAGAGGGTGCTCGGCCTTCCATTCCGCGATCTGGTTCAGCCACTCTTTTGTGTCCAGCGTGTTCACCAGCGGCGTCAGTCTTTCGAGAACGTGGCGTACGTCACCGACGATCGGGACATCGACTTTCACGTTCTTGCTTATGGCAGAGGGATCTATGTCGATGTGGATTTTCTGCGAATTTGGGGAGAACATGTTTGGGTTGCCGGTAACGCGGTCGTCGAAGCGGGAGCCAATTGCAATCAGACAGTCGCACTGGTCCACGGCAACGTTCGAATACCAGGTGCCATGCATTCCCAGCATTCCCATCGAGAGTTCATCCTCGCCCGGGAAAGCACCCAGCCCCATCAGTGTCATTGCCACCGGGGCGTTCAGTTTCTTCGCAAGATTGTAAAGCTCATTCGCTGCGTTTGAATTCACCACGCCTCCTCCGACGTAGAGAACAGGCTTGCGCGACGAGTTGATGATCTCAACCGCCTTGTTTATCTGTCCCATGTGGCCGAAGTAGAACGGATGGTATCCGCGAAGCTTCACTTCCTTCGGATACAGGAACGGTGCTTTCGAAGCCATGACGTCCTTGGGCATGTCAACCACGACCGGTCCGGGGCGGCCGGTGGAAGCGATGTGGAACGCTGCCTTTATCGTCCAGGCAAGCTGCCTAACGTCCTTGACGAGGAAGTTATGTTTGGTTATCGATCTCGTTATGCCGATGATGTCCGCTTCCTGGAAGGCATCGTTTCCTATCAAGTGAGTCGCCACCTGTCCGGTGAAGACGACCAGCGGGACAGAATCCATGTAAGCATCCGCGATACCTGTGACGGTGTTCGTTGCGCCCGGTCCCGACGTGACAAGAACAACTCCGACTTTTCCAGTTGCCTTTGCGTATCCCTCGGCCGCGTGGACCGCGCCCTGTTCATGCCGGGTAAGTATATGTTGAATATGGGACATGTCATGCATCGCATCGTACACTCCAATCACCGCGCCTCCAGGGTAACCGAAGATGTATTCGACCTTTTCCTCTATCAGGCTTTTGACAAATATCTCTGAGCCTGTTATTTCATTGGTGCTCATCCTTCCAGTCTCCGTTCTTTTTGTTTGTAGAAACCGGCTGCTCCAATTGAAGAGCCGCCTGCGCGATTCCAATCGTCAGCGTTATCAAACAGAAAAATTCGTTCGACCTCCAAGCATCCAAGGCAAAGCCTAGGCCTTCAGGTCATTCCCGTAGAGTTGATATGATTTTTGTTAGGTTCGCGGTCTAGGGGAATAACCTTCGGCTATTTAGCTAATAATGCCGAGGAGGATATTCCCCTCGCTAAGGAGGAGAATAAGAATAGAAATAATGGAAAGGAGGCCGGGAAGATTTGAACTGACAGAACTATTTACGGGCAGCGACGTTGTCTTCGCTGTCCATCTAGATCCATATGTTGAACTACTGTCGCTCATTTCTTCGTAAATGAAGTATAAGGAATTGCCTCATTGATGTCAATACTTACGTCGGAATTTTTTGAAGGAACCTTCAACTTGAAGGCGCCGTGACTTAAGCTTTTTCGGAGTGAGTCGAGTCGAATGTTCAGTTATTGTTCATACCCGCGTAAGTCTGGGGGAGAACAAAGGATTGTTTATTACTGGATGCCCTGATAACTTTTCAGTTCCTGGAGATTCGCTTCGGGACAGGCAAAATTCTTACAGAAGAGGAGTAAAGATGTACGGGGACAAGAGAAGAATACTATGGGTGGATGACGAAATTGAACTTTTAAAGCCGCATGTCATTTTCCTTCAAGATAAAGGTTTTCAAGTCGATACAGCTACCAACGGACAAGACGCAATCGAGCTCGTGAAGCAGAATTTCCGCGACGAAAATTATGACCTGATTCTGCTGGACGAGATGATGGCTGGAATGGGTGGCCTGAGTACACTCGAAGTCATCAAAGGCATAGCGCCCGAGATCCCTGTTGTCATGATTACGAAGAACGAAGCAGAGTCTCTGATGGAAGAGGCGATAGGTCAGAAGATAAGCGACTACCTTACGAAGCCAGTGAACCCGAGCCAGATACTGCTGACCGCGAAGAAGATAATTGATGGCCACAGGATTGAAGGCGAGAGGGTCTCGAGAGACTATGTCTCTGAGTTTCGCGAGATATCTTCGCAGATCGACAGTGGCCTCGGCTATGATGGCTGGATTGATATTCATCAGAAACTGACATATTGGGAACTTGAGATAGACGAACACCCGGAAACTGGTCTGAAGCAATCGTTGATGGACCAACGTGGTGCCGCCAACGCGGCTTTCGGGAAATATATCGAGGGCGTATATAAAGACTGGGTGAAGAAAAAGAGTGACAGGCCGAAGCTGTCTCATGAGATCTTTGAGACTTACGTGATGCCGAAGATGACACCCGGGAAACCGGTTGTTATGATTGTCATCGACTGCATGCGGCTCGACCAATGGCTCATCATGGAGGACTTCATCCGGGATTTGTTCGTCATCAGCAAAGAGTACTACTACTCGATCCTTCCGACGGCGACGCCGTATTCGCGGAATGCTATCTTCAGCGGACTTCTACCGCTCGACATGGAGAAGCGTTTCCCGGAGATCTGGGACAAAGGCAACTCCGACGATGACTCAAGCAGGAATCGCAATGAAAAGGAACTCCTTGCTGATCTCCTTCAGAGAAAACGTCTGAGAGTCGACCCGAAGTATATCAAGATTATCGACCCGGATTATGGGAAGAACGTCGTGTCCAACATAACCGGTTTTGCCAAATTGCCGCTCACAACAATCGTGGTCAACTTCGTCGATATATTGGCGCACTCGCGTTCCGATTCTGATATCCTGAAAGAGATTGCTCCCGACGAGAGTGCTTATCGCTCCCTTACGAAATCATGGTTCCAGCACTCTTACCTTCTCGATCTTTTCAGGGCGCTCGCCGAGACGGATGCTACGGTGATCGTCACTACCGATCACGGGAGCGTGAGAAGCATGCGCGGCTCGAAGGTCCTTGGAGACAGAGAAGCCTCGACGAATCTGAGGTACAAGTTCGGACGGAACCTCAAATGCGACGACAGACAGGCGATCTTTGTGAAGAATCCCGAAGACTATATGCTGCCGAGGCGAGGTGTTACGATCAATTATATCATCGCGAAAGAAGACTTCTACTTCGTATATCCGACTGATTATCACAAATACCTCGAACAGTATCACGACAGTTTCCAGCACGGAGGAATCTCCCTGGAAGAGATGATACTTCCGGTTGCGATACTCGAACCCAGGTGAGCGTCCCCCCACATGGTGGAAACATTTACTTCCAGGAGTGAGAGTGAGACTGTGAAGCGTGGCCGAGAGTTTGCCGGACGGCTCCGCGCAGGGAGCTTCGTCGGCCTCTATGGTGACTTAGGTGCCGGGAAAACGCAATTCGTGAAAGGAATATGCGAAGCCTTCGAGGTGAAGGAAGTCGTCAATAGTCCGACCTTCACTATCGTGAATGAGTATCATGGCACGATTCCGGTTTTCCACATCGACCTTTACAGGATGAAGAATGTGGAAGAGATTGTAGGGATCGGCTTTGATGAGTACCTGGAAAGAGAAGGCGTCTGCCTCGTAGAATGGGCCGAGAAACTGGACGGCATCATACCGGAGAGAAGGTTCGATGTGAAGTTGTCAATCATTGATGACACAACACGCGAGATCGCAATAGCTCCCCCGGACGTCGGAGACTGAAAGTGGGAAGGATCCTTGCCATAGAGACTGCAACCAGAGTCTGTTCGGTTGCTTTGAGCAACGACGGCTCGATACTCGCCGAATCGTCGCTTAACATCCCGCAAGTGCACGTCGAACGACTGGTCATTTGTATCGAAGAAATGCTGGACAATCTCCACTTGAGCTACCGCGACATTGATGCAGTAGCAGTCTCGAATGGTCCCGGGAGCTTCACCGGCTTGCGGATCGGACTGAGTGTTGGAAAGGGAATAGCGTTCGCGCAGGACAGAAAGCTTATCGCCGTGCCAACTCTCGACGCGATCGCCCGCGGGGTTCTGGGTTTTTCTGATGGACACACGATCGTCCCCCTTCTGCACGCGCGGGCCGCGGAGTTCTACTATGCTTTCTTCAAGCCGAGCGGTTCAAGCCTGCAAAGACTTGGTGAGTACAAAGTCGCTGAATCGGAGGAAATTGCAGAGGAATGTGACGGCGATGTGGTTTTCGTCGGTGAAGGCGTCGGCGCATTTTCTGCCAGCGAAGCGGCGCGTAAGAAGTTTGGTCCAGAGTCCATGAAAATAACCCAGGCATCTGCAACAGAGGTTGCGATACTGGCTGAAGAAAAGCTGAAAACGGGTGAGTTCTCCAATTTGAGATCTCTTGCCCCTCTGTATATAAAAGACTTTGTCGCCATAAAAGGAAATCCCCTCAACAAACTTTACCGGCAAACGTCGGGATCCCGATTAGAGTCGGGACTGGAGGAAGCCTGATGTCTTGGTTCAAACGTTCAACACAGAATATCATCTCCGCCGAGAAAAAGGACCTTCCTGAAGGTTCGTGGGTGAAGTGTGAAAAGTGCGGAGAGATGCTTCATAAGTCTCAGTTGGATGACAATCTTTGGACCTGCAACAAGTGCAGCTTCCACTTCAGAATTGGGAGTAGAGAGTACATAGAGATCCTTATAGACAAAAAAACCTTCAAGGAGACGGACAAGGGACTGAAATCGAATGATCCTCTGAAGTTTGTCGACACAAAGTCGTACCGGGCGAGATTGGCAGAGGCACAGAAGAAAACAGGACTTGTCGACGCAATCAGGACAGGGATCGGCGAAATCAACGGTCATAAGGTCGTGCTTGGGTGCATGGATTTCCAGTTCATCGGCGGCAGCATGGGATCGGTCGTAGGCGAGAAGGTGGCCAGGTCGGTCGATAGAGCCGTGAAGCTGAAGTTACCGCTCATCCTGATTTCGCAGAGCGGCGGCGCGCGCATGATGGAAGCGGCAATCTCCCTTATGCAGCTTGCCAAGACGAGTGCAAGGCTGACAAAGCTTCACAAAGCCGGACTTCCATACATATCAATTCTGACAGACCCTACAACGGGAGGAGTCACTGCAAGCTTCGCCATGCTGGGAGACTTCAACATTGCCGAGCCTGGTGCTTTGATAGGCTTCGCCGGTCCGCGTGTGATAAAACAGGCCGTCGGAAAAGACCTTCCGGAAGGATTCCAGAGGTCGGAGTTCGTGATGGACAAAGGGTTCGTAGACATGATAGTCCATCGCAAGGAATTGAAAGGGAAGATCACCCAGCTGCTTGATCTTCTGAGTGCCTGACCGGCATTTCAACGAACCCGAGCAGCGATGAATCCTAAGTGCCAGGTTTGCACGAAGTGCGCCAAAGGCGTCCCTTCGGGAATGGTTTCGCCATAGATTCTAG
>CAZRXH010000123.1:0-8919 GCA_964603995.1 uncultured Bacteroidota bacterium | reverse complement strand
ATCTCCTACATCGGTTACGAGCCGGCGATGAAGGCGGACATAATTGTCAAACCGACAAGAAGCACTCGCGTCGATGCCGGGCTGAAGATGTCTGCGTTCCAGGCGGGAGAGGTGCAGGTTACCCCGGGATACTTCAGCAAGGCAGAGGAAGGGAAGACGAGCGCGGTGACTTTCTCGTATGAAGAGATACGTCGGGCTCCCGGAGCGGCGGGCGATGTCAGCAGGATAATGATGAGCCTGCCGAGCGTGGCCGAAGTGAACGACCAGTCGAACGGCCTCATTGTCCGCGGCGGAAGCCCGGTCGAGAACGCGTTCTTCGTCGACAACATCGAGATACCGAACATCAACCACTTCCCCACTCAGGGTGCGACGAGCGGTCCGATCGGTCTACTCAACGTCGATTTCATCGAGGATGTAAATTTTTACTCCGGCGGTTTCCCTGCGGAATATGGCGACCGGCTTTCATCTGTCATGGACATAAAGTTTAGGGAAGGAAACAGAAAGAAGGTTGAAGGCCAGCTTAATCTCGACTTCGCCGGTTTCGGTGGCGTTGCGGAAGGTCCTCTCTTCAGCGACAAAGGATCCTGGCTCGTATCGGTTCGAAGGAGTTATCTCGATCTGCTCATAAAGACAATCGATATGGGCACTTCTGTTGTTCCACGATACGGCGACTACCAGTGGAAAGCCGTTTACGATCCTGACGCTAACAACAGGCTTGAACTGCTCGGAATATGGGGAGACGACCATAACAATCCGGACGCAAAGACCGCTGTCGAGAACGACATGGTCTACTACGGGAACCAGGATCACTATGAGAGCACAAACGGAATAAACTGGCGGGCGCTCTGGGACGATATAGGCTATTCGAACACATCGCTTTCGTTCACGTCGGCAAATTTCAGGGATGACTCGTATGAAACGGGCTCGGGAATTCTGATCCAGCGAAACCGGTCTCTTGAACAGTCGCTCAACCTGCGTAACGTGAACCACGTCCGCCTGAACAACTCGAACGTTGCCGAGTTCGGCGTCGATCTGAAACATGAGATGGCAAACTACGACAACTTATTCGGCGACTACACTGACGCACTGGGAAATGTTGTACCGGGTTCAACTCTGAAGGAAAGAATCGCCGCGAATAAGTTGGGGGCATTCATAAACGTCGTATCCGATTTCGCCCCTTTCCTGTCGGCAACTCTCGGCATGAGAGCCGACTATTTTTCGTACAACGATAACCTTGACTTGTCTCCGCGCGTGTCGCTCATCGGTCGGTTGGATGAGAGAACATCTGTAACGGCATCGGCGGGAATCTACTACCAGACTCTTCCTCTGATCCTTCTGACTCAGAATGAAGGCAACAGGAGCATGAAAGACTTGCGCGCGACACATTACATAGTCGAATTTGAAAGGCTGCTGACGGAGAGTACCAGGCTCACTGTGGATATTTATGAAAAGGACTACCGGCAATTTCCTGTTGATCCTGCACAGCCTTCTCTGTTTCTGATAGATGAGCTCTACTATCGCTACGGTTTCTTCTTCAACCACGGTGAACTCGTTGATGACGGGAGAGCGAGGTCGCGGGGAATTGAGATGGTCGTCCAGAAGAAGCTCGCCAAAGACTTCTACGGCATGATAGGCGCTTCATACTCGACGAGCCAATATATGGGAAGCAATGGCTCGTGGATCGACAGGGTGTACGACAACCGCTTCATCTTCTGCATCGAAGGAGGCTACAAGCCGGATGATGAGTGGGAGTTCAGCATGCGCTGGATATACGCCGGAGGAACACCGTACACGCCTTTCGACGCTGCAGCTTCTCGAAATTTAGACAGAGGAGTGCTCAATGCAAGCAGGATCAACGCCGAAAGATATCCAGCTTATCACTCTCTTAACGTTCGCTTCGACAAGCGCTTCAACTTCAGTGGATCCGACCTGGTATTCTACCTGAGCGTGTGGAATGCGTACAACCGCAAGAACGTCGCGCAATATTTCTGGAATGAAGTCGAGAACAAACAGGGAACGATTTATCAGTGGGGAATACTCCCGGTGTTCGGATTGGAATACGAGTTCTGAGGTTCTCTGTTGTTGAAGCTGGCTCCACTCCCTAAAGGTGGGGCCAGTTCCCGAAGGCTCTCACCTGAAGCTCCCAAACTGGAGCGAAAGCACGATTCCTCCGAAAGATTTCCTCCCGCTGAGTCCAATATCTCCAAAGAAGACAAGCCCTATTCCGACAAACGGCATCCTGCTGAAAACCTGCAGTTCGAGCGGAATGCCGAGCGAAACGGATCTCTCCGGAAAAAAGCTGTGTGGGTATTCAGTCGACTGCAGGTAAGCAAGCCCCGCTGATATAGCAGTGAATACCGGCTTTTCTTTGAGAACTCTTCCGTAAAGGATTCCGATCTCCGAAATGCGACTCGCGGGGTGATGGTAGTAGAGTCGGAACTGGCTGGAGGTTGTGAACCTGGCCGTCAGGAATTCGTCTCTGCGGCCAGCCGACACGCCTATTTCCCCAGTGGAGATGAAGTCGCTACTCCACATTCCGAACCCGGCACCGGCATTCAACCAGAATTTCGTTTCCTCGTTTCTTGTCTCCAGACTATCCGCCGCAAGACAGCTCGCAGTCATGACCAGAATGAAGACTGCTGAGACAGGAGCGAGGTGACAAGGTAGTCGCTGCATTATGAGTCTTCCGACGTCTGGGACCATCGTTTCTTTCAAGCCCGCTAACCCTGCAATATAATCGGTACACTGGGTTTTTGTTTGCCTCCCGGAAAATATCCTCTCTGCGGCAGGTATGGCCATTTGTTTCGTCGTGGCCGAGCCGCGTTCCCCCGTCCTTGATTCTTGGGGGTTCTAAACCTATATTTTTGGGCAAAATTCACGAACCATCTAAGATTTATGGGAGAATATGGCTACTACCTCTGAATTCAGACCAGGGTTGACGATTCGTTACAACAACGATCTATGGACAATTGTGGAATTCCAGCATGTGAACCCTGGCAACTGGCGGGCTTTTGTTCGCGCTAAGATGAAAAATATCAAGACCGGACAGGTAATCGAGAACAGGTTCCGCGCGGGACAGGATATAGATGTGGTTAGGATCGAGCAGCGCACTTACCAATACCTCTATCGCGATGGTGACATGCTGGTATTCATGGATAATGATACGTATGACCAGATGCACGTGCCTGAGGAAGTCGTTGGTGAAGGAAGTAAGTTTCTGAAAGAGAACGAGAACATCCAGATTTTCTTCAATGGTACTGAGATTACGGGTGTCGAGATCCCGATTTTCGTGAATCTCAGGGTTGTCGAGACCGAGCCCGGTCTGAAGGGCGACAGCGTCAACAACGTCATGAAGGCAGCTAAGCTGGAGACGGGCGCGACTGTGAACGTTCCTCTCTTCGTGAACCAGGGAGAGGTTCTCAAGATAGATACCCGCAACGGCGCTTATGTAGAACGCGTGAAGTAAGTCGGACCGAGAATCCTGCCGAGTTGAACAAGCGGCCTGAAAAGTGGATTCCCCCGACCTTCTCATTTCATCCAAAGAGAACTCCAGCAAATTGAACCGTTGCTGGACATCTCAGCATCGGAGACCAAATGGACCTTAACTACATCAGGAAGCTCGTCAAGCTAGTCGATGAGAGCGGGGTAGACGAAATAGAGATTGAAGAAGAAGGAACCAAGATACGGGTAAGCAAGGCCCGTCACAATTCTTCCGCCGCTCCGACTTACATTCCTCAATACATCCCGCAGCTTCAGATGATGCCTCAACCGGCCGTTGAGCGCGCAGAGACTGCTGCACCGGCAACGGAAGCGGGTGTGGCCGCTGCGCCGAAGGCTGAAGGGAAAAAGTACCATGAGGTCCGTTCTCCGATAGTCGGGACATTCTATAGCGCGCCGGCACCCAACGCTGATCCATACGTCCAGATCGGCTCGGTAGTCCAGCCCGGCACCATTCTATGTATCATCGAAGCCATGAAACTCATGAACGAAATCGAGTCCGACGTTGCCGGCAAAGTGGTGCAGATACTTGTCGAGAACGGAAAACCTGTCGAGTATAACCAGCCGCTTTTTCTGATAGAGCCTATTTGACAGACGCTACTGCTGCATTTCGAATCAGCAATCTGAATTTCGACGTTCGAAATCCGAAATCTGAGGACATAGTTGTTCAATAAGATACTGATTGCAAACAGAGGTGAGATCGCGCTCAGGGTTATCAGGAGCTGCATGGAACTCGGCATCAAAACCGTTGCGGTTTACTCTGAAGCCGATCGCGATTCACTCCACGTCCGGTTTGCGGATGAAGCGGTGTGTATCGGCCCGCCCCCGAGCCGCGAAAGTTACCTGAATATCCCGCGCATCATTGCTGCCGCAGAGATCACGAACGCCGATGCGATTCATCCCGGCTACGGCTTCCTGTCGGAGAACGCCAAGTTTTCCGAAATCTGCGAGAGCAGCGGCATAAAATTCATCGGGCCCAGGCCGGAGATGATTACAATGATGGGCGACAAGGCGTCGGCGAAAGACACTATGAGGAGAGCCAGCGTGCCCGTCGTTCCGGGCAGCGACGGTGTCGTCGATGACGTGAAGACGGCGAAGGAAATCGCAGAATCAGTCGGATACCCTGTGATCATCAAGGCGACCGCGGGCGGAGGCGGAAAAGGGATGAGGCTCGCCTGGAGCGAGGAAGAGTTTGACAGACAATTCAATATGGCACGGACCGAGGCGGAAGCGGCTTTCGGCAACGGAGGTGTTTATATCGAGAAGTACGTCGAACAGCCGCGCCATGTGGAGTTCCAGGTACTCGGCGACCAGCACGGTGAAGTAGTTCACCTCGGCGAGCGTGAATGTTCTATCCAGCGAAGACATCAGAAACTCATCGAAGAGTCGCCGTCTCCCATCGTTGACCCGGAGCTGCGGGAAAGAATGGGCGCAGCTGCCGTGAAAGGCGCAAAGAGCGTGAAGTACGAGGGAGCCGGAACGATCGAGTTTCTCGTCGACAAGCACAAGAATTTCTATTTTATGGAAATGAACACCAGGATACAGGTTGAACATCCCGTCACTGAGCAGGTCACGGGTTTCGATCTTGTCAAGGAACAGATTCGCATTGCCGCCGGTTCGAAAGTGAGCAGGAGGAAATTGAAGCAGACCGGGCACGCGATTGAGTGCCGCATTAATGCAGAAGATCCCTACAAAGATTTCAGGCCGAACCCTGGAACGATTACCGGATTCCATGTTCCCGGCGGCTACGGCGTGCGGACAGATTCCCACGTGTACGTCGGCTACACTGTTCCACCGTATTATGATTCACTTCTCGGCAAGCTCATCGCCTTCGCCCCGTCCCGCGAAGAGGCAATAGACAAAATGTACAGAGCCCTCGACGAGTTTGTCGTGGAGGGAGTCGCCACAACGATCCCCTTCCACATGAAGGTGATGAAAGACGAGCGTTTCAGGAAAGGGGAGTTCGACACCCATTTCCTGGACTCTTTCAATTTCGCAGACTAAAGGAGAGAATATGGATTTTCCCGCAGATTTAAGGTACACAAAAGATCATGAATGGATCCGGGTCGCTGGCGACACGGGCGTGATCGGCATTACGGAGTACGCACAGGGCGAGCTCGGCGATGTCGTCTTTGTAGAACTCCCGGCGGTCGGAGCAAAGCTTCAGCAGGGCAAGCAATTTGGGACCATCGAAGCGGTCAAGACCGTATCCGATCTCTTCGCGCCCGTGAGTGGAGAGGTGGTCGAAGTCAACGAAGCGTTGAAAGATTCGCCCGAGGTTGTCAACAAAGAACCGTACGCCGGTGGATGGATGATCAAAGTGAAAATGACCGACACTGCCGAGGTGAATAATCTTCTCGATGCGGCGAAGTATCAGGAGATGGTAGGAAAATAGTAAGTAGCCGGGAGTGTGTAGCAGACAGGGTGAACTCAAATGATCCAGGTTTGACCGCCCACTACGTTCTGCTTACTACCTGCTGATAAAACGGAGAATCAAAAGTGCCATATTATCCAAATACCGATGACGACCGGCGCGACATGCTGGCGTCAATCGGCGTCAGGGATTTTGAGGAACTCATAAGAGATATTCCCGAGGGAATCAGGTTGAAAGGTGACCTGAATATCCCGCCCGCCATGAGCGAGTATGAGGTGACGAAGCATGTATCATCGCTTGCCGGGAAGAACATGAACACGCAGGACGCCGTCTCGTTTCTCGGTGCCGGAGCCTACGACCACTTCATTCCTTCTGCCATCGGTGTGCTTCTCGGAAGGTCAGAATTTTATACGGCATATACACCGTACCAGGCAGAGGTGAGCCAGGGGACTCTGCAGGCTATCTACGAGTACCAGACGATGATATGCAGGCTAACCGGGATGGACGTTTCAAACGCTTCGCTCTATGATGCCGGCAGCGGACTCGCCGAGGCTTCTCTCATGGCGGTCGCCCACACGGGAAGGAAGAAGATCGTTGCTGCGCACCCTGTTCACCCGTTCTACCTGCAGGTTGTGAAAACTTACGTCCACGGCCAGGGCTTTGAGATCGTCGAGGTTCCGGCGCGCGACGGCATCGCCGACCCGGACGCCGTGAAGAAGACGGTGGACGAGAACACGGCAGCTGTCCTGGTACAGCAGCCGTCGTTTCTGGGCACACTGAGCGATGTCTTCGCGCTGGGCGAGATCGCGCATGCGAAAGGTGCGCTCTACGTCGTTGATGCTGCGCCGATTTCTCTGGGACTCCTTGCCGCACCAAGTGAATACGGAGCCGATGTAGTTGTCGGCGAAGGACAGTCTCTCGGAATTTCTCAGAGTTTCGGCGGGCCGTTCCTCGGGATATTTGCTGTGAAGGAAGCGCTGATCCGGCGCCTGCCGGGTAGGCTGGCGGGAGTGACCGTCGATTCCGAAGGGACCCGCGGTTTCGTCCTGACGCTGCAGACCCGCGAACAGCAGATCAGACGCGAGAAGGCGACTTCCAACATCTGCACAAACGAAGGGCTGATGATGCTCGCATCGACAATATATATGTCGCTGATGGGCAAACAGGGAATACGCGAGGTCGCCGAACTATCGAGTGCGAAGGCGCACTACCTCGCCGAAAGGATCGGAGAAATTCCGGGCTTCAGCGTTAAGTACAAACAGCCTTTCTTTAATGAGTTTCTCGTCTCGACTCCCGTTCCGGCACGCGCCATTATCGAGGCCGGTGTACCGAAGAAGATTTTGGCAGGCGTGGACACAGAGACATTGTATCCGTCTGAGAAAGGGCTTCTTGTCGCCGTCACAGAGAAGCGCACACGCGCCGAGCTTGATGAATATGTTGAGTTTCTGAGGACGTTTGCGAAGTGAGCCACCTCAGTTGTGTATGATCTGTCCGGAAGATCGCTTCACGGAATTCGCGTTGAATTCAGGAGTGTAACTCCCTCACGGCAAGTGTTGTCACAATTCTTTCACAGCGTGGCGGCAGTAGATGATTTGCGCTTGAAACCGTTGCGCGCTATTATAAGAAGGTTATGTTAACCCAATTTATCGAAAAACAATTGAGAAAAGCCCGCTATAAACTTCTGGGAGATGGCACATATTTTGGCTCAATTCCAGGGCTAAAAGGAGTGTGGGCGAACGCCAAGAATCTGGAAGATTGCAGAGAAGAAGTGAGAGAGGTTCTGGAAGATTGGTTGCTACTGAAAGTAAGAGCGGGGGAAAAGATCACCGGTTTCGAGCTGAAATTCGACCGCCGTGCACTGGTGAAGTCCGGTCGGTAGCCGAGAGATATGGTAAGGAGCATTTCTTGGAGAAAGCTCGTGAAAAAGTTCAGAAGCCTTAGTTTTGACGGTCCTTATTCCGGTGGCCGTCATCTCTTTGTGGCCAAAGGTAGATTGAAAGTACGGATTCCCAACCTGCACGCTGGTGATATTTCTAAAGACCTGGTGAGAGAAGTACCACGGCAGTCTGATATTTCTGAGGATGAATGGGAAAACGCGTAGACCTATTTATCGTCCAACACGTATCTTATGGATAAAATACTGATTCTTGATTTCGGCGCGCAGTACACACAGCTGATTGCGCGCCGCGTTCGCGAGCTGAATGTTCTCAGCTTGGTGGAGAACTTTGATTTTTCTTATGATAAGATCCGCGAGCTCGCCCCGAAGGGCATCATACTTTCGGGCGGCCCTTCGAGCGTCTACCAGCCGGGTGCACCTCTTCCCGATAAGAGGGTTTTTGAAGCGGGGATACCGGTGCTCGGTATCTGTTACGGTCTTCAGGTTATCGCATACCTCCTTGACGGTGAGGTGGACAGATCGGCACATCAGGAGTTCGGCAAGGCTTTGCTTGTTGTGGACGACTCGAAGGATTTGTTCCACGATATCGGCGATGTCTCGAAAGTCTGGATGAGCCATGCGGACAAGGTCACGAAGCTGCCGCCGGGTTTCGTCCCTATTGCACACACGGATAATTCTCCCATCGCCGCGGTAAAGTCTGAGCGGAGAAAAATCTTCGGCGTTCAGTTCCATCCGGAAGTCGTTCACACTTCGAAGGGCAAAGAAATACTCGGCAACTTTGTCTTCAGAGTCTGCGGATGTTCAGCAGACTGGCAGCCGGGAAATTTCATAGAAGAGACTGTGCGGGACATCAGGGCCACTGTCGGAGACGAAAAGGTCATCTGCGCGATGAGCGGAGGCGTGGATTCGGCCGTGGCGGCCGTCTTGATCCAGCGCGCCATCGGTGAGCAGCTGCACGCGGTCCACATCGACAACGGTGTCATGAGGAAGAATGAGAGCAGAAACGTCGTCGACTACTTTAAGAAGAATTTCGATATGAATCTTCACTACGTCGATGCTTCTGAGACTTTTCTTAACAAACTCCGCGGTGTTACGGACCCGGAAAAGAAGAGAAAGATCATCGGGAACACGTTCATCGAGGTCTTCGAAA
>CAZRXH010000122.1:6916-8971 GCA_964603995.1 uncultured Bacteroidota bacterium | reverse complement strand
TCGTTACGCATAACATAATATCGGCTATTTCTGCCCTGGTCGTCGCTGGAGCCTGTGGTGTTGCGGCCGGGACCCCGCCACCTGCCTGAAAAGCCAATTGAACAAGGATAATACGGATCAAAATAATGACATAATCATTGGGAATCCGTTGCTTCGGTGTCATCCGCGTTAAGTGTTTTTCTTTTCCTGCCACGGAGCCACTTATCGGCCAGATCTCTGTAGAATCACATGAGGACTTGACAATAGCGTTATGAAGGTTTAATTTCGATAAACAACGAAATGAGAATATGACGACAAAGAACATCAAATCGGCGGAGAGAGTATTCAAAGCGCTCTCAGACTCGAACCGACTCAGGATTTTGAAGATGCTTCAAGTCAAGCCGATGGCTGTCTGCGAGATAACGAGCATACTCAAGTTGGCAACTTCGACGGTATCGAATCATCTCGCGATATTGAGAGATGCTGGCTTCATCGAGGACGAGAAGGAAGGCAAGTGGGTGAATTACAGGCTTAGCGACGAGTATATGCAGAAGTACGTGGCCGAACTTGCCCCGCTTTTCAAGGAATGGCTCGAAGACGACCCTCTTGTCAAAAACGACATGAAGCAGGCGAAGATTGCTGACCGGTTCGTTATCTGCAAACAGTGAGTGTTTTTTTTGTGGAACACAACTCGACGTTTAGCGAAATGACGTAAGAAGGATTTATCGTGAAAAGGTTTCCGCTCATCATTTTAATGTCAGGGGCGCTGGCATTCATTTCATGTTCCAATATACCGGGTGCGAACAGGCACACCGAGGGAAAAGCATCCGTTGAAACCGGGTCGCAAGCCCAGGCCACACCGAATGAGAAACCTCAGATTTATTTCATCGAGCTCGGTTCGGTAAACTGCATACCCTGCAGGCAGATGCAGCCGGTGATGAAGAGCATAGAGGCAAAGTATTCACCGAGAGTCAAGGTCGTATTCTACGACGTGTGGACCAAGGAGCAGAGCAAGTACGCGCAGCTGTTCAACATTCGCGTCATACCCACTCAGGTATTTCTCGACGCGTCGGGCATAGAGATATTCCGCCACCAGGGATTCTTCCCACAGAAGGACCTTGAAAAGTTTCTTGCCGACCAGGGAGTGAAACCTGCAACAAAGGAAAGCTCCAAGCTCCAAACGCCAAGTTCCAAACAAATCCCAAATTCAAAAAAACAAAAGTCCAATGAGTAAGCAGAATCTCTTTCTTGGAGCTTGGAGCTTTTTGTTTGGAGCTTGTCCTGCTCATCTGTTCTTTTCTGTAAGCTGGATGACGCCGGGTGCTCATTTGGAACTTGAAAGTCGGAATGTGGAACATAAGTCACTTATTCCGGGTGTACCCGTCCGGACTATGAATAGAAGTCGGAGGAAAATTTGTTAGAACAGATTTTTAATCTGCTGACCTCCGCGATGAGCGGGTATTTCGGTATCGCCCTTCTGGCAGCGTATGCGTGGGGGGTGCTGAGCATACTTCTGAGTCCGTGTCACCTTTCGAGTATCCCTCTCGTGCTCGGATACATAAGTCTCAAAGAGAACCCCACTCACATCAAGGTCTTTAAGCTCTCCCTGTCGTTTGCGCTCGGCGTGCTCGTTTCCATTACGATGGTCGGTGCTGTCACTTCGCTGCTCGGCGGCATTTTGGGCTATATCGGCCCCTACGGAAACATCATTTCCGCCGCCGTCTTGCTTTTGACGGGGCTATATCTCCTCGACTGGATTAAACTATCATGGATTCCCACGGCGAAGCTCCAAACCAACAATAAAACAGGATGGACCGGCGCAGGGCTCCTCGGCCTTGTCTTCGGCATCGGTCTTGGTCCGTGTACATTCGCTTACATGGCGCCCGTGGCGCTCGCGGCTTTTTCAATCGGCCAGACAAATCTCCTGAAAGCCGCGGAGATCGTCCTTATGTTCGGACTGGGTCACTGTACCGTGATAGTTACTGCCGCGACTCTGGTGAAGAGCCTCCAGAAGTATATGAGGTGGACACGAAAGTCGAATGGCGTGGTGATATTTAAGAAGGCCTGCGGCGTCCT
>CAZRXH010000122.1:0-6816 GCA_964603995.1 uncultured Bacteroidota bacterium | reverse complement strand
CATCACTCTGAGCGAGGCCATCGACATAGCGCTGAAAACCCAGCCGCAATTGAAAGCATCCGGCTATAGTATCCTTAGTCTTAGGAAACAGGCTGATTTAATCGGCTACGATTACCTTCCTCAATTGGGGTATGGTCTGAATGTATCGCAATGGAAATGGCTGATGCCGAACAAGGTGAAATTGCTGGGGAACTCGCTCACCGATATTTATACTGAGTTACGTGTCAACCAGCTAATCTACAACGGCAACAAATTATCACTCCAATCCGACCTTGCCCAAAACTCGGTCGATTATGAAGAGCTGGGCCGCGAATCGCTCGGTCAAAAGGTGATCCTCAACGTGTCGAAAGCATATTTCAGTGTCCTAAAAGCGAAGAGAGTTCTGTCGATTTATCAAAGTACTCTCGGACAATTACAGGAGCACCTGAAAACTGCGGAAGCTCTCTACGACATCGGGAAGACTTCAAACCTTGACGTCATCAAAGCTAATGTGCAAATAGCCATCACTGAGGAGGATATCAAGAAGGCATCGAATGATTTGCAGAGCCAGATTTATGCATTGAACAACGCCATAGGTTGGGAAACAGACAACCAGATAGACGTTGAGGACGTGACTGACAAATTCTTTGCGGAAGCTCAGGCGTACTCCTACAACGAAGTCGATTTGCTTGATGAAATGCTGGCAGGGAATCCAGACTTCAAGAAAGTGAAACTTGACTACGAGGCAACAGACAAAGAAATCGCACTCACCAAAGCCGATTACTATCCGTCCATTTATGCTTTCGGAGCGATGGACTGGGAGGACAGTCGGGTCAGGGTTCCGATGAGCAACTACAACTGGGACGTCGGCATATCTCTTTCCTACACAATCCCATTCCTGGCAGGAAGCAAAGTCCAGGAGAAGACCGAGCAGTTGAGAATAAAAAAGGAAGTCGTGAATGCCAACGAGGAGACCTTGACCAAGAAATATGAGTTGGGCCTCAAGACGATCCTGCTCACGCTTGAAGACTTAAAGAGCAGAATTTCGAGCAGCAAACAAATAATCGAACTTGCACGCGAGTCTCAAAGGACCGCAGAATTAAAATACTCGATAGGGAGCGGCAGCAGTCTGGACGTGATCGACGCCGTTCAGACCATGACGACTGCCGAAATTAACTATTCTCAGAATCTTATTGACTACCTATCGGCTGTCGCCGAGCTTCACAACCTCGTTGGCAGAAACGGTTCAGCATTTCAATCTGAAGGGAGATAATAGATGAAATCAAGAGTGTACCATAAAATGTTAGTAGGAAATAAAGTAAGCGCAGCGTGGAGCATTATCGTTTTGCTTTCGGTGTCTCTCTTTTCAATTCAGTGCGGGACGAGTTCAAAAGACCCCGCGAGCACGCAGCCAGCAAAAAAAGCTCCGCTGGTAAAGGTCATCGAGCTTAAGCCGCAGAAGATTGAGACGACAGTCCAATTCCCCGGCTCTTTCGATACTAAGGTCGTTTCAAACATTATCGCACCGATTGACGGAATTGTTGATGACTTCAGCCTGAACGAAAACGACAAGGTGGCAAAGAACCAGAGGATTGCCGTAATAAATTCGCAGGACAGGATTTCTCTGATAGCCAACGCGAACAAGAGGATTGAAAGTGCTAAGGAGAAGTTGGCGTCTCTCACAGAAACGGATCCGCAGTATTCTGCTGCCAAAGATGAGTTAGGAGACGCGCTCGAAAATTTGAAATACAGCGAGAAGCTGCTCCTGCCGGTTCCCGTAATCGCCCCTATCGACGGAATTGTGCTCAAGAAATCTATCGAGCAGGGAAGCGTTGTCACGGCGAAACAGCCGCTCCTTACAATCGCAGACTTCAGAAGCCTCGTCGTGAAGACTTCAGTAAGTGAACAGTTAATCTCTGAGATAAGGCTCGGAGAAAAAATAAAAGTTGATATAGATGCCTATCCGAATAAAGACTTCAACGGAATCATCACGCTTATCAATCCGCAAAGTGACCCGGCAACCCGGACCATCGCACTTGAAGTTAAAGTGAACCCGCAAGGTGTGAGGCTCCTTCCGGGAATGATGGCGCTTCTAACATTCGTAACGGATTCTAAACAGAATGCTATCGCAATCCCCAACGATGCAATCCTTACCAAGCCGAACGGCGACAAGTTTGTTTTTGTCGTGAAAGATACTGCGGCACATGAGCACGTCATTCAAACGGGAATCTCCACCAAGGACTTGACAGAAGCCGTAAGCGGACTCATGGCTGGCGATAAGTTGGTCGTGCTGGGACAGGAAATGCTGAAGGACAAAATGAAAGTCATGGTACAGAAGCCTGCGGCGACAAATGCTGGCACGGGAAAAAGCGGAAATAGCGGGAAGGCTGTGAAATGAACCTCTCGATTGCTTCGATAAAAAGGCCGGCCGCGACAATCATCTTGATGATTGCCGTGATCGTGGTCGGCATCCTCGGCTACACCCAGCTTGCAACAAACCTCCTTCCGGATATTACCTACCCGATGATAAAAGTCTATGTCAATTGGAAGGGGGCGACACCGGAAGAAATTGAGGACAATATCGCCACCGTTGTGGAGAGGAAAGTAGCAACTGTCGATAACCTTGACTACATCGAGTCCCAATGTACCGAAGGCCTCTACACTCTTTTGGTGAACTTCGATTACAAGGCCGATAGAGACATCGCTTATCAGGACGTGCTTGCAAAGATGGGACTGGTACGAAAGCAGCTGCCCAAAGATGCCGATGAGCCGCTGATATTCAAAGCAGATCCTTCGCAGCTTCCGGTCATGGATTTGCTGGTCACCTCCGATGCGATGGATTTGACGGGGCTGAGAACTTACGTTGAAAATCAACTTCAGGACCAGTTCACCTCCGTTGAAGGCACGGCAGGCACGGAGGTATCCGGCGGGCTGAGCAGGGAGATAAGAGTTTTCGTCGACCCGCTGAAGCTGCAGGCTTATGGGATTACAATAGATAAAGTGTCACAGCGGCTCAAGGATGAAAACATCGAGCTGCAGGGGGGAAGAGTGACCACGGATCAGCGGGAATTTATTGCCAGAACTGTCGGGGAATTCAGCTCGGTATATGACATTCGAAATCTCATTTTGACGAGGACAAAGAACAATTCTGTCGTCTATTTGAAGGACGTTGCAGACGTGGAAGACGCTCACGCAGTCCAGCGCATAAAGACGAAGATGAATGGGCGTGAAGGTGTCAAGCTGTCAGTCTTCAAGCAGGCGGGCGCGAACACCGTCGAAGTTTCTAACATGGTCCGTCAGAAATTGAACGAGCTCAAGGCGAGTCTCCCACCTTCGATAAAAATCGATATCATATATGACCAGGCAGATTACATTCGCTCGGCCGTTTCAGGAGTGCGAGATGCTGCGTTGATTGCAGCGCTCCTCGTTGTTCTCGTAACCGCGGCCTTCCTGACTGGCTGGAAGAGAGTCCTCGTCGTGACGCTTACTCTTCCCGTCACGCTCCTCGGCACTTTCTTCTTCATGAAACTTCTAAACTATTCGATCAATATTTTTTCGCTGGGCGGTCTGGTAGTTGCGATAACCGTGCTCCTCGATAACTGTGTCGTGGTGCTCGAAAACATCACGCGTATCCAGGAGGAGGAGCCGGATGAAAAGCATCCAGTTCAGAAAGGGGTTTCGCAGGTTTCCAAAGCGGTGATGACCGCGACTCTTACTTTTCTTTCACTCTTTCTTCCATTTTTGCTTGTCTCCGGACTGACGTCTCTTCTCTTCAGCGAGCTGATAATTACGGTTGCAATCACAATCGTGCTGTCTCTGCTCGTCTCCCTTACAGTCACTCCGAGCATCACTGCACTCCTTTTCCCCGAGGAAAAGGCGGCTCACATCAGGAAAGGGCCGGTGTCAAAACTGATAGACAAGATGATGAGCGGACTCGTCTTTCTTTATAAGCCGCTGCTGAATGCGTCGTTGAAGTTCCGATGGATTGTGATGATAATCGTGCTCGCCTTTTTCGTGGCGGGAATTTATTTCCTGCAGCAGCTCGGAACGCAGTTCCTGCCGAACGCCGATGACGGCTCCATCATGATAAAGGTCAAGATGCCGACCGGGACTTCCATGGAGCAAACCGACAAGGTAATCCGGCAAATTGAAAATGCAGTTAAGACCCAACCGGGTGTTCAAAGTTTCTCGGCTCTTTCAGGCGGTAAAGTCTGGGGCCTGATTACTTATGAAATTGCCAACGAGGGAGAGGTCGATGTCCAGCTTGTGCCTCCTTCAAAAAGAAAAGTGAATACGGATGAGTTTGTCGAAAAGTTGACTCCGATAGTTCAGCAAAACGTGAAATTCCCAGGTGCAAAAATAAAAGTGATGCACACGAAGATGAAGGGGATAAAAATGACCGGCGATTTCGATATCGAGGTCGAAGTGATCGCCCCGCGCAGCGAACCGATGGAGAATATCTACGAAAACGCAAACAAAATTGCCGGAATACTTCGCGAAACTAAGGGACTCACTGCAGTCGATGTCTCGATTGACATCACGAAACCTGAGTACCAGATCTTCGTGGACCGCCAAAAGGCTGCCGACCTCGGTTTGAACGTCAGCCAGGTTGCGACGACAGTGAAATCGATGGTTGACGGTGTTGTTCCGACTCAATACAAGGAGAAGGGCTACTATTACCCGATCCGCGTGGTGATGAACGAAAAGGACGTCAAGAGTAAGAAAGATCTGGATGATATAGTTCTTGTTTCGCCGAACGGCGGCAATCTGAACCTGAGCAACATCGCGGATGTGGTCCAGCAAACAGGCCCGCTGGAGATCGACAGGATAGATCAGAACCGCGAGATAAAAGCCACGGCGAACGTTGCAGGGACAAGCGTAGGTGAAGCGACTAACGAGATAAAGGCGAAGTTGGCAAGTTTCAACCTGCCGTCCGGATACAAGATCGAGTTCGGCGGGCAGTCGCAGATGATGTCGGAGAACATGAGTTCGATGGTTCTGATACTTTTAATCGCGATGTTCTTCGCCTATGTCGTGCTCGTAATTAACTTCGAGGATTTCATCAAGCCGTTCATAATCCTCATACGTGTACCACTATCGCTTATCGGCGTGTCGCTGGCTCTCTATCTGACCCATCAGCCGATCGGAGTTACCGTAATGATTGGATTTATCATACTTGCGGGAATTGAGATCAACCAAGGTGTCCTTCTTATCACGTTTATAGATGACTTACGCAAGGAAGAGATGGGGCTGACAGAAGCCATTCCAAAGGCTGTGATTGTCAGGCTCCGTCCGATTTTGATGACGGACATCGTTGGAATCATCGGTTTGCTTCCGCTTGCATTAAGCATCGGCGAAGGAACAGAGCTGTTGAAGCCGATGGCAATCGCCGTAATAGGCGGATTGATATTCGGTTTGCTGCTGGTATTTCTCTTCCTGCCAGCGCTGTACATGATATTCGAAAAGAGAAGAAGCAATGAAATGGCTTAGTGGTAATTCTTAACCAAACTGGAGAAAGAAAATGTTAACTCAACACGAATTGAAAAATGCGTGGAACAAAATTTTTACTCTGATATTCGCGATGACTGTCGGATTTGCCTCATTCGCGAAAGCACAAGACTCTCCCTTCGATAAAGATGCCGCGCCCTGGCACAAGAAGGCTGTCATGACTTGCGGTATGCTTCGCGACGCAAAGACATTTGACAAAGGGAAGATGCTGAAGAATTTAGACGAGTTGTCAACTGAGCTTGGTACTCTTCAGACCAAATATGCAAACAATCCTCCTGTTGAATACTCGAACGACCCGTTGTGGAAATCATACTTTGAAGACTTCGCGGACAACATCTCCGTCGTAAAAGAAAGAGTTGAGAACGGCCAATACCGTCTGGCCCAGAATTACTGCGGGAATTTCTGCCGAATCTTTGGAAGGATGCATAAGAACAATGGCTTGACAGACCTCACCGACTTGATGTTTTCTCTCAGAGCCGAAATCAGAATGGATATGGACATGTTCAATGCGCAAAACTACAAAGGGGCTGGCGACGGCGCCAAGTTGGTCAGACAATTATTAAGTCGGGTCGTAAAGAAAACTGAAGTCAAGAACAGCAAAGGGTTCGATTTGCTTTTTCAGCCGCTGGCATCGTCAGCAGAAAGCTGGATCAACGCCCTTATAGATGGTGATAAGAAGACCGCCGTTGAGAGCTTCGACAGATTCATGGGCGCTTTCGCGAAGCCTTATATTGCAACGCTGTGAACTTAAAGCGCGTTTTCCTTCTTGTTCCGTGATCTCTTTTGCTCTTGACACAATGGCTGTTGTGTTTTATATTATTTCGACAATTGACGAATTGACGAACGATAAAGACGCCAATTGTGACAAAATAGGTTTTGAAAATTATTAATAATGAGGTGAACAATGGGCTGCTCTTGCAGTACTCCGAAAGCTTTCAAGGTTGATATTGACGGCAAGGAGAGAATCCTTTACGGTCTAGACCAGGTCGTCTTCACGACGATTCTGTCCTTTCCGGAAACCGATGAGAAGGCCGCCGATGAACTCTGGCAAGGTCTTCTTCTCTTCAATGACAAAGTAAATCCCGACGAAGAGGCATCCATCAAGAAGGCTTTAATGGAGATTTATACAGCAACAAAGAAGGAATACGGCTATCCCGATAAAGTACAGGAATCTAAAGGCTGATTTCGCGCATAGCCGTTTTTTAGCATTAAACTGACAAAACAAGGGTTGAAAAATGAAAAAGGCAATAATGATATGTGCATGCAGTTTTGCATGTCCGAGTATGAAAGACATAAACTTCGGCGAGCTTGCCGAACGAATTAGAATGG
>CAZRXH010000121.1:6548-9039 GCA_964603995.1 uncultured Bacteroidota bacterium | reverse complement strand
AACCCCTGGAGCATTCTCCAGTGGAGCGCGGTTTCCTATTTCTTCGCCAGGAATTTGTGGGAGAAATATCACGTGCCGATCGGCCTGATCAATTCGAGCGTGGGAGGAACACCTATACAATCATGGATGAGCACTCAAGCGCTCAAGGAATTCCCGGAAGATTTGAAGACAGCGGAAGATTACGCCAAGTCCGGTTATATCGACAGCGTCAACAGCGCGAACAATTCGATGAACGACAAATGGTACGGTCAGGTGTGGAAGGACGACAAAGGACTGAGCGGCGGGACGCCGTGGTACGATCCGTCTTATGACGATGCGGGATGGTCCGGGGTCGAGATACCATCATTCCGCGGCGCCAGTTCACTCGACAGTGTGAACGGTGTCGTCTGGTTCAGACGCGAATTTAATGTGCCTGCGGCTCTAGCCGGCAAACGGGCGAAGCTTATCATGGGAAGGATCGTCAATGCCGATTACGATTACGTCAACGGCGTCTTCGTTGGCTCGATATCGTACCAGTATCCGCCGAGAAGATATGACGTCGCGCCGGGCATCCTGAAGGCAGGTAAAAACACGATCGTGGTACGCGTCTTCGGAAGTCATAATCCCGTACAATTCATAACCGACAAGCCGTATGAACTCGAAATAGGAAATCACAAGATTCATCTCGCGGGTGAGTGGCAATACAGGATAGGCACCACCGCACCCCCATTGACATATCCGACATTTGTTATTTTTCAGCCCACGGGATGCTACAACGCCATGATTGCGCCTCTCCTGAACTACACGATCAAAGGAGCGGTATGGTACCAGGGCGAATCGAACGGCGGCGATCCGACGGGGTACGGCAGGATGCTCCATGCGATGATAGACAACTGGAGAGAGAATTGGGGAGAGGGAAACTTCCCGTTCTTAGTGGTGCAGCTTCCCAACTACGGACCCGCGGCGACCGAGCCGGGGCCGAGCGGCTGGGCCGACGTCAGAAACGCTCAGCTGAAGGCGCTTGCTCTTCCGAATACCGGTATAGCTGTCACATATGACATAGGCGAGTGGAACGACATCCATCCTCTCGACAAGGGCGATGTCGGCAAGCGGCTTGCGCTGGCGGCTGAGAAAGTAGCTTATGGCGACAACCATGTTGTCTACTCCGGACCGATTTACAAAGGAATGAAAGTCGAAGGAAATAAAATCGTTATCTCGTTCACAAATGTCGGCACCGGCTTGATGGCGAAAGGTGGATCGCTTAAGCGTTTCGAAATCGCCGGCAAAGACGGCAAGTATGTCTGGGCGAAGGCGAAGATATCCGGAAACAAAGTGGTCGTCTGGAGCGAGAAGGTGTCGAATCCGGCGTCTGTCCGTTATGCCTGGGCCGACAACCCGGCAGGCGCGAACCTTTACAACAAAGAAGGTTTGCCGGCTTCACCGTTAGAGACGGGAAAAACGAGATGATGATACGGATGAAGCACATTTGCCTCGATGAGGAGAAATCCCCAACGCGGCAAAGCTGTAACCAAATTCTAGACTCTAAATCCGAAACTCTAAACAAACTCGAAATCCCAAATTATAATCGCTCAAACTTCAGCGATGTTTCAATTTGCAGCTTTAAATCTTTGGATTTTGAACATTTGGTTTTGTTTAGGATTTCGTGCTTAGGATTTAGAGTTTTCTTGCTTCTGACTTCTTGCTTGTTACTTCTGGTTTCTAATTCACAGGCTCAGACCCAAATGGAATATACTAACCCGATACTTGCAGGCTTCTATCCCGACCCGAGCATATGCAGGGTTGGCGACGATTACTATCTCGTGAACTCGACATTCGCATACTTTCCTGGCATACCAGTCTTTCACAGCAAAGATCTGGTCAACTGGAAGCTAATCGGATATGTCATCGACAGGCCCGACCAGCTCAACTACGATAGCCTCGGAGTCTCGCGCGGAATATTTGCTCCGGCGATAAGATACCATGATGGTACATTCTATGTGACATGTACTTTTGTTGATGCGGGAGGAAATTTCGTCTGCACGGCGAAGAACGCGGCCGGGCCCTGGTCGAAGCCGGTCTGGCTCCCCCAGGTCAGCGGTATCGATCCGTCGCTCTTCTTCGACACTTACGGCAAAGCGTACCTTGTCCACAACAGCGTGCCCCCGGAAGGGAAGCCGCTCTACCAGGGACAACGCACGATCAGGATGTGCAGCTTCGATACGAAGAGGCTTCGCGTCGAAAACGACGAGAAAATTCTTGTCAACGGCGGCACCGATATAAATGAGAAACCGATATGGATCGAAGGGCCACACATCTTCAAAGTCGACGATTACTATTATCTCATCTGCGCGCAGGGCGGCACGGCTGAGAATCATTCCGAAGTGGTCTTCAGGAGCAAAAACGTCTGGGGACCTTATGTTTCCTACGAAGGAAACCCTATCCTGACTCAAAGAGATCTCAATCCCGATCGCAAGGATCCGATAACATGCACCGGTCACGCCGATTTTGTCGA
>CAZRXH010000121.1:0-6448 GCA_964603995.1 uncultured Bacteroidota bacterium | reverse complement strand
GAGAAGGCCGGGCTCATGGTTTTCCAGAACGAGACACACTTCTATTACTTGTGCAAGTCAGTGAAGGACGGACATGCGGTCGTCGAATTGTACAAGTCCGTTGAAAACGAAAACGCGAGTGACAGTATGGAACTGGTTGCTTCACAGGTTCTCAACGGTAATTCCGCAACCGGGACACTCGATTTGAAAATTGAGTCTCATGGGAGCAGTTATTTGTTTCTGTACGGAGACAAGTCAGGCAAATGGAATGTGTTGAAAGACGGTATCGACGCGAGTTTTCTGAGCACGAAAGTTGCCGGCGGATTCGTCGGCTGCATGTACGCACTCTACGCGACATCTATAGGAAAAGAGTCCGCGAGCACGGCATACTTCGATTGGTTCAAATATAAAGGAAACAATGAAGCATACGGGAAATGAATTATCATCCGAAGGAACATATAGAGATCTCAAAGACAAGGTGGTTCTGGTAACAGGCGGAGCCAGCGGGATCGGCTACGCAATCGCTCGAGCATTCGCCCTGAACGGTTCCAGAGTGGCTATTGTCGGAAGAAACGAGGAGAAGCTCGCAACCGCGAAAAGGGAAATCGGTGGAAACATCTTGGCTGTACCTTTCGATCTGGATGAAATCGATCGCTTGCCGGAATTGGCCGGCAAAGTGAGAGACGCTCTCGGCGAGATCGATGTCCTGGTCAATAACGCCGGGATCAATCTGAAGAAAGCTGCTCTCGACGTCTCGAACCATGAGTTCGAAAAAGTCATCAGGACGAACCAGACGGCAGTATTCGCGTTGACGCGCGAGATCGGGAAGTCGATGGTTGCCCGTGGTAAAGGGAGTATCGTCATGATCAGCTCGATGGCATCGCGATACGGGATTCCGAAGGTTGTCGCTTACACGGCTGCCAAATCGGCGATCGAGGGAATGACCCGTGCCCTGGCCGTCGAGTGGTCGCCTCACGGCGTGCGGGTCAACTGTATTGCACCGGGATTCATTAAGACCGCAATGTCGTCCAAGGCACTGGATGATGATCCGGAGAGGAAAAGCAAAGTGTTGTCACGGACTCCGGCCGGGAGACTCGGCGAGACATCGGACGTCGCAAACGCCGCACTCTTCCTCGGCTCGGAACACTCGAGATTCATTACGGGAGTTGTTCTGCCTGTCGACGGGGGGAATTCGATCGGGTTTTAATCTGGAGCACCTAAGCACCATTTGAAGGAGATGCATCATGTACAAGATATCGGGAAAATTTGGTTCATGGGCTATAGTGGTATGGCTATCGCTGCTGTTCGTAGCTTCCACCCCTTCGACCGGTTTCTCACAGTTGGCCAAAGGACGAAGCAAGTTCGTCGGCAACATCATTAGTAGCGGTTACAGTATCCCGTCTGATTTTACCGAGTACTGGGACCAGGTCACGCCGGAAAATGCCGGGAAGTGGGGAAGCGTCCAGGGGACCGATACGAGTTCATACAACTGGGGACAGCTCGATGCGATATATAATTTCGCAATCTCACATGACTTTCCTTTCAAGGACCACAATCTGATCTGGGGATCGCAGCAACCGGCATTCATGACAAACGGGAGCCTCGACTCGGTGGAGGAATACCGTGCGATAAACAACTGGATTGATTCGTGCGGCACCAGATATCCGAAGGCTGCCTTCTGCGACGTGGTCAACGAGCCGATCCATACCCAGCCTGTCTACAAGCAAGCGCTGGGAGGGAGCGGCGTAACCGGCTGGGACTGGGTCATCAACGCCTTTGAACTCGCTCGGAAATATTTCTCCCCGACTACCAAACTGCTTCTCAATGAATACGGCATACTCAACAGCACCACTACGACAGCCGAGTATTTACAGATCATCCGCCTTCTCCAGGCGAGGGGATTAATCGACGGAATCGGAGTCCAGGCACACTACTTTTCCGTGCAGGGAACTTCGTTGAGTCTGATGGAAACAAACTTAGACAGCTTGGCCACGACCGGACTGCCGATATACATTTCCGAGTTCGACATAAATGAGCAAAGCGATCAGACACAGCTTCAGGATTACCAATCCATATTTCCGTTGCTGTACCAGTTCCCCGACGTCAAGGGAGTGACCCTCTGGGGGTATCAGGAATATTACACGTGGGTCCCATATTCCTATTTGGTTACTGACAGGAACGCCCCACGGCCCGCTCTCCAGTGGCTGCAGTCATATTTCGCAAGCTATCTGCAGGCAACGTTATCGTCACCCGTGGACACCACCGGAGTATCTAGAAATCCGCTCCTGACGTGGAATGCCTCGACTGCCGCTACATCGTACGATGTTCAGGTTGCGACAGACAGCAGCTTTTCCGACATCGTTGCTGACACAACCGTCGCCGACACTTCGGTGAGACTGAGTCCGCTTGCGGCGAACACACAATTTTACTGGCACGTTCTTGCGACAAACTCGACCGACACCGGAGTCTATTCCGGTACCGGGAGTTTCACGACAGGCGATCAGGTCACGGGCGTCAGCCGGACTGAAGACGTCCCGGTTCGATTTGCACTATCTCAGAACTACCCGAACCCGTTCAACCCGACGACCAACATCGGATACCGGATAGCGAACGCCGGATTCGTGTCGTTGAAGGTGTATGATGTGCTGGGCAGGGAAGTGCGAACGCTCGTGAACGAAGTTAAGAAACCCGGAAGTTACGAAGTCGGGTTCGATGCGGGCAATCTGCCGAGTGGCGTTTATTTCTACCGGCTCCAGGCTGGAGATGTCTCTATTACCAAGAAACTGGTACTTGTCAAATAGTATCAATGAATGCATGATGATATCATGAAAGGAAGTGAAACGAAGCAATGAAGAATGTTTACCACTCTATCTTGTCGGCTCTTTTGATGGTCGCGGCTGTGTCGACGCTTTCCTACGGGCAACAGTATACGGTCAAAGGCACCATAACTGCATCCGGAACGCCCGTTCGGTACGCGTCGGTTACTTTCATGGACGAAGACAACAGTTCGCTGGAGTATACCGCGTTGACGGACTCGACTGGCACGTTCAACCTCGAAACGATTACATCCGTGAATCCGGGCAATCAGTTGCCGGCCAGCTTCCAGCTGGAACAAAACTACCCGAACCCGTTTTCGTCTGCGACCGCAATATCGTACAGCCTTGACAAGCAGTCCGATGTGAATGTGACGATATACGACGTTCTGGGAAGAGTCGTGAGGAACTACAGTCTTGGGTATCAGGATGCAGGAGTACACGGGATAATCTGGGACGGGAGAAACAACTTCGGAGAGAAGGTAGCGCCCGGAGTTTACTTTTATCGGCTGTTGGCGAGAGGTCAGGCTGAGGTGAAGAAGATGGTGTTCGGGGTAGGTGCTTCGAGTGCCGCACTTTCCATAACCGGCATTCTTCCGTCTCAAGCCTACGAGGCGGGAGGAGGAAAGACCGTGTCCCTTCACGGCGAGACATTTACGGTTCAAATCGAAAACACCGACAGCACATCCCCGCTCATCGTGACACAGCAGTTCAGTAACATCACGGTACAGAGCGATACGGATTTCGGCTTCAGCATCCTGAAGCTCAGCCAGGCGACTGTTTATCCTGACAGCACGGAACAACTCATAGAGGGTTTCGGTGCGGCGAATGTTCTGATTTTCTACCAGGGCATGACTACCGCCGAAATTCATACCGCTTTCGATAGCACAGCCGGCAACATCGGGCTGACGATAATGCGCGTATCGATCCCGCCCGACTCGACGCAGTTCAGCCAGGATGTCTCGGGTGTCAAACTTGCCGACGCTCTCGGCGCAAAAGTCATCGCTACTCCGTGGACTCCTCCGGCGTGGATGAAAACCAACGACAATCTTTCCGGGGGGAGCCTCGACACGAGCAACTATGCCGCTTTCGCGAGATATTTAAAATCGTTCGGCGACACGATGTCGAGCAACGGTGCGCCGGTATATGCCATCTCGGTTCAAAACGAACCTAATTTTAACGCGTCGTATCAATCGTGTTTGTGGAATGGAACACAATTTCTCAATTTTATGAAAAATGATGCACCGGCCGTTGGTTACCCGGTTTTTATGCCGGAGGCGGATAATTTCAGTCATTCTCTCTCAGACTCGACACTGAACGATTCTGTGGCGGCATCGCATGTCGCATTCGTAGGCGGACACATTTATGGTGATGTAGATGGAAACGGTAATGTATCGTCTGCAGTCCAATACCCGCTCGCTCTGCAAAAAGGAAAAGAATTATGGATGACTGAGTACTTGATAGACAGCGGTAGCCCTCCGTCTAACCTCAACATTGACACAGGCTGGACAGGTGCTATGATGGCAGCAAAGGCTATAAGCGATGTGATGAACTTCAACATGAGCGCATACGTATGGTGGGAAGCGCCGAGATACTATTCACTGATAGGAGACGGTAGTTATGGAACCGTAACCGGACAGGTGACGAAAAAGGGTTATGTGACCTCCCAGTTTGCCAGATTTATTCGACCGGGTTACCACCGGGTTTACGCGCCTTACAGCCCTCAGCCGCATGTTTACCTGACGGCCTATGCAGGAGATGGCAAAACGGTCATCGTGATTATCAATATGAATTCCAGTTCTACATTGCAGCCGATCACTCTCATGAATTCCGGAGTGACTTCGTTTACACCTTACGTCACTTCGAGTTCATTGAATTGCGTTCAGCAGAGCAGCGTGACGGTATCGAACGGGACATTCAACGCCAACCTTGACGCGTCGAGTGTGACTACTTTTGTGTCGAACTGAGAGAGGTGAGGTGACTCGTGAACCTGCAAGTTCGGACAAATCTCTCAGAGTCAATCCGGGTTCTCTGGTTGTGCCGGAAGTCCGCCGATTCCCTCGATCTATACTGGAACGAGATCACGCCGGGCAACGAAGGAAAATGGGGATCGGTAGCCGGCTCGTCTCAGGATACTTCGTACTGGGACTGGGATCCGCTGACGACAGTCTACAATTATGCGATGGACAATGGCCTGCTCTTCAAAGAGACAATCTCATCTGGGGACAGCAGCAGCCGTCGTGGATTTCCTCGCTTGATTCGGCCCGGCAGTACCAGGAAGTAGTGGACTGGATAAGGCTATACGCAGAGCATTGCCCGGACGCACGCCCCGCCCTGCAGTGGCTCGTAAATTATGTCTCTCAGAATCCGACGGGCGTGAAGTCGATAAGCGGCATGCCGCCTTCGAACTACATTCTTGCCCAGAATTATCCGAACCCGTTCAACCCGAGTAGAGTGATCACCTGCGACCTTCCTTCCAACTCTCATGTCACACTCCAGGTGTATGACATGCTCGGCAGGCTCGTGAAGACATTGGTGGATCGAGTACAAAGCGCGGGGGAACACTCGGCCACTTTTCAGAGCTCAGGCCTGGCGAGCGGGATGTACTTCTACCGCCTTCAGGTCGGAGACAGGTCTCTTCAGAAGAAAATGATGTTAATAAAATAACCTGACCCGTTCGGTTGGACCTCCACCTGTCGTAAGGGTCGAAGAAAGAAAATGGAAAGGATTCACCTCATGATTGCAAAAGGAATGAGCCATCTTATCGATTTCAGACGTACGATCGTTGTGTTGATCCTTGGCGTGACCGTGTCTTTCCCGGCAATGTCGTGCGGTCAGACTGAAAAGAGTCAATCCAAATTCGTCGGTAACGTGATCGGGACATACATCCCATCCGACTTCACGAAATACTGGGACCAGGTCACGCCGGAGAATGCAGGTAAATGGGGAAACGTCGGAGTCAGCGAGAATCCGGCAAAGTGGGACTGGGCTCCGCTCGACTCGATATACGACTATGCCATTGCCAATCGGTTTCCTTTCAAGTTCCACAACCTTGTCTGGGGTCCGCAGCAGCCGACATGGATCGCAAGTCTGCCTCCTGCCAAGCAGAAGAAGATGGTCGAGATATGGATAAGCGAGGCGGGCAAGAGATATCCAGAGGCTGCGATGGTCGATGTCGTAAATGAGCCGATCCAGAAACCACCGGTGTACAAGAACGCGCTGGGAGGAAACGGTTCGACAGGTTGGGATTGGGTAATTTGGGCGTACAAAAAAGCGAGGAAAGCTTTTCCGCATTCCAAGCTTCTCATCAACGATTACAATATTCTCAGGAGCCGCACCAACACAGAAAAGTATATTCATATTATTGACATACTCAAGAAGAGACACCTGGTGGACGGCATAGGTTGCCAGGGGCATTTCATGGAGAAGGTCAGCGCCGACACTATTGCCTCTAACCTGAAACTCCTGGCTGCCACAGGCTTGCCGATCTACATCTCCGAATACGACGTCGATGTAGCGAGCGATTCGACGCAGCTCGCTATCTATAAGGAGCAGTTCCCGTTGTTCTGGAATAATCCTGACGTAAAAGGAATAACCCTCTGGGGATACATCCAGGGAATAATATGGAGGACCGACGCTTATCTCGTCAGGCGAGA
>CAZRXH010000120.1:0-9053 GCA_964603995.1 uncultured Bacteroidota bacterium | reverse complement strand
CCGCCGATGGCATTCGCCTCCATATCCGGAGTGAGAGTTTTGTACACCTCGATTGATTTGATCATATAGGGAGTCACCATGGTGAGGTCAACGCTTCTGTCGTTGGTAATCGACCCGGATGGACTCGTGTTATTGCCCTGGGACAATGCACCGATCGTAGTACTACCTGTGGAGGCGAGCGTGATCCCGCCTACAGCGACCTCATTATACTGAGGAGCCAGGCCTCTGATAACGACCTTGTTGGCTTCGCCCTGATTGAAAGTGACCGAGACACCAGGCAAACGGCTCACTGCTTGCGCCGCGTTGAAATCAGGCAGCTCCTGAATCTTCGCCTCTGAAACAATGCTGGCAATCTTGTTGGAGGCAAGCTGCTGGTTGATTGCCTGTATCTGGCCCTGCGCTTGTGCGGTGACGACCACAACTTTTCCCTGGACCGCAGTGGCCTCCAGATAGAAATCCTTTTCAAGTGTCTGGCCGTCAGGGATATTCACCTCTTCGGTTGTCGAGCGGTACCCGACGTAAGAGACCACTATCGTCTGCCGTCCCGACGGCGCATTGTAGACCGTGTACGCGCCATTCAGATCAGTCGAGGCTCCAACGCTCGTGCCTCTCACTAAAACAGTAGCTCCCGGCAGAGCATCTTTCGTATCCCTGTCAAACACCTTTCCTTTGATAGTTCCGGTCGCCATCAGTGATTGGGCCGTCATGAAGAACAGGATTCCTCCCGCAAGAAGCACCCTCCTGCTGAAACGATACCCGGTGCGCCCCATGAGCAACCCGATTCTGTCTGCGATATTGCCAAATAATCTCTTCATGAGAACAGCTCCCTATTTTGTTTTACAGCCTCCTGTTGTGTAAACCCCGACATCGGGACCTCCGACGCGGGTTCCGGCTTACGCTTTGGTATCACATGTCCTGGCCATACCGCAAGCTCATCTTGAAACTTTTTCTTCATTTTGTCTCCGGAGCCGCCAGACTCATTCTGCCAAGCCCCATCTCAATGGCCAAAAACTCATCCCGCCCTGCCTTTACAGGCGCGGGCGGGACCGACCTTAAGGAGAAGCAAAATCCTTGAGTATACCTTTCCTTGAACTTCATGTTCTCAGCTGACCTGCGACAGCTCTGCCGCACTATTGCTGACGAGTCCGCGACGAGCGGTCAGGTCTTCTTCTATTCTTACCATCATCTTGTTTGTCAACGGGTAGAACGCCATCAACACCCCCCCTAGCACTCCAAGGATCGCCGGATAGACGCTCAGCAGAAGGATGATGCCGCCAATGGATTCCGGTGTCTGCTGCTGGTTCGCGACGAATCCGTGGTATGCGAGTATCCATCCGACGATTGCGCCGCCGAGTGTGAGGCCGAGCTTCAGCGAGAAAAGCGAAGCCGCCATAACCAGGCCGGTCGCACGCCGCTCGTTCTTCCATTCAGAGTAGTCTGCCGTATCTGTGTACATCGCCCACTGAAGAACCGAGACCGGCCCGAAGAAAAACGACACGGCGAGATTCAGCCCGTATATGAGAAGTACATTCTGCGGCTGAAGCAGATAGAAGAATGCGTTCAACACCGCGCTCGCGATGAGGAATCCAAGATATGTATTCTTCTTATCGAATATCTTTGAGAACGATTTCGTAAGCACGGCACCAATTATCGTCGCCACAGTTCCGGTGAGCATGAACGATGAAGCGAAGCTCTCGAACGACAGATCAATGACATTTCCAAAAAGATTTAGCTGCTGGTTTCCGACATAGTACTTGAAATAGTACATTATCGACGAGTTGCGCATGACTATGTACATGAGCTGAAAGACCGTTGCGCCGGCGATGAGCAGCCACGGTTTGTTCGAGAACAAGTCACGCAAGTCACGTTTGAAATTTGCCTTCTGACCTTTTGGCGGAAAGACCCTTTCTTCCGTTGTCGTGAAAGTTATCATAAACAGGATGAAGGCAAGTCCGGAGAGGCAACCCATCGCCCACTGCCACCCAAGAGCTTCGTTCCCTTTGCCGAAGTAGTTCACAAGCGATATTGTCACCGCCTGAACTATAAATCCACCTGCGAACGCCGAGACAAACCGGTAAGACGACAAGACCGTCCGCTGCTCCGAGTTGGCGGTAATGACGCCCATCAGCGCGGAATACGGAACATTGATCGCGGAATAGAGCATCATCATCAGCGAGTAGGTTACGTAGGCATACACGAGCTTGCAGGAGGTGTCGAAGCCCGGAGTGGTGAATGTCAGAACGCCAATTATCCCGAATGGAAGAGCAAACCAGAGGAGAAACGGACGGAACTTTCCCCAACGAGTCTGGGTGCGGTCCGAGATCATACCGATTATCGGATCGAAGAACGCGTCCCATATCCGCGTAATCAGGAACATTGTCCCCACCGCCGCTGCGGGAAGTCCGAACACATCGGTATAAAAATACAGAAGAAACAGTATGAACGTCTGGAAAAAGAGGTTCGACGCGGTATCGCCGAGGCTATACCCTATCTTTTCCTTTAAAGACAAATTGCCCGTCTTTGTCTGCACGACTTTGCCCTGAATTAGTTTTACTAATTAGCTCAGTTTGCCATAAACAGAGTTTTCCTTCTCAGGTGCTACGACCAGTTTGTGGTGCTTTGGATTGTATTGGACCGTCCTGACATGCTGGTGCCCGACAGCCGACTGCCCTATGGGACCGATCATAGACGAAACGCCCGTATTCGCCTGCACGACTTTGCCCTGATGTTTGTTCTACATTTTCACTTCAGACTACATGCAATACGACTTTCTGCAAATCCTCATCCCGTGAAGAATTTCCGACCATTATCTCGAAATCTCCCGGCTCGACAGTGCATACCATGTCGATATTAGTGAAAGACAGATGCTCCGGTGATATGCTCAACGCAACCGTTTTCGTCTCGCCCGGTTCGAGTGCGATTTTGCTAAATCCCTTCAGTTCTTTCACTGGTCGCGTGACCGAACTGACAAGGTCGCGAATATACATCTGAACAACTTCCTGCCCAGCAAGTTTGCCGGTGTTCTTCACGTCCACAAACACCCTTGTGCTTTCATCCGAGGAGATGGTCGACTTCTCAAGCCTCACGTTGCTGAAATTGAAAGTAGTGTAACTGAGACCATAGCCGAACTGATAGAGGGGAGTGATGTCATCAAACAAATATCCTCTGCGTGCCGACGGTTTGTAATTGTAGTAGCTCGGTATGTGCCCCGCCGACCTCGGTACAGAAATCGGGAGTTTTCCGGCCGGATTATAGTCGCCGAAAAGTACATCCGCAACGGCGCCGCCGGTCTCCTGGCCGAGATACCAGCACTCGAGTATCGCAGGAACGTGAGCGTTCACGTAGTTCATCGATGTCGGCCGCCCGTTGAAGAGAAGCGCGACCATCGGCTTTCCGGTCTCAAGAACCGCTTTCACAAGCTCGTTTTGCATTCCAAAGAGGTCCAGACTGGCTCTGTCGCCAAGGTGGATCTTGCTCCACGCCTCGCGCGACGTCTGCTCGCTGTCGCCCAGGGCAAGCACGACCACGTCTGCCTTTCGAGCCGTCTCGACGGCTTCGGCAATCAACTTGCGATCCTCTTTCTCATCGGCCAGGACAACTTCATCCTCGTTCCAGTTTCCCCCGACGGTTATCTTGCAGCCCTCGCTGTAAACTACTTTTATCCTGTTCCCGGCCTTCTCTGTGATCCCGTCCAGCACGGTAGTGTAGTACTTCGGCACGCCGCTATACCCGCCGAGGACTCTTCGGTTTGCATTCGGACCGATCACAGCTATGATACCGATCTGTCTAGGATCGATGGGCAACAGGTTGCCCTCATTCTTCAGCAGCGTGACTGTTTCGTGGGCCGCTCTCAGCGCGATTTTCCGGTCCTTCTCCAGCTTGGCTTCGTTCTGAATTTCGTTCGCGTCGACGTACGGGTTCTCGAACAACCCGAGACGGAATTTATACTCCAACATCGATCCGACAAGCTCGTCCAGCACCGATTCGTCGAGCTTCCCTTCCCGGACGAGGTTAGTCAGGTACGGATAGCAGTCCGTGTCCGGCAGTTCTATATTGACGCCCGCATTTGCGGCCAGTAGCGCGGCTTCGCTCTTGCTCGCAGCAACCGTATGGCTTTCGGTTTCGGGTTTCTCGTGCAATTCCGTGATCGCATAATAATCTGATACGACATACCCTTTGAATCCCCATTCGCCACGGAGAACGTCTCGCAACAGCCACTTGTTGGCATGAGATGGTACACTGTCGATTTCATTGTAAGAAGCCATCACGCTCATTGCCTTGGCTTTCTGAAGCACCTCCTTGAACGGATACAGGAAGACATCGCGAAGGATACGCTCAGACACATTCACCGGGCCGCAGTTCGAACCCGATTCCGGCTGGCCGTGGGCAGCAAAGTGCTTCAGTGTCGCAATAACTCTTCTCTTATCATTAAAGGTGCCATCACCCTGAAAACCTCTGATGGCGGCTATTCCCATTTGTGCGATAAGGTATGGATCTTCTCCGAACGTCTCTTCCACCCTACCCCATCGGGGATCGCGCGCCACGTCCAGCACCGGTGTGAGGGCTTGATGGGCACCTCGCATGCGTGCATCCTGGGCGATCGCCGTGTATATCGCTTCAATTAGACTCGGGTTGAAGGTCGACGCCAGTCCGATCGGTTGAGGGTAACTCGTGGCATCCTTTGCCGCGAGACCATGGAGACACTCTTCGTGAAATATCACTGGAACACCCAGCCTTGTCTCCTCGACAAAATACCTCTGAAGCGCATTCGCCAGCCCAGCCATCTCAACCGGGCCCAAGCCACCGCCTGTATCGCTTAGCCTGCCTATCTGTCCGATGCCGTCTTTTAGATATTGTCCCAAGCCATCAAGATGGAGCTTGCCTTTCTCGTCAAACAATATCGTCTTTTTCTGTCCCCAGACACAAAGCATCTGCGCGACTTTTTCTTCGACAGTCATCCGGCCGAGCAGATCGGCCACTCTGTCTTCTACCGGCAGGTGTGGATTCTTGTAGTCGAGTACCTCATCCTGTCTTACCGATTCACTAACAGGGAGTTTCTGAACCATCTTTTAATTCCGTATCAAATAGTCTTTCATTCAACAAAAAGGGTTCGCTGACGCCACGAGACACTTCATGCACTCCCACACCGAAAGGGCGCCATGGACTTCAGCCACACCAACACCTGGGCGGCTGATTCGGAGTTTTTGGGAGACAATGAGCGAGCGCAAACACTTGCGTCTTGGATGGCCACGCCGCATGCTCCCTTCCTCACGCCACAATGTTCAAAGAAGAAAGGATCTTCTGAATCTCTACCCTCATGAAAACTTCACATCTCCACATTCGGCATCGGCCTGCCCATCGTCTCCCCTCCCGATTCTCAGCTAAACCAAACTCAAGAAACCGAGATCCGGAAGGCCTATGGTTTGGGAACCACACCAAATCCACAAGAACGTTCCCTAGTGTTTTATCAGTTCAACAATCATTGAACCGGTTTAATATTACAAACTATTGGTTTGATTGTCAACAGGAAAAAGCGCTTGTCGGCAGGGGTAACTGTTCAGACATGAATTCAATATGACCATCTCCTCAGCGCTGCCATTGTTGGAAGGGAAGTGCATTGCTCACCGACTATCGTCAAACCGGCCTGTTTACAAGTCCTTAGATGCGGCTACCATTTACGATCCAGGCTGCATTTCATTGAACAACAGATTGGAGAGTTCGGCAACGTCTCGTCTGCCACACCCTCACCTGATTCACCCTCCCGCATTATCTATGTGCCCTACATTTGCTGGAGGCGGGAATGAACCTCCAGGAAGAATCTCATGAGAAGACAAGGCATCAGGATGGGAATATATGAACGGTATTGTCGCGGAACCCTGAGTTATGATGACGAGCGCGCTACGGAGAACGAACAAGACGGGTATCGGCGCAAGCCACCACTTCTTCCTGACTCTCATGAACTCACAGAATTCGGATATTATAGATAGTCTTCCCCTGGACCTCCCTATTCACGGGCCGTGTGTTTATTAATTAATTCCGGTTGCCCGCCGCGAAATCAGAATCGCCTCTCATAATACCGTCAATCTGAATCCCTCCACTCTCGTTGCCAAATATTTACCGGCTGTTGTTCTCATTCAGCAAATCAGCAACAGCATTCGACAAAAAGATGTATTCAGCGCAAATATTGACGACACACTCATTCTCGCCCCAGAAGAATGGCCAATCTTCCTTGTTTTCGGGGAAGTCCGGTTTCAAGACAAGTACACCTGGGACAACACCGCCGGCGATGAAACTGAAATCGGCTCTGTTATTCCCGTATGTGATTCTCTTTGAGCGAGTGCCGACGCTCGAGACGAACGAGATGTTTGAATAGGGATGACAGCCGAAAATATAATCGATCCCGCGGATGGTGTATTCCGGTCCGATTATCTCCGGATACGCTTTGTGCAGGTGGTAGTTCGTCACTGCCCAACTCACCACTTCTTGGTCGCCCGCCCACGGCCTGGTGCCTATCGGGACGCCGTACGGATTCTTGCTGAATAGGTCGTCGTTCATCTTCTTATATTTCTCGACGTATTTCTGCAGTCTCACTTTGTAATCACTGCCAAAATACGGTATCGCGAGAGTTGCTACGCCGATGCTGAAATCCGGCGCCATGTCGAGCACCGGCCAGATTTGTTCGTCGAACCGCTCAGCAAACTTTCTGTCCCCCGTGGAAATCAGGAGTTGAAGCGCTGCAATAGTCTCGGTCCCCTGGCTGAACCTGTTTTCCGCACTGCTCGTATCCACCGCCGAGTCTTCATGCTGCCTGGTCCATGAATCCTTTGCTGTCGTGAGACACTCTGACGCAAGCGAGTCATTGTAACCTCTCAGGGCCCGACTCGCAGCAGCAAGCGCGCCGATTGAAAGGTAGTTTATCCAAGGCATCTTGTTGGTAAACGCCCATCTGTCGTCGGAAGTACCGCTTGTGAGGCCATCGGATTCATATGGCTTGAGGTTCGGATTGTACACCAGGTTGTCGGTTATTGTCGAAGCGTCGCCGAGATGATGATACTCGTAAAGATGAGGCTGCGTGATCCCGCGGATCGCCCGCCCGAACGCTTTTTGCTGTGCAAGCTGCTGAAGGACGCCATGCACAATCTGCTGAAGCAGGTCAGGCTTGCCGTCGGGATCATGGATGTCGACATACCGGTGTTGTTCGTCGATGAACGTCTCGTCCATCTCCGGCTTGAAGAGCTCCCACGTGGCGGCCATGTTCATTATCGTGACACACTGCGATGGTGTTTCTATATCGAAATCACCAGCATCGAACCAGCCGCCGACGTTCAGCCCAGGAATGTGTTCGCCCGGTTTGTAACGGGTGTCCGTCGACGGACCCATCCTCCAATTATCGAAATGTTCTTCGTTGACGGGCGCCTGTCGTGCATCGTCATAAAATGGCGCACCGTGCCAGACCCTGTACGCATCCTTGACATACATGTGGTCCATCTGAACGGGGAACCATACGCCCAACGTTTGCTGCCACACATTATTGTAGACATCGGAATTTATCGGAAATGTTTCTGTCTTCTGATCGCCGTACTTTATGAAATAGAGACCCTTGTCCTTCACGGAGGAAAAATCGAACCTGACGTACTTGTACCGCGTGAATACTCCCCACTCTTTAACCGGAGCATTGAGCGCCTCGACATAGCTTCCCTGCGGCGTCACCCGGTAAAGTGACGCAGTCCGCAGCGGAGTGTCGTTCTTGTCGAGCTCGATCACCGCGACTTTTTCCTGAGTTGGATGATATCCGACCTGGGAAAAACCGATAACCGGCTTCCGTTTCCAATCCTTGATCGTACTCGCAGTCAGATTCCATTCAACCACTTTGCCTGTCTTGTTGGCGGGGATAAGACTTCGAACTATGAACCACCCGTTCTGTGCGACGTTTCGCCCGTCGAATAGCATGAGCTTACCGTACGTCGATTGGATCTCAACCCGTCTTTTCGGATCCTCCGGAGCGAGAACCAGAGTCGAGCCCTCGGCGATCGGTTTCGGGTCGACAAACACATGTCTCCCGCGATCGTCGAAAGTAGAATGACCCGCGTACTGCCTGATCTTCAGAGAATCGGGTTTAAGAAGCATCGGCCCCGCTGGGTATAGCGGGAAAATTCCCGGATTATCGTCCATCAGAAACGTTTTTTCAAAATACGCGGAAGGGAGGAACTCGAGATTGAATCCCGCGTCCCCGACAAGCTTCTCGGGGAGCGGCTTGTCGAGATAGACATAGATCGTTACTCCGCTATCTTCGGCGGTGGCCACGACCCTCGAATCGAACTCATACTCTGGGTAGCGGAGAAGAACTTCGATGCCGTTTTCTTCCTTGCCGATTTTTCTATCGACAATGACGGGAATCTGATCCCACTGTTCAGGCGTGGACCTCAGTCTAACCGCTCCGCCAGTAGCGGTCCTCACGCCGTGATGTATCAACTCTATGCCCGCCGTCTTCTCGTCGAAGAAGTAGCCGTTATACTGATTGCTGAAGACCAGGAAATTGAGACCTGGTGTCTCAAAATAGCCGAGGTCGTTCAGGCGCAATTGCTGACCGGATGCAGAATCGAAAGACAAAAATAGAATTACGAACGCGGGAACAAACGTAATTCTCTCAAGTAAGGGAAGGCATCTTTTGAACGAATGATGTTGCTGCAGCATAGTTTCCTCCTTGAAAAGTTGAAAGCCGAGCTTTGCGAAGGTTTCTAAGCTAAGTCTTTGTCACCTTCGCAAGGTTACTCCTTTGATCGTCATTCTTTTATTTCAGCTATATACTTGGCTCCACACCGGTAGCAAACTGATAATGGTTTCTCGCGCCTGTAGTTGCGGAACTGGGCGGCTCTCTCGCCATCCCAGAGTTGTTGGATGCTCGATTCCATCACGCTGCCGATAGAATAATCCGGGAAATCGACGCAGAAGTTCGCCTCCCCGTTCGGCTGAATGTCGATCAGGTTTTCGACGTTCAAACACAGCGGCGTTCCGGCCGAGGTGACGGCGTCTTCGAACCATTTTCTATATTC
>CAZRXH010000119.1:0-9062 GCA_964603995.1 uncultured Bacteroidota bacterium | reverse complement strand
AAAGTAGGGATATATTCATCCCATTACCGTATACCATGTCTCTCCTTCCTTAGTTTCCCATGATTAGATGAACATGATCCCGGCAGCCTCCAGAGATGAATTCAATTTATCCCGACCTTTAACGGACTCATTCCTGGTCGTGAAATTGTCTGTCCAGAAATATGCCGAAGAAAGATCTGCCTTCTCCATCTCGTGTCAAACCGGGATGAGATCGCCCTCTGTGTCTTATGATCTCGTACATCACCGCCCCAGAGAAGGTACGGTTTTCGAAAGAATCGCGTGCGTGTTGATTAAGTCGGAGAGGCGAAGCCCTGCCAGAGTGGTTCTGTGATGCTTAGGTGAAAGATAAAGCCGCAGCAGCCGATTCCATTCGAACAAGAATCCGACCAATTCCTGTTTCCGTCTGCTGTGAAATCTCATACTCAGGAACATCCTGTCAAGTATAGTCAGGGCTGCCGAAAGAATCAATGTTGGCGATAACATCATTTGCTCACAAAAGTACCGATGACTACTGAGACGACGCTTGACCGCCGACTCTTGTTCCACCATATCCTTCCTGCAGTCACAGACCCGATGAGCGGTGCTTCGTCTTCTTCCAGTCGATCTGAGAAAGCGGCGTATTGTGTGCAAGTCAGCAGAAGAGGAAACGAACAAGATATTCTCATGATGACTTGTTATCTTTCATAACGGCATAATTCCAATCTTAGAAGAACCGAGAAGTTTCATGGCTACCAGCAAAAGGTCGAAGAGACCAGTCGGACGCGTCACGGCAGAAAAGCTTGCCGCTTTGCTTGGCGTGTCAGCAATGACGGTATCGAGGGCACTTAATGGCCGACCGAACGTCGATGAAAAAACCAGAAAGAGAGTCATCGAGGCTGCGCGAAAGCACGGATATACACCCGACCATATTGCGCGGAGCCTGGCCCTGAGAAGGACTGAGACTATCGGCGTTGTGGTGCCGGAGATAAGTCATTCCTTCTTCCCGGAAGTTATAAGAGGGATAGAGGACGCTGCATATTCGGCGGGCTACCACCTAATACTCACTCACTCTGCCGAGGATGAAAATCGCGAACAGGACGCGATAAGCACGCTTGAGTCAAAAAGAGTGGACGGCTTGCTTATTTCAACGGCACAGACCGTCATCAATCATAGTGCGTATCTGAATGCGATCCACCTTGGTATCCCCATCGTCTTTTTCGACAGGGTGGTCGAAAATATCGGCGCTACGTGTGTCAGTATAGATGACGAGGACTGTTGCGCCCGTATAACTGAACATCTAATTGGACATGGGTACAAGACCATTGCGCATCTCAGTGGTCCATTCAGCGTGTCGATCGGCAGACGCAGATCAAAGGGTTACAGGAAAGCGCTAGCAAGGAATGAAATGAAATTCAGACCGGAGCTGGTAGTGCAATCGGGCTTTCACGAAAGGGGAGGATACCTCGCGATGGAGAGGCTTCTGCAACTTCCGGCACGTCAAAGGCCAGATGCCGTTGTCGCCGTCAACGACCCCGCAGCATTTGGAGCCATGAAAGCAATACAGGATCACCGACTGAGGATTCCCCAGGACATCGCGATTGTTGGCATGTCGGACGATGTCCGGGCCGAGCTGCTTTCAAGTCCTCTAACGACCATACGGCAGCCCGCTTACGAAATCGGCGAAAAAGCCGCCAGAGCTCTCATTTCTGAGATTGAGGGAAAAGAAAAACCTGGAAGGAAAATCCTGGTTCAGACTGAGCTTGCAGTTCGCAAGTCGTGCGGCTGCTTGTAGAACGTTGGGACAACGACATAGTTGGATGCGCCGTTCCCCGGTGTCGGGCTTGTGACATCTGAAGGACTCGCCCTTTATCCATTGAACATGGTACAAATAATGAAGAGTCTCTGCGGCACTTGACAAGATGCCGATGCTCGACTTGGAGCTCTGGTTTCCCAGACAGGACCTACTTCACGGTAGGACAAAATAAATCCCCCTAGAATGGGTCCCTTCCACAAAGTGGTCCTTCGCACAATGGAAGCCATACAAACGGGAGTCCATCCAGAAACCCCGTAAGGAACAAAAGCTGGAAAGTCTAAACAATATGCGAGGAGCACTTAACGAAAGTTAAGTCCCCATCTCCAGATAGTGTTGCAGGCGTTGGCGGCTCCGATGTTTTCTGCACCTGCGACGCGGTTGATGGCGTCATCGTGTCCAGTGTAAAAGTTGCAACGAGAATCATATCCAACTGTTTCTGGGTTATCCTTGCATCTTGCAATGCCCTCAACGCCGCTCGACTGGCGAGATCAGCAGTTGCTTCTTCCTGGGCGGCAATATGTCTTAGTCTGATTCCCTCTGACAATATCCTGCTTGCGTTAATCTCTGTCGCTATTTGAACTACCTTCCGGTGTCCTGTAAATACATAACCAGATTGATCCTGTAACTCGCTTTCGCATCCGTTAATTCATCGTTCGCCTGCTGAAGCATCGCCTGCGCTTCGAGGAGATCGGAGAGGGTAGTCAAGCCGTTCTTGTAGCTGTCCTGGTTGACCTTCAGGTTTTCTTCCGCCTGCTCTTTTGTTTCCTCACTCAGCTGCACCTGTTTGTATGCATCCGTCAGGTCCTGCCATGCCTTCTGAATCTGCAGCCCGAGCAATTGCGAATTATCCCGCAAGTTGTTTTCAGCTATGTCCTCTTTGACCTTTCCCTCTGACAGCGTGTGCGATGCCTCCCACCAGCCGGAGATCGGAATAGATATGGTACCGAATACCATGCCGATCGTTCTGTCGGGTGCCTCGTCAAGCTTCATGTACATATCGCTTGCGCCTATTGCAACCTGCGGCAAGTACTCGCCGAGTTTCATCCGAGTCTGCAGCTTCTCAGCCCGGACTGATGCCTTGAGCAGACCGTATTCCGCCCTCTTCTTGAGCGCTTCTTCCGGGGAAACATAGTACGCCTGCGGAATGCCGTCCACCTTCAGCGAATCACTGAGCACGATTGTCGAGTCGTACGGTATGCCGATGCACTGGCAGAATGCCATCAGCGCCAGTGTTTTCCCGCCTTCAAGTTTCGATTCGTTCAGCATCACTTCGCTTCGTTTTACTTTGACTTTCAGGACATCGTTCTGCATCACGAGGCCTGAGGCGTAAGCATCGTCCACCTGTTTCAACAGGATGTTCAACAGCTTTTCGTAGCCTCGAATCGTTTTCAACTTTTCATTAAGCGAGACAACCATCCAGTAATCTTCTTCAGCCTTCAGCAGGACATTTTTCCGAGAAATATCCAGCTGCAACTCGCTGACGTCTTCACCAAGAGAGGCAAGCTTGTTCCCGTTTATGATCCTTCCGCCGGCGAAGATGGGTTGGGTGACAGTCACCGCCCCAATTATCCCCGTTTTAAGCAGGCCCGTCGTAGAACTCGGGAAATATGCGTACTGGGTTGCATTTGCCAGGTTTGCAGGATTTCCGTCATACACGGGGAGATTCCCTCCCTGTGTCGTCATCTCGAACAGATTCTTCTGCGCCTTGAACGCAAAGCCGCTGGCGCTAATCGTCGGGAAGAACTTCGTGAAGACGGCGTCCTTTGTCTGCTGAGCCGCTTCAGCTTCCAGCGTACTGTTTTTTATTTTGAAATTATTCTGCAGAGCAAGCGCTTTGCTCTCTTCCAGCGTCAGCGACCGCTGAGCGAACGAAGTGCCGGCACTTATCATTATGACGGCAAAGACTAAAAGATTCTTTTTCATACGGTTCCATTCTCTTCGACCAGTTCAAAATCCCTTTTATGGACCAGGTAATAGAGCACAGGGAGAACGAGGAGCGACAGGATCATCGCAAATATCAATCCGAAGCAAATGACCGCGCCAAGCGGTCCCCACAGCGGCGACCGGCTCAATATCATCGGTATGACTCCTACAGCCGCTGCCGCGGATGTCAGGAATATCGGACGCATCCTTCTCTTGCCTGCTGCGATCGCAGCCTCTTCAAGTGAATGCCCGTGCTCGCGTCGGAGCTCTTCCGCAAACGAGATATAAATGATTCCGTTACGAACGACGATGCCGATCAAGCCGATAACGCCGATAAGGGCCGTCGTCCCGAACGGGTAACCGGTGATCTTCACTCCGAGGGCAGCACCGAAGAAGCTCAGCGGAATCGTAATCATGATTAAGAGTGAGGTCTTTATTCTCCTGAACTGGAACAGCAGTATGATGAAGATAATCGCGATGCTCACGGCCAGCGCATAGTACAACGGCGTGAGATTTTCTACCGCCATCCGGTAATCACCGCCGTAACTTATGGAAACCCCCGGAGGCAGTTTCATACCGTCAATTATTGGTCTTAGCTTGCTGAAGATCTTAGATGAGTATCGACCCCTTTGTATGTCGGCAAGTACCGAAATCGTGGGAACTCCGTTTCTCCTGGCAATTTGGCCGTCGGTCCATTCCGGTACCGCCGTCGCAAGCTGCCTTACCTGCACGGAAGATATGAGATAGGGAGATGTGACATACTGGTTCAATATGTCATCGACATTCGTCTTCGTCCGCTTGTCGACCATCAAATTCACACTTACCGGGTAGTCGCCTTCCCAGATTGTGGTCAAAGGAAAACCCATCGTACCCACCATCAGCGAATAGTCGAGAAGCTGTTTTGAATAACCGAGCCTGCTCGCTACGTCCCCTTTCAGCTTCAGATCTACCGATTGAAGCGGCTGCCCAAAATCGCTTCGTACCCACTCCGTACCGTTGGCATTTCGAAGGATGCCGGACACTTTTGCCGCCACCTGTTTGATGGCGGTAATGTCATCACCCGAGATCCTTACCTCGATCGGAGCCTTGGCATCCGTCATCTCGAGCTGTTTCCATCTTATATGGGCTCTCGGATCCGAATCGCTGTAGGTCCTGTCCCGAAGGGATCCATTCGGACTGTATTCATCGAGTATTTCAGTTGTCGCTTCGTTCGACTTCGTAATCACCAGTAGCTGTCCGTAATTCCTTGCGGGGAAATTCGGCGCATACAGCATATTGAATCTCGGCGAGCTGGTCCCGACAAAGGCGGCGACCTGTTCCACCCTCTTATCCTTCATCAGCTTGTCTTCGATCCTCTTCATCACGCTGCTGGTCTCGTCAAGCGAGCTGCCGCTCGGGAGGTAGACTTCTACGGCAAATTGGTTTCGCTCAAACGGTGGAAATGACTGCTGCGGAGTAATCATCAGGAGCACAACACCAAGTAAAAAAGATATAACTCCCACGGCGACGACCGTTTTTTTCTTCTTGAATGAACTCTCCAGCGCCCTATCGTAAAGCGCCTGCATCCGCGTGAGGAAGGCCCCCTTCTTACCGGTGCCGCCTTTGATTCCCTTCTTGATGAAGAGGTAACTCATCATCGGCACCAGCAACACCGAAACCAGCAGCGATATACCCAGAGTATACGCTATGGTCAGCGGCAACGATTCGACGAAGTCGCGGGCCATTCCGGTCATCAATAAGTCTATGGGAACAAAGCAAAACACTATTATTATCGTAGCGGAAAATACCGAGCCGAACAGGTCGGTCACGCTTTGAGTCGCCGCGTCGTGCGGCGAGATTCCGTTATCCAGTTTCTCCACATAGTTATCTATAATGACTATTGCATTATCGACCACCATACCAAGGACTATGATCAGACCGGCGAGGGAGACAGTCTGCAAGCTCATCCCTGTTATCCACATAAGACCGAGCGTAATCATCACCGATATCGGAATTGTGGATGCGGCAACAACCGCGATTCTCCGAGGCAGGAGAATGATTGTCACGAGTATTACCGCTAAGATAGCCAGAAAAAATTCTTTGAGGAATTCCCGGATAGCCTGTGATACAAAATGAGGCATGTCCGAAATAATACTGACATGGACGTCCGGAGGCACTTCTTCGGTGAATTTCTTGATTTCCTGCTGCACCTCTTCCCCGTAGTGGACGATATTATGACCGGGAAGCATTTCCAGAGAAATCACGAGCCCCTTTTTCCCGTTAACGCGTATGAACGAAGTCGGCTTCGCATATTCCTTTACCACTTTCGCCACGTCTTTGACACGGATAACATTCCCGGTCGGATCGGAGTAGATGATCTGATTCGCGATATCGTTTTCGGTTTTGTAGGTAGACGAAACATGTATCGGCCTGATCAGCCGGCCATTATCTATTTCACCGGCGTAGTCGATGGCCCCCGGAGGCCTCAGCGCAGCGAGTATCGTCAGCGGCTTGATCCCGTATTGCGTGAGCTTGGCATCATCCACATAAACGTTTATCTCCTCCTTCTGCATGCCGAACCGCGTAACCCTGGATGTCGCGGGTATCTTACGGACGGCATCCTCGAACTTCTCGACGTATTGTTCCAGCTCGCGATAGCTTTTCGTATCCGCACACACGGACAGCAACAGGGCGGAAGTATTTCCGAAATCGTCATCTGCCGTCAGAGATGTCACGCCGGAAGGCAGCTGACTCTTCAGGTCGTTTAGTCCGAGTCGTAGTCTCGCCCAGAACGCCCTGGGACTGGGTTCACTTTTCCGCACATCCACATAGATGACCATTAAATTTTCTTTGGATATGGAATACGTCTTTCCCTTATCGACCGCTTCGTATTGGAACAAGTAGTTCTCGACTTTTTTCGTCAGTTGTTCCTCGACCTGCTGTGACGTTGCTCCCGGGTATATTCCGATTATCACTCCCTGCCTGATCTTGAATTCCGGGAATTCGTCGCGGGGCATCTGAAACAGCGCCACGATGCCGACCAGCACGAGAATAGCGGTCGTTGCAATTATCGGCTCCTTGTAGCGAAGGATTATTTCGATCAATGTCCTTTTCGTTTTCACATGCTCCCCTGCGGTTGTGTGTTGACCACGCGAACCAACGAATTGTCAGCCAGCTTCTGCTGGCCTGCGACCACGATTTCCTCCCCCTCGTCCAAGCCGGAGATAATCTCGATGCCGTGCCTAAGCAGATTTCCCGTCACGACAAATTTTCTCAAGGCCCGGCTCTGCGATTTATCCAGCACATAGACGAAGGTTCTCCCCTCCGCGTCGACGGAGACTGAACCGGTCGGCACCACCAGGCGACGCACGGAATTCTTCTCAATGAGAAGGACATTGCAGATCATACCAGGCCTTATCTCATCGTTCCTGTTTGCAATTGCTATCTTGATCTTGTACGTGTGAGCAATCGGATCTGCAACCACGCCGATCTCTTCCACTGTTCCGGTGAATTGAGCATTGTCGAGGGCAGCAATTGTGATCTCGGCTCTGCCTCCCTTTCTAACGGACGAGACCTCGTTCTCCGAAACCGGCACAAGCGCATAGACCCTTTTGATTTTGACAATGTTAATGACGGGCATATCGGGGAGCACATTTACACCCGGTTCGACAGAACGCCTCCCGATAAATCCGTCGGCGGGTGCACATAGCTTGCAGTCATCGAGACTTTTCTTAGCGATCGCCGCTGCGGCACGAGCCTGCGCCAGCTTTGTCTCAACATCAACATACTTTACTTGAGGCAGGCTGCCGTTTTTGTACATCGGCGTCAATCTATTGTAGGCATCCTCTGCCTGTTGCTCCGCCGTGTGAGCCATTTGATAGGCGTTCCGGTAAGTGGCATTGTCCAACTCCGCGAGGAGCTCTCCGGCTCTTACCGCCTGTCCCTCGGATACAAAAACCCGGAGGACGGTGCCTGGAGAAGAAAAACTCAGCGGTATTGTTTCCGATGCTACTATTGTACCACTATAGGCGAAGTCCTGCCGGTTGTCCGACATTTGCACCTTCTGCACTTCGACATTGACGGCTTCCGGACCCGGTTGTCCCGACGAGCTGCAGCCGGCAAACGCCAGGAAGAGAAAAAGAGTGCAGTACGACACGCATCTTGAGAATTCCATTGCATACCCTTCAAATGTTAGGTTGATTCGACTAAAATCGTCTTTTGGTCTAATTTGTGACAAAAAAATTATAACCCTTCTGCAAGGACCTTCGTCGCGATGTCAAGCTTCTCGCCGTCATCGACTTCGAGAAACAGATAGAGCTCAAGCCCGCGGACGATTCCGACTATGACGTTAGCGGCCTTGCTTAACTCCGTCTTCTTCAGAAATTTGAATTCGCCCCTCTCAAATCCACCTTTCAGTATTTCCAACACGATCTTCTCATCTCTTTCATCCAGTCGCCTGCGGAGCTTGTCAATGAACTCCTTGTTCGCTTTCATCTCACCTTTTACTACCGGATAGGCCCCGGCAGTCTTCTTTAGCTCAGTGAGAGAGATAGCGATGTACTTCTGTAATTTCTCCTTGTACGAATCTATCTTCGCAATTGCCTCCCGTGCTCTTTCAGAAATTGCCTTCAGTTCGGTAGTCGCGAGAATCTCAAAGATTTCCTCCTTGCTCACATAATAGTAATAGAGCGTGCTTTTCCCCTTCCCGGCCTCGCGGGCAATGTCCTCCATCGTGGTTTTATTGTACCCCCACTTCTGGAAGGCATTCGTAGCCGCCTTGAGAATCTCGGCTTTCACAACCTCATCTTTAGATACTTCGGACATTTTCGACCATTTTCGTTTTGCGGTCTAAACATACCGAAGAACGTATCTAAAGTCAAGCCCGTCGAGCAAGAAGGCGGGACTTGACGAGCGGTACCATTTCCACACACTCCGGCATACTTTTGCTTCGCATCTTGCTATGAAAGGAGCGAGTTTGTACTTCATTCAGAAGATCCTGGGGCACCAATCGATTCAAACAACGACGAGAATCCGTGCACACCTTCAACCCGAGCCGCTTGCTCAAGCAATAAAAGTCTTGGAGTATTAATTAATGTCGTGCGCCAACTTTCTCAAGAAAGTTATGTGACAGTGTGGGGTATATGTGGGAAATCATTTTTAGTTAGAAGCGATCTAAACGCAGCGTACAAAAAAATCCCGCAATGTAAACTGCATTGCAGGATTTTCTCGTGAGGCTGGCAGGGATCGAACCTGCGACCCTCTGCTTAAAAGGCAGATGCTCTACCACTGAGCTACAGCCCCGGAGTTTCTTGGGGCAATTGATAATTTAAATATAGATGGCTACTCCTGCAAGGAGAACATTTTCACA
>CAZRXH010000118.1:7729-9081 GCA_964603995.1 uncultured Bacteroidota bacterium | reverse complement strand
GTGGGGGCAAGGAAGAGAGACATACTTCTGCAGTTTCTCTTCGAATCAATTGTTCTCAGTCTGTCGGGAGGAATTTTGGGGGTGCTCGTCGGGATCTTCGTCGGAAAACTTCTTGGAATGATGATAAATATACCGGCAGTGTTCACCATCGATGCGATCCTCGCGGGGTTTTCTTTTTCAATTGCGACCGGTACAGTCTTCGGAGTCTATCCGGCGTGGAAAGCTGCCAAGATGACTCCGGTGGACGCGCTGAGATATGAATGAGGCTTGGTACCTCGTGACCGTCACCAACGAAAGGTTCGACCTACGGAGGTGACGGTCACAAGCCAGTCACACGCGGCCACCTTCGGTTGATTGCAATTTTGCATTGAAGACTTTAAACTAATGCGCAATTAAACTGGAGGAAGTGAACAGGAGCCGGTATGAAGACTGAATACCTTGACCGGGCGAACCGCATCGCGACGGACAACGTGTCGAGCGCGCAGCAGGTGCTGAAAGACACGCTCGACCTGCTGCTCGACTTCTGCGAGAAATATTCAGCCGAAGAGGAATTCATTCCAGAGTTGAAGTCGATATCATCCACGCTGTCGAATGCTCAGGCTCAGATGGCGGCCCTTTCGAACATAGTACGATTGATAGTCTCAGCGTCTGACAGGCTGAAGGTCGAGCAGGTCGGACAGTATATAAAGGATCTTCGCCAGAAGGTTGGCGATGCGTCCACGCGGACGGCGAAGGTGGCAGCGGGGCTGGTCAATGCGAGAAAAACATACGCTACGCTGAGTCAGAGTGAATTCGTGATAAAGACATTTGAGAGTGCAGCGGCAGAGGACAAGATTGCCACAGTATACGTCATGGAATCCCGCCCGCTGTTCGAGGGAAGGCAAACTGCACGTGTCCTGAAAGCGATGGGACACAGGGCAATCCTCGTGTCGGACGCAGCAATCGGGTTTTTCATCGACAAGATAGAGGCGGCTTTTGTCGGTGCCGATGCGATTCTGTCCGACGGCTCGCTCGTGAACAAGATTGGCTCGTACGCACTCGCGGCAGCGTGCGCCGCGGCAAGCAAGAATTTTTACGCCGTAACAAGCGTGCTTAAATATGATCCCGAAAAGAATGCGACGGGATTTCTCAACAAAGAAGAGAGCCCTCATGAGATATTTCCGAATCCGGAATTCGAGGTCAGGAACATATACTTCGACGTAGTGAGCCCGCATCTTGTTAGTTCCATCCTTACTGAAGTGGGAAGTCTCTCGCCACTCTCCGGTCTTGCAGCGCTGGATGTCGCGATGAGAGAGCTGTATGGCTGAGGCAGCTTCGCGGTTCGAGAAAGAAGTAAATGCCACCACAATTCC
>CAZRXH010000118.1:0-7629 GCA_964603995.1 uncultured Bacteroidota bacterium | reverse complement strand
CTCACGCTGATTGTCATCGCCATCAGCTACTACTTCTCGCGAGTCAAGTCGGAGACAATTTCGGAATACCTTGCGGCGCGCGGGGCCGACAGGAGGTTTGTGTATATTTATCTCCTTTCCGTTGCGATGGTTCACCTCATGCGCGACAAGCTTCAAAAGATCTACACCGCGCAATCGGCACGCGGGCTTGATACCACCAGAAATGTCTTCACCCGCGCGAGGTACCTTCTCCCCCTGTTGGTGCCGCTCTCCTATTCATACATCGCTGAGAGTCTTGACCGCGGCATCGCGCTTCGTGCCGCGAATTTCTCAGACAGAAAACCCGCGCACTCCACTCCCGTCGTTCCACTCCTCGAGATTGAAGTGAATCGGAGAGGCTTGCTGCTGGGAAGACTTCTTCTCGTGGCGGCAATTGGAATCTGGATATCGAGACTTGTGAAATGAGCCTCGTCTCGTTCAAGGATTTTTCATTTTCATACTCGAATGATGCTCCGCCCGCGCTCAGCGGCATAAATCTCAGTATCAACGAGAGAGAATGCGTGGTTGTGAGCGGACTGAGCGGTTCAGGCAAGTCGACACTCTGCCTTGCAGCCGCAGGCCTCTTCGAGACTTATCCGGCCGCGATAACGAACGGCGAAGGGCTGAGAAACCGGAAGGACGAACAGACGGGCGCCGGAACAGCCATCGTCCTCCAGAATTTTTACGCGCAGATTACCTATTTACGATCGACGGTCCTTGAAGAGATTGCGTTCCCCTGCGAGAACCTTGGTCTCCCGCGTCACGAAACAGCCCACCGGGTTGCGGAGGCAATCGAGAAGATCCGGATCGGTCACTTAGCTCAGCGAAACCCGCTCGAGCTTTCGGGAGGAGAGAAGCAGAAAGTCGTACTGGCTGCGGCGCTCGCCTCGAAGCCTGAGCTTCTCATCCTGGACGAGCCGCTCAGCCAACTCGACCCTGAAACCACTTCCTATCTCGCCGACGTCATCGTCGGGCTGAAAAGCGAGATGGCAATCCTTATAGCAGAGAACAATCCCTATCTCACGCTGAAGGTCGCCGACCGGCTTGTCGTACTCTCCGAGGGAAGGATCATTGCAGAAGGAACACCTGCTTCCGTCGTCAATGAAGCGACCGCTGAGCTTCTCGATCTCCCTGCATGGACAGAGTGCATCGTAGCGGCTGCGGAGAAGGGACTCGTCACCGGCAAAAACAAATCACAGCGGTATGAGCTCAGTTATAGGCGAGCGCTGTCCAGATTGAGAGATATCCAGTGAGAGTCACATATAATGGAGTCTCGTTCGCCTACAATTCGACATATGCCGTGAGAAATATTTCCTGTGAAATGGAATCCGGGAAGATGACGCTTGTCGTTGGTCATAACGGGTCCGGCAAGAGCACTTTTCTCAAACTGATGAACGGGATACTGAAACCGTCCGCCGGGGAAGTATGCCTTGGAGATATTGCGACGAAAGAGAGACGCACAAGCGAGCTGGCGCGGCAGTGTGCCCTCAGCTTTCAGAATCCGGACGATCAGCTCTTCGCGCCTACGGTGGAGAAAGAACTGCGTTTTGGAATCGACAACATAGGCGGAGATGGCTCGCTCCTCGGGGCTGTCGTGGAAGCGCTCCACCTCGGCGATTACCTTGAGTCAAACCCGTATTCCCTAACGTACGCGCTCAGAAGACTTGTCGCAATAGCCGGATCGGCAGCCATGGATACACCGATCCTTGCGCTCGATGAGCCAACAGCCGGCTTGTCGCTCCGTGAAAAAAAATACCTGCGAGACCTGATATCTCTTCTACAGAGACAGGAGAAGACGATAATCATAGTAACGCACGACCTTGAGTTCCTCCTGCCATATGCGGACGATCTGCTGATGCTTTCCCGCGGGGAGATTAAGTTCACTGGCAGGAGAGATGATTTGTTCAGGAAGGGCGACGCGCGAGAACTGATGCGGCAATCCGGGATCAGTTATCCGATATATCCCAGGTTGTCGTCAGCCGTCGGCATTGGCGAGACATGCTTCGATGCTGTCCAAATCGTCGAGAGCCTGATGAAAAAGAGAGCCGGCGCCACCCTGCGCACAAATGGATAGCGCCAGCTCGAGGGGGCATAACCATACCATGGCTGCCGTCGGATGTATCAAATTCGACCGGCTGTGTTCAGCTCGGTCAGTAATTCACTCTTCGTGAAATTCCTTCTATCTATGAAAGTCAGTTTGTTCTCGTAGTCCTTGAGAAGCTCCGACACTGTATCGATATTTTCGGGGTCCGTCAGCAGAAGTATTTTCCCGGCATCCCGGCAGGCCGCCACCACTGCTTCAGTAAGATTGCTCGGCAGCGCATCGATGACCAGCACCGAATCCTCGTCCCCGACCAGCCTGGAATCTTGAAATGATGTCGGGCTCACCCTCGTCGTTTTAAACCCCACACCTTCCGTGATGGTGACAAAAAGACTGTACAAATGCTCGTCGTCGGTCACGAAGAATATCTCGTCTTCCGGCATCTGGGCTTCAGACGCTTCCTCATGCCGCGCCGAATTTGGCAGTATGTTCGGAAGGTAAACGACGACGGTGGTTCCGCTGCCATAGACGCTGTCCACCCACACCGCACCCCCATGCAGCTCGGCAAGCTTTCTCGTCAGTGCGAGTCCAAGGCCTGTTCCGGCGTGGACTTCACCAAGTTGAACGAAAGGCTTGAACAGTTTGTCGACATCTTCCTTCTTGATGCCGACCCCCTTGTCGATAACTCTCATCTCGATACCGTCCGCGGACTTTGCCACCTCCAATTTCACCGTGCCCCCTTCAGGGCTGTAGTTGACAGCGTTGTTGATGAGGTTGTAGAGTATCTGCTTGAACTTCACGGTGTCCGCGGCAAATGTGCCGACGCCATGCTCGAACTGAGCCCGAAACTGGATGCGTTTTCCGTCAAGGATAGGACCGAGTATCCTGCGGACGCTTTCAACCACTTCTCTGATCGAGAATTCCTGCACGTCCAGCTTCATCTTTCCGGTCTCCACCTTTGCCAGATCGAGTATGTCATTGATCAGGCTCAGCAGGTGTTTACCCGCGGAGACGATATTGCCACTGAATTCGAGAAGCAGCGTCTTGTTGAGATCTTCCGTATCGGAATGAATTATGTCGGCAAAACCTATTATTGAATTCAATGGCGTTCGAATTTCGTGACTCATGTTGGCCAGGAACTCGGATTTAGAGTTGTTCGCGGCATCTGCCCTTTTTGCCTCCGCAATAAGCTTAGCCGCCTGGGAGTGGAGGCCGTGAATTTCCTCCTGCATCACGTTGTGAGCTTCCAGTAGTCTCGCGCCCACAACGAGCGCCTCAATCGTGTCCTGATTTGGCTTCAACGCGATGATCGCACCATCTACAGAATCACGCCCCCTCACCGGGATCACCAAATATCCCTGCGAGTTTATGAGATCGCGGTCGGGTAATTCTTCGAGCAGCACCTGGGGAATATTGATGATGAAACCGACTTTCTCTGCCACTAGGAACCTGTTGGATTCAAGGTCCTTCTTGACGAGGGCCACACCGTCAGAGCGAGTAATATCCCTGATTTCCTTGAGATATAGTCTTACATCTCCGCTCACGAAAAGATGATTGGCCGCTTCGAGCAGTTGACGGTAGGTAGACATGAGAAACTGCGAGTTCTCCACCGGCTCAAAGATAACGACTTGTGATTCATCGGGATCCTTGATGACGGTAAGTCTGGCCCGAACCTTCAGACCGTCCCGCCTCATGAAAGAGAACTCGTTTGGTAGCCGCGACATCCTCGCGGCGGATTTCTTCAGTTCATCCGGCCTGATCGCGGAAGATAGTATTTCCGTCACCTCATCAGTTTGGGCGCTGCTGCCGTCAAGCCCGAAGATCCTGTAGAAAGCCCTGTTGATCATTGTGATATTGTACTCGGAATTCTGCTTCTTATCATCGGTCTGCAGAACAACCACACCCATGTTCATATCTTCCAGTGCCTCAAGGAGCAAGGCCTCAGTCTCATTTGACCTTGAACGGACACCGGTGTCGCCTGGAGGCGAGAAGACAACAAACAGCTCACGGTCGATCTTCATGACCGCGACTTTCCTTGCAAGTTTCTTGCTGGCAAAAATCTTGCGGTCCGTCCCTGACTTGCAGAGATCGTCGATCATTCCAAGGATCTCGGACTCATTCTCCCTGTGAAACCAGGTGATGAAGGAGTTGCTTTCGTGAACGATCTTGCCGCGCTTGTCTACCACCGCGTAGGGCATTCCAAGGTCCTTCAGGGCAGACTTTACAACCCGATCCATTTTGTCAAGGAGAGCGGCGGAAAGCTTCTCCCTGATCAATTCCTGTACATACCAATACTCGGTATGAGTGGGCTCTATTTCAGTGTGAAGCTCCACTCTGCACGAGAACTCCTGGTCATCCACAACGAAGACAACGAGTCTGTCACCAGCGCTTGCCGTATCAGCCAAACTCTTACCGGGCTTGTTAATTTGCAGGAATGCACTTTTGATTCTTTGCAGCATGGTCGGCGCACATTTCACTTCACGTCCTTCAGACACCGAAAACTCACCGAGTGAATTGCTCCGAAACCTCAACCTGCCGCCACTAGATTCGTACGCTCGCGCGAGAGTCGAGACGACTCCTCTGAGTATGTCCTCAAGGAAGGCATTCGTGGGTGTCTTCAGTCCCGCTACAGTCTTTATTCTTCCCGCCGTTTCCAGTTCCATCTCGAGATTCTTCTGCCTCCTGAGGAACCCAAATACGATCGTAAGTACCAGCGAGAGAGCCGCCGCGGTCGTCAACAATGTTTCGTTCATGACATGCCTCCTCGATGCCCAATCAACCGGAATACTCTAGTGCGTCAATTATCCAGTTGATATAGTTCTTGCGAAGGAGTTTTTCGGCAGCATCTCTCATCCTGTCGGGTTCTTCAGTGGTTGTATCCCCGCCCGCCCCGACATGTACGTATTCGGATTCGACAAACATGGTCGGCATGGAATTTCTAACGGAGTCCACCCTTTGGTCGTCTGCAAACTTGGAGTCGACAATGAACAAGTCCATACGGCTGGAGATTGCGCGAGTGTGTGCTTCTTCCAGAGTGTCAACGAATTCCAACTCGTACTTCGGGTGCGGAAACGCCTTGGCTACCAGCTTCAGCGTCTCGGCACTTTCGATCAACACAAGTGTTTTACAGACCAGTGACATTTTGATTCATCCTCCGCCCCATTACATTGCAAAAGCGTGCCGCTCCCAAATGCGGTGATCGCCCGGAAGGAAACCCCGTAATCAATTGCAGACGTGAAAGTTACATTGGTTCACCTTGTCCGCGCAGCAAATGGGGTGAATCTCAGGATGTAAAGATTACAGTATGATCGGAAATTTTACCGCCTTGGCTGTGGAATGCCGGGCCTCACGAAGATTACCTCCTCCCTGTCCACAATCACCGCCCCCGGTTCCCCTTTCGCCTTCTTGACGAACTTGCGCATCGTGTAAGTGACGGGGACAATACCACTGGTGCGTGCCTTACTGTAATGGGCGGCTATGCGGGCAGCAAATTCAAGCACCTCCTTCTGGGGATACTCTCTGGAAGAATTTCTAATTATCACGTGCGATCCCGATACTCCCCTTGCATGCAGGAAGACATCGTTCGGCTTGGCAAACCCGAACGTGAGCTGGTCGTTGTTCCGCGCATCCTTGCCGACATAGACCTTGTACCCGTTTGCCTCGAACTCGCGGAAGGGCGTTTGGGCCTGCTCCTTCGCCTTCTCCGTTTTAGCAATTGATGCAAGCCGGTCCTGATCCGCCCCGGCTTCGATGCTCCTGAGCTCCATTTCGATCTTCTCCAGCGATCTCGTCAACTCCTCCCTGCGCGCCACCGCCTGCCGACGAGACTCGCGGGCATCCTTAGCTTTCTCGAAGTACACCTGTGCGTTTTGCACCGCAGTCAACCTGGGATCGAGTCTTACTTCGTCATCGATATCCTTCCCCGATAGCGTCCCGGCTCCTTTCTCTATCTCGCCGAGATGTGCCATTATAATATCCCCGTATTTTCTGTACTTCATTTCCCTGTTTCCGGAAATATCGTCGTCAATCTTTCCGATTGTTTTCTCCAGCTCGTCTTTTCGTCTAGCGAGGCGATCCAGGACACTCTTCTTCAGCTGGGCGTCGCTCTTACGCCGCTCGGCGTTGAGGCAATAAGCGACGACACACGAGTTGACTGATGCATACATCTCCTCCCTGAGAGAAACAAGGTGGCGCATCTCAATCAGGCTCATTGTCACAGGGACATCACCATCGTAGTAAATCCGCGGCCCTGGCCGAGCCAGCTCCGCACGTAATTGCGAAATTACACCGTAGAGAGCCGGGATCACGCCGCTGTCAAGAGCTGCAGTTCTGTTTCCTGCGACCCTCGCCAGTTCATCGCCCCCGGTCCTGAAGAACACTTCCTTTCCGAGAGGTCCGCTGAATGACGGTATTGCCGCTGACAGTCTCTGAAGTGGGCTTCCGCTCACTGCGTTAAACACCTCTCTGAATTGTTCAACACTTCCTTCCTGGCTGGTTCCGTTATTTGGGACGAAAGGAATGCCGGCTGTTTTCTTCTTTCGGAGAAAAGCCTCGATGACTTCACGTTCAGCATCGACGAGGTAAATGTTGGCATGTTGACCGAACAGATTAATCACTAGCGATTTCTCGGTAGACAACTTCAGGACGACGGTCCGCTCATTCGCGATCACCTCAATGGATAGGACAGCGCACCCAATAACGTCTTGCAGAACGTTGGCGCCGGTGTGGCGACGTGGCGCGGATCGCATGAACATATAATTTGCCTGCGGCTTGCAGGAGATGACAATCTCCTCCGGTCGCTCACCCGACTTGTTGAGGACAACCTCCAGTGTATGTTCGACCCGTGTATAGCACGCGCCTATCACGGAGGCGACTACGCCTTCACTTATTTCGTCGACAAGGGCCTTGAGCGTGTAATAATTATTAGTCATCCGGCAATTCAAATTAACGACAAGCATAACTCACTTCCAAAGTGAGTTGCACTTGGCTAAATTAGGCTCATGGAAAATTATCCCGATCTTTATTTGCGCATCTGGAAAGCCGTGAAGGGAGTCCGGAAGGGACGCGTCGCGACGTATGGGCAGATAGCACAGATCTGCGAGCTCAGGGGTCACGCGAGGCTCGTCGGTTACGCCCTTCACAACCTGCCTCCGAACTCGGGGATTCCCTGGCACAGGATCATAAATTCAAAAGGAATGATTTCGCTCCCCGTGCACACCGGTGGCTACGAAAGGCAGAAGCGCCTCCTGGAGAAAGAGGGAATCGTATTCAAGCATGAGAAGATAGACCTGGCTAAGTACGGCGCCGGAAACCGAAATGAAAGGAGAAAGAAAAAGCGCAGAGAAGTTACGAAGATATGAAAATCAGAAGATAAGTTTCACTCTTCGCACCATGCGCTCTGCCCTATGCCGAAGGAAGATTACCCGATAACGACCGCGGTTCGCGAACTCAGAGAGAAAAAAGTCTCTTTCGTGCCACATCTCTACAACTATGTTGAGCATGGCGGTACTAAAGTATCGGCTGAATCGCTCGGCGTACCCGAGCACAGCGTGATCAAGACCATCGTGATG
>CAZRXH010000117.1:0-9104 GCA_964603995.1 uncultured Bacteroidota bacterium | reverse complement strand
CTAGCGTCGGATGGTTCCTAAAAAAAGAGGCCGTCCTTCTGGGCGGCCTCATCTCAACGTATCTATTCCTAATTACTTGAGCAACATCATCTTCATCGTTCTAACATAACTCTTCGAAGTAAGCTTGTAGAAATATACTCCGCTGGCAACCTCGGTACCCGATTGATTCATTCCATTCCAGGTGACCTGGTAGGTTCCAGGCGTATAATTGTCGTTCGCCAGAACCTTGACAAGCTGGCCGATCGAATTGTATACAGAAACATTGACAATTCCCGTTCTCGGCACCGAGAAGTTAATGGTCGTCGTCGGGTTGAACGGATTGGGATAGTTTTGCTCCAATGCATAGGATGTGGGGACCTTGTTGTCGAGCACCTTCACCCCGGTGAACGTTCCAATGGCTCTCGTCAGCAAAGCAAAGGTGTACTTTGCATTGTGGACACCGAAACTTCCATCCTTGGAGATAAGGAGGTAGTCCCACACAGCTCCCAACTGGCTCTTCGAAAGTCCTTTGCCAACAGTAGCACTGCTCGGATTGGCAAGGACCGAATCCGGAATAAATGAAGCGAGTTTGGCAAGAAGCGCCTTGACTTCGGTTTGGACTCCCGGGATAGGACCTCCGTTTGCAATGCCGGCATAATCGTAAGGAGCTGGAATTTGATCGAAGTCTGTGATCGGTCCATGGCAGGATTGACACGCCGTTGTATTATCAACTGTGTCACCGACTGCGTCCGGTCCACTCATCTTCCATGTATGCCCGCCGAGTGACGCTGCAGCATTAGCATCAAGCGTATCGGAAGCCATATGGCAGGTGACGCACGCGTCTGTCAACTGAGTGTGCGTCGTAAGACCGGCGATCGAACTGTCGCCGAACTGATAGCCGTCCTGTCCGAAGAGCATGTCGGTCTGCGGTCCTTCATGGGGCCCGAAGTATGGCTTCCATCCGCCGTTTACGGTCGCGTTTGCATTCGACCGGGAACGGTGGCAATTCATGCATAGCTGACCAACACCGCCCTCAGTAATTGCAAAACCGTTCATGAGGGTGTCAGCGGTGACTTTTCTGAGTTGGAATGGATTAGTCGCGTCATGCGGGTTGTGACAGCCCTGACATGTCAATGGCATCGCCGAGTAAGTAGGCTGAAGCGCGTTGCCGCTTGCGTAATCGACAAAGCCGCCCACAGTATGGCATCTCGCGCAAGTTGCAGTGCCGCTTGTAACATAGGAATCAGAAGCCTGGATCGCGGTCATTCCGCTATCATGCGGACTGCTTGTCCACTCTCTGCCTATTGCATGGTGCGGCGGGGCATCATGGCACTGCAGGCATACAGATGCGCTCAAAGATACCGAGATCTTTGACGCGTCACCCCAGTGCTCGCTTCCGGCACCGTGGCAGCTCTCGCATCCGATTGTACCAAGCTGTGCTAGCTGAGCAGAAGTGTGATAGAGATGCGCGAAATTAGTGTCGGCGAGAGTAGAAGGGAATGTCCAACCGGCTTGGCTGGCAACGACGGCAAAATTTCCGTTGGCAGCTCCCGGATTGTAGCCGGTGGTATGACACTTAATGCAGGAACTACTGTAGCCACTGCCCGCGGGGCCGACACCGTTTATGTTCAACTTGAAAAACCACGCGTGGGCGGTGTTCATCCAATGGGCGTAATCTGCAGTCGGATCAAGACCGAGACCGGTCAGCGCTCCCTGGTGGCACGTTCCGCACTCTGGCGTCTTTGCCGTGGCGCTGTCGTCGGTCACGATGCCCATCGAGCCTATGCCGACGTAATCGGCGGAAGTGACAACCGTTGAGGCAGTCGATGTTCCGCCGGAAGTTGTAACAGAAAGATTGATTGTGTATTCACCCGTCGTATCCACCGTAACGGTGGTGAACGGAGAGGATGCGCTGTCTATTGTAGCGTGTCCACCTACCGGATCAACTACCGACCATGTTACTGACTGGATCGTGCCTCCTGTAGAATCGATTGCCTGAAGATAGACGATGGTTTTCTCTCCGACAGTGTTGAGCCCTGTCGAAGGATACATCGAACTCCCTTTGGAACCGTAAACCTGGGTCAGAGTATAGGGGGTCATCCCGACAATCTGAATGCCAGCCTTTGGTGCCGTTGTCTGCGGGAAAGCTAATCCAGCTGCGAGGAATACCATCACTAAACTGGTAACAATTCGTTTCCTCATAGCTATTTCTCCTTTTCTTGTACTTTTGGCAATAATTAGGAATCTCAAAGCAAATTACAGGCGTAAGCGTGCAATTAGAGTGCCAACCAGCAGCAGCGTTTCTCTTCGAAATTGCACCGAAAAGAAGGGGGATTAATTAGATTTGGTCTATTCTAGCTACCACAGACTATATTTTGCCTTACGGCAGGGCATTTTGGGACACCGTCATACATAGAGGAGACCGCCACCACCAGGGCAGCGGTCTCCTACTGCGGCTCTATTTCATCAACAGCATCTTTCGTGTTTGCGAAAAATCTTTTGACGCAAACTTGTAGAAGTAAACTCCGCTTGAGACAAATGAGCCGGAAGTGTTTGTTCCGTCCCAAGAGACTTTGTATGTACCCGGAGTGAAGTGATTATCCACCAGGGTCCTGACCAACTGCCCAATCGAGTTATAGACTGTAACCTTTACGTTGCCCGACTTGGGAACAGAGAACTTGATCGTGGTCGTCGGGTTGAAGGGGTTTGGATAGTTCTGCTCGAGAGCGAATGTCTTTGGTACATTGTCGGGAATGACTTCCACTCCGGTGAGAGTGCCCAGGGCTCTTGTAAGAATCGCGAACGCATACTTCGCGTTATGAATACCGTAGCTCCCGTCGTTCGCCACGAAGTAGTAATCATAAACCGCTTTCAGGTACGCGGGGTTACCGGCTATCGCTGATGAGTCGGTACTGACCGCGCCAGTCGCGTCCTTCGGAAGGTTGGCAGCAAGCTTCGCAAGGAGTCCCTTCACCTCAGTCTGGACGCCTTCTACCCTGCCGTTACCGTCATAGTCGTCTCCCGCTTTGATGTCGTCAAAGGTCTTCATCGGCCCGTGACAACTCTCGCAGATACCCACGTTATCTGTGACTGTACCCGTGCTATCGGGCCCGCTCATCTTCCAGGTGTGACTTCCGAGAAGATAAGCTACATTCCCGCTTGCAGCGGACATATGGCACGTAACGCACGCGTCGGCCAGCTGAGTGTGGGTGGACACTCCTGTGATGGTCTGGTCTCCGAACTGATAAGCGTTCTGGCCGTAATACATATCGGTTTGTGTTCCATAGTGGGGGCTGTAGTGACTTGCCCATTTCTTTACATACGTATCGGCATTCCGTCTCCCCTTGTGGCAGTTCATGCAAAGGCCGCCAGTTCCCGCATCGGGAATTTCGAAACCATTCATGAGGGTGTCGGCGGTTACTTTCCGCAACTGGTGGGGATTACCTTCAGAGTGTGGGTCGTGGCATGATGCACACCCGATCGCCTGTGCACCCTGAGTACCAGATATGGTCTTGCCCGAGGCGTACAGATAGAAGCCAGTTCCGTTGTGGCATTTCGCACAGGACGCATTGTTGACTCCGGAATCTTCCGCTTGGACCGCATTCAGCCCATGCTTGCTGATGGAGTATTCCCTCACAATCGGATGATGTGTCGGGGAGTCATGACACTGGGCACATACTTTCACATCAAGCGAAACGCTGATGCCGGCGGGGTCCCCGTTGTGTTCGCTTCCCGGACCGTGACAACTCTCGCAGCCGATTGTTGCCAGCTGAGCGAGCTGGTGAGAGGTTGCGTTCAGATTTGCAAAATTAGTATCGACATACGACGATGGAAACTTCCATCCCGACTGTGCCTGGACATCATCAAAACCGCCGTTGCTGGCATTCTTATCGTACCCGGTTGTATGGCAGCTGATGCAAGTCGCACTGTAATGCGTCTGCCTGGGGTCAGTTCCGTTGATCGCATTCTGGAAGATCACGGCGTGCGGGGTCTCAACCCAATCCTGCACCATCGGAAGATGGCACAGTCCACACTTTGGATCACTTATGTTAACTCCACCACCGCCCATGAAGCCAACTCCCTGATAGGCAGCAGAAGTGATCGTGTCTACAACTGTCTCCGTGCCGCCCGACGTCGTCAGGCTGAGTTGGATTATGTACTGCCCGTTGGTATCCGGCTTCATGGTCGTGAAGAGCGTCGCGGCGCTATCGATGGTTGTCCGCGAACCGGCGGGTTTGTTTAGAATTGACCACGCGACTGAAGTGACCTGCCCGCCGCTCAGATCCTTCGCGCTTAGATAGACAATCGAGCCTTTACCGACTGTGTTCAGCCCCGAAGTCGTCGTCCTGGTTCCCTGTGACCCGTATTTCTGAGCGAGCTGGTATGGCGACATTCCTACCACCTCGATCTGCGGGTTCGGGGTCTGCGACGACGCAACGCCAGCCATCATCAGTAAGGCCATGGTGCAAAAAGTAGATAGCTTACCCATGGTGATATCTCCTAGTTTTATGCTGACCTGCTATTGTTAAGCTCCCTGACTTGAGCTCAAGTCATTCTATGCAACTAAAATGCCGCCGAAGGACCTCTTAATATGTTATTTCCCGAACGAAAACACGTTATTGTCTTCCACGAGAATGTGGCTAGGAACGTCAAAATAATGGAATCTGGAACAAATTACCCCAAGAAGGGCAATATTAGACAAGAGGAATTCACGTTGTCTTTTCCCCGCTCAAAAAAAAGGCGGGATGATTTGAAACTCCATCCCGCCTTTGAATTTTCAGCAAATGCGTCTGTCAATACAGGAACATCGGCTTGTCGAGTAAGTGCGCGACCTTGGGCTTGTACTCCTCTGCGTCGTACAACTCATCGACATCCACACGCTTCACCCCGGTTGCGATGCTGTCGATCGGGATATGAGTGTACTTCCCTTCTTTCAGCGCGACCATCCTGCCGAACTGTTTCCTTATGATCAGATCGGTAGCAAGATTCGCGTAGCTTATCGCAACCATCCGATCGAGAGCATCCGGTTCGCCGCTCCTCATCAGATACGCAACCTGCTGATAAATAATCTCGGTGCCCGTTATCTGTTTCAGCGCGTCTCCTGTGAGCTGGCCAATTCCGCCGAGTTTCTTGTGACCGTAAGCGTCGGCCTGTCCATATTCGACAATCTTTCCGCCCGCCATCTGCGCTCCTTCTGAAATTGTCATGATGGCATAGTCACTGGGGTTGCGTTTCTTATCTTCAAGAAGCAGAGCCGCAAGTTTCTCCGGATCGAACGGAACTTCCGATATTATGGCACGGTCCACACCGGCGAGATATGCCGATATGAGGGATGTCTCTCCTGAGTTTCTACCGAATAACTCCACGACCGCGATGCGTTCGTGAGATCCCGCAGGAGTGCGCAGAGCCGTAATGAAGTTTACACTCCTCGTAACCGCGGTAGAGAAACCTATACAATAATCCGTGCCGAACACGTCGTTGTCCATCGTCTTTGGTACTGCCACCACGGGGAATCCTTCCTTGTGGAGACGGACTGCGTAACTCAGAGTGTCGTCGCCCCCGATAGGAAGCATCGCGTCGATCTTCAGGTGTTCGAGGTTCTTGAGCACGTGTGGTGTGAAATCGAGAGGTGGGTCGTCTTTCTTGGGCGGGTATTCCGGGTCGCGCAGGAAGTCAGGAACGTCTTTGGGCCTTACTTTCGAGGGATTCGTCCTGGACGTGTGCAGGAATGTTCCGCCGGACCTATCCACAGTGCGCGTATTTTGTTTGTTCAACATGGTTACCCATTGCTGGTCACCTTCTTTCGAGTCAATGTTGTAATACAAGAGCCCGCCCCAGCCGCGTTTGATGCCGATGACTTCAATGCCGGCATCCTGTGCCCGGTAAACAGCAGCTTTTATGCAGGGGTTCAATCCAGGTACGTCGCCACCGCCTGTCAGAATTCCAATTCGCATACGTCTACTCCTTTGATTGAGATTGCATTCATAAGAAATTTATGAAGTAAAGAACGAACATTAAAGCTCGGATGGATGGCTACTGACTGATGCTAAAGATGACGTTCCGCTCGTATTCCGAGTGAAACAACGGAGACGATATGAGAAAATCGGCTGAGGCCCTGTTGGAGGCCACCGGGATGTTCCAGACCACGGCGATTCTCAGGAGAGCCTTCACATCGGGGTCATGCGGTTGCGGTTCGAGCGGGTCCCAGAAGAAGATCAGGACATCGATCTTTCCTTCAGCTATCTTGGCGCCCAGCTGCTGATCCCCACCAACCGGACCACTCAACATTCTCTTTATCTTGACTCCGAGCGCGTTCGACAAGAGCCTGCCCGTCGTTCCAGTGGCAAACAACTCGTGGTTCTTCAGAGTCCCCGCGTTGAACGTCGCCCACTGGAGAAGCTCTTCCTTCTTGTTGTCGTGTGCAACGAGGGCGATCTTCTTTTTAGGGTTCATCTTAACACGCACGTTTTTCATCGAAGTCTCCTGAACATTTGTGGAATCGTCAGCCTGCCGGTGTTCTTAGCGCCACGAGGAGCACCGTTTCTCTGAAAACAAGAACGATTGTCACCGAATCCCGGAATTGATCCACCCGAGAATTCGATCTCTCAACCGCCTTCGGCACAGTCGGATGTAAGTTACCTCCGGATTTTCAACGGCTAACGGAAATCTCCGGCGCCCGCATATGCCTAAGCTTTGAACCCTTCCGTCAACTCGCGTTTTTCCGAACGAGAGTAGACCTTGAAGGAGTTCAGAGGAACAGTCGGATCCGACAAGAGTCTGATGAAGATTCTGTTCTTCCACATCAGGTTCAGCAGATGGCTCGGTCTTCCTTCTCTAAGATAATAAGCGATGTATGGATGGACCGTAAGGTTGAAGTATAGACCGCCGTGTCCCTCCGTCCTGAACCTGCCAAACCAGCCTGTAATATCGGTGAGGACAGTGGCTCTGCTCTGGACAATGCCGGTCCCCGCGCACACAGGACATGTCTCACTGAAAGACTGCATGATACTCTGACGGATGCGCTGACGCGTGATCTGGACAAGTCCAAATTCAGTCATCGGAAGGACTGTCGACTTTGCCCTGTCTCGCCTGAATTCCTTGCGCAGTTCCTCATATACTTTGCGTTTGTTTCGCTCGTCGTCCAGGTCTATGAAATCGATGACGATTATTCCTCCGATGTCGCGGAGACGGAGCTGTCTCACTATTTCGCGTGAGGCCTCCATGTTTGTGCGAAGGGAATTCTGCTCCTGTTCCTTGTTCGCGGCATACCGACCGCTGTTGACGTCGATGACAGTCATCGCCTCGGTCGGATCTATGACGAGATACCCGCCGGTTTTCAGCGCAACGCGTCTTCCCAGCGACTCCTGCATGTCTTTAGCGACACCAAAAACGTCGAAGATCGGCTGCTTGCCACGGTAAAATTCTATTTTGTCGACGAGATTCGGCGAGAACCACTTTACGTAAGTGGTAATTTCCTTATAGAGTCTTCTCGAATCGACGACGACCCTCTGCACTTCATTGTTGAAGAGATCGCGAATGACGCTCGAGACCGTCGAAAGGTCCTTGTACAGCAGGATCGGCGGTTGTTCAGTCTTTAAGCTCTTTTCGATCTCGCGCCAGGTCTTGATCAGCTGACCGAGATCATTCTTCAGGAGTTCTTCCTCCTTCCCTTCCGCTACGGTTCTTATGATCACGCCGAATCCCTCGGGGAGCATGCTCCTGATTATTCTTCTCAGTCGCTTCTTCTCCCGGAAATTATAGAGCTTCTTCGAAACCCCTATGCGGCCGTCGAATGGGAGAAGGACGAGATACCTTCCCGGAAGCGATACCTTACTGGTTACGCGTACCCCTTTCTTGCCGACCGGTTCCTTTGTTACCTGGATAATGATACTCTGACCGCGCTCGAGCTTGACATCCCTTTGCGGCGGCCGGGAACCTCTCTGTTGGCCTGGCTGCGGGCGCACATTTGCCGGGTGATTCGGTCCGTGTTCTGTGGGCGGTGCGACTGCTACAGTATCGCCGTCATCGTCATCTTCGTCGTCGATCTCAGACTCATCCTCACCGATGAGCGAGGAGTAGTCGTCTATATTTGGATCAACATCCGAGAAATGAAGAAACGCGTCCTGCTTGTGCCCGATGTCGATGAAGGCAGCCCGGATACCAGGCATGACCCTGGCGATTCTTCCAAGATATATGTCGCCCACCATCCGTTCTTTCCCGGGTGTGTCGACAAAGATCTCCGCAAGCCTGCCGTCCTCCGTAATTGCGATACGAACCTGATCGGCAGTCTCATTGATTACAATCTCCTTTTTCATAGATACCTGCTCTGTTGTGTTTGAGCGGAGAGCGGCTTAGACTGTCACCCGGATCCTCGATGCGGGACCTCGCGATTTGATTCCCCAAAATTCCTTCAGAGTGTGTATGACGATGGTAGGACGAAACTGCGCCGCTATCAGGCGCGAATATCATCTGTATATCACAATCCGGAGATCTTCCGGAAATTGCAAAGCTCGGGATCATTTGAACTGATCCCACCGGAACGAGAAGTGTATTCAAATCCTTGCCGCGGCATTCCGCGGTCACTCTCCCCAAATCATTGAGAACACTCTCACGAACACACTGGAGACAGTCTGAAACGACTCCGCAAATAGTGTTTAGAATAAATTTGACAAACGAAGGGAATATTAATTGCCCAAATACTGAAACTGAAGAAAGCACGAACGACACCGTTTCAAAGACCGGCATAGTCGCGATACCTGCCGTTAGCTCATCCGATTTCCAGCCCATGATGCCGTGCCGTCTTAACACCGATCTACCAATTATTGAACTCCAGAAGTTAAAAGATCCACCCGAGCCTCATCTTCTTCTGGGCGTACCGGGTAGCGTGCTCCAAGCTCTGAAACAAAAAACGAGGCCAAGCTTACTGTGTCACACAGTCAGTACGCTTACCGTTGCTTCCTTCCGGACCTGGCGGGGTTCGGCAACCTTCCGTTGCACAGGACTTGACCTCGAAAACTCATTCCATTGCTTTCATTAATAAAAAACTCTTTCGTGGAGCAGAGGGGAGTCGAACCCCCGACCTCCAGAGTGCGATTCTGGCGCTCTCCCAACTGAGCTACTGCCCC
>CAZRXH010000116.1:2070-9331 GCA_964603995.1 uncultured Bacteroidota bacterium | reverse complement strand
GAATGATTCGGTCAGCAATACAAACGTGGAAGTGAGAGCACTTTCCGATACAAGTTTTGTCCTGTTGTGGAAAAGAGGGAGCACGGTGCTTTTCTCCGTCTATAAATCGGGCGGCTTTTCGACGATTGACACTCTCGTTCACACCGACACAGACAGCACCGATTATGATTTCGCCGGCAACCGGCTCGTCTGGACGGAAAGATCTAATTCGGGGAACAGATACTGTCTTGTCAGCACCGTTGAGAGCTTCGCCTATCCCGCACTTTATTCGGCAGACACGGTCATGTGCGCCGGAGATATCGGCAACCCTCGTTTCATGGTGTTCGGTGGAGGGCCTGCGCAGACGTTTACGTTCGATCTTTTTAGCGACGGGAAGTACACTGCATGGTGGTCTTCATATCCGATGGTGACCGGGTATACACCGGAGGAACTTGCCGGTGACACCGGCTCGAGCTACCTTCACCCTGTATTTTACACTCCCCCTTATGTCGTGGCAGTCGCTTCAAATGTGGATGAGCCATATCAATTGTTCTCTTTCAACTTCTACGCGTGGGAAAAGCGGACCGCTACCGATACTTCCGTAGTCTTTTATGATGCTGGTGTGGACAGTATTCAGGCCGGAAGCGATCCCTCCGTATCGTTTCTGACCTTTCCGGTGAGTCCGCAGAATTATCTGACTTACCTCGGCTTCGTAGTGTGGCAGAGCGACCGGAGCGGCACCTCCCACATTTACAGCAGAAGTTTCGAGTGGAGCAATTCGGGTATCGGCGGGCCCGTCTTGCTGCCAGCCAGGTTCCAGCTGCATCAAAACTATCCCAACCCGTTCAACCCGTCGACAGTTATCAGCTACGATTTGCCGAAGAGCAGTGTGGTCATACTAAGAGTATATGATATACTTGGAAGAGCGGTTGAAACGCTTGTAAACGCACGTCAATCATCGGGAGTACACTCCATCACTTTCGACGGCTCCAGGCTCGCCAGCGGTGTCTACTTCTATCGATTGACTGCGTCCGGCGTGAACATTGTCAGGAAGATGCTCCTCGAAAAATAGGGTGAACTGCTCTTGAAAGTGCGAATTCAATCGTTGCACCGGCTGCAATGATAGAGTCACAGATTATCACAAATAGTTCAATTCGCGATAATTTGATCGGTGTGAATCGTGTAACCTTCTGTGTCATCTGTGTGTCATTCACCGAAGTCACCGCGGCGTACCACGTTTTCTTGAATAAAACTCTACCTCCCTTTATATTCACCTCATGAAAACTGTCCATCTCAGCAATTCCGGTGAAGATATTGTCGTTCCCAAAATTTTCTGCCTGGGAAAGAACTATGCGAAGCACGCTGCCGAAATGAAATCCAATGTGCCGCAAAAGCCGGTCATCTTCATGAAACCGTCCAGTGCTATTGTGCATAGCGGTGCGAAGGTGGATATTCCTGCGATGACGAAGGATTTCCATCACGAAACGGAGATCTATTTCGTCATCGGAAAAGAAGGGAAGAATATCCGCAGGGAAGATGCGCGTTCGTACATAACGGCGATGGGGATCGGACTCGACCTGACTCTCCGGGATTTGCAGACCGAGTTAAAGGATGCCGGCAATCCATGGCTGATCTCGAAAGGTTTCGACGGCTCCGCCCCGATATCCGATGCGGTCCCAGTTGGTGGCATCGACTTCAGTTCGCTCGAGCTGAGCCTGACCGTCAACAGCCAGCCGCGTCAACGAGGGAGCTACAAGAACACGATTTTCAAGATCGAAGAAGTCATTGCTTTCATATCGCAGTTGTTTACGCTTGAGCGGGGTGATCTCATTTTCACAGGAACACCTGAAGGAGTAGCGAGGCTGAATTCCGGCGACAGGCTTCACGCCGAGCTTACCGGTCATGCGTCACTCGATATCGAGATTGGCTGAGGATGCGTGTCATATCGGTCGCCATTCCAAAAGGCGGAGAAGGCAAGACAACGACTTCAGTCAATCTTGCCGCGAGCCTCGCAGCGGCCGAGAAAAAGACTCTTCTCATTGACGCCGATACGCTCGGCGCGAGCGGAATATCGCTAGGTTTCACGGCCGACCAGGTGAAGAGCGGCCTTTACGATGTTTTCAATTACACGCACTCGCTCAATCGTGTCATATATAAAAGCGAACTCACTTATCTTGATTTCGTCCCCTCCAACATCTCGACGGTCCAGATGGAAGAACGCCTCCTCCGGCTCAGCGAGAACAGGACGGTAATGAGGATGGCTTTGCGCGACGTCGAGATGCAGTACGATTATGTGATCATAGACTGCCCGCCCACGCTGCGCGGCATAACGACAAACGCGCTCTGTGCCTCCGACTCCGTAATCATACCGATGCGTGCAAGCCATTTCTCTCTCGACGCCGTCATGAGGCTGATGCGCTACCTGAAATGGATACGTGAGGTTGCCAACCCTTCCATCTATGTCGAAGGAATTCTCCTCACGATGTTTGAGCCCAACACGAAAATCGCCGAGATCACCGGACGTGAGCTCCGTTCGCGATACTCAAAGTTCCTCTTCAAGGTTGCGATCCCGAAGAATTCCACTCTTGCGGAGGCGGCTTTCTATGGAAGGCCGGCCCTCCTCTACAACATCAATTCCAAAGGCGCACAGGCATATTTTGATCTGGCGATGGAGATTCTCGCAAGGGATGACGCTTCCGGCAAGATACGGGCCGCGGACCGTGACGAGTCCGAATCCTATGAGCAGGTTCCCGATTCCCGGCAAGGCGAAAAGCATGGTACCACGGGGCCGGATACTCTCTGATGAGATTCTCCCTGCGCTTTATTGCCGTTTTAGTTCTGTGCTCAACCGTCACGCACGCCGGAAATAGAAATGGCGCTTCCGGCGTTTTGTCCGGCAGTTCCTATCTCTTTCCCACAGACGCATCTCACCAAATCAACTCTGGTTTCGCCGATTACCGCGAATCGCATTTCCACGGCGGAATTGACATTTCCACGAACGGCAAGATCGGTTATCCCGTGTATGCTGCGAAGTCCGGCTACGTATACAGAGTTTCGGTATCGCCATTTGGTTACGGCAAGATGATTATTCTCCGCCACGATGACTCGACGTTCACTCTCTACGGGCACCTGTCAGCGTTCTCAGATAAGATAGACCAGCGTGTGAAAGCCGCCCAGATAAAAGAGGGAAAGTATGATGTTGACATCAGATTTCAGCCGGGCGAGATAAGGGTTCAGCGTGGAGAAGTGATCGCCCGGACCGGCGCCACGGGTGTCGGCGGTCCACACCTGCACTTCGAGATTCATGACAAGAGTTATGCTTTCGTCGACCCGCTGACATATAAGTCTCTCGATGTCACAGATTACAGAACGCCCCGGATATTCAACGTTGCGGTGAGAGGGTTTGACTCCGGAAGGGCCAGCGTTAGCGGCGTCGTCAGGCGAGGGAATGCATATCGGGCGCGCGATATGTTTCACATGGATGAGCCTTTCTTCTTCATCATCCACGCCGCCGATTCGTACGGGCGCGGGCGATTCAAGAGACCGCCCAAACATATCGACCTTGAGATAGATGGCAAGGATTACATCTCGCTCAACCTGACACGCTTCGACGCTGGTGACTATCTCGATGTCAGCTCGCTCGTCGATCTCAAGCTTTCGTGCGGTTACAGGACGTACTACAGACTTTTCGTCGACCGGGCGATTCCGTTTTCAGTATTTTCTCCATCGGCGCCATTGAGCGGATTGGTCGATGGCCAGCTTTCGAATGGGAAGCATGAATATGAGATAACTGTGAGAGACGAAGACGGCAACTCCGCATCGGTAACCGGGGAGTTTGTCCTGAACATTGAGCACAAAGGAGCGACCGGCTGCAATTCTGCTGTCGCTGATCCCGAAATGATCGAACCATTCCGGGAAAGGGTGATAAATCCGTTGCCCGAGCTGACCCTTCGCTTTCCTGAGAATGCCTTCCTCAGGAATGTGAATCTTGAAGTTGCGGGGCTTTCTCCGACATCATTCAGCATACGAGCCGGTGGAGAAACGTTGCGAAAGAAAGTGCAGCTTACCTGGAGTGTCACCGACCCAAAAGTTCAACTCTTCCGCAAGGGGAAAAGTCGCTGGATCCATGTCCCCTGTGAGAACGACGGGAAAGTCCTGAAAGCGAGGGTCGGGTATGAGATTGGCGAATTTGCACTGATTCGGGACGACACTCCCCCTGTTGTGGAGAAAATACGGGTCTCCAAGAAGAACCCGTTCTACAGGTCGGTTGCCCCGACGCAGTTTAGGAGAGATTTTGTATATTTTAGGGTGTTTGACAGGTTGTCGAACATCAATACTGACAAAATCCTGTTGCAGGTTGGCAAACAGAATTTCTTATGCGAATATGATGTTGACAAGCGCGCGGCTGTTTGTCGGATCGACGACGTTCTCCTGCGACGTGAAAAAAGAGTCAGAGTCACCGTACGTGACAATGCCGGGAATGAGACAACGGTCATGTCCAGGCTGAGATTTTGATGAGAAGACTCTCCGGGAAGCACGGAGACAATATAGATTTTATCTCTTTAACTATTTGACAAATAGCCCCTGCCTTCAAGCTTAGGCTTTGGCAGGGTCAGAGAAGAATTCGATGAATAAAGAAATCCCCAAAGCGTATTCACCTTCCGAAATCGAAGAGAAGTGGTACAAGTACTGGCTGGATAACAAACTCTTCGAGGCGAAACCGAACAAAGAGAAGAAACCGTATACGGTTGTGATTCCCCCGCCGAACATCACCGGAATCCTCACGATGGGACATGTCCTCAACAACTCAATACAGGATGTCTTCGTCCGCTGGAAAAGGATGAAGGGATATGAGGCATGCTGGGTACCGGGGACGGATCACGCCGGCATAGCAACTCAGAACGTTGTCGAGAAAAGTCTCGCGAAGGAAGGAAAGGACCGGCATTCGCTCGGACGCGAGAAGTTCGTCGAGCTTATCTGGAAGTGGCGGGAAGAATATGGCGGGACGATTATCAAACAGTTGAAGAAACTCGGAGTTTCCTGCGACTGGACGCGTGAAAGATTCACGATGGACGAGGGTCTGTCGCATGCCGTGCGCGAGGTCTTTGTTAAGTTGTACGAGAAAGGGCTCATCTACAGAGGCAAATATATAGTCAACTGGTGTCCGAAAGATCATACGGCGATAAGCGATGACGAAGTCGAGTACCAGGAAAAGGATGGAAAGCTTTACTATCTGAGATACCCGCTTGAAGATGGAAGCGGGCGCATAGTCGTCGCGACGACGAGGCCGGAGACGATGCTCGGTGACGTGTCGGTTGCGGTCAACCCCAATGACGAACGCTACAAGCACATGGTGGGAAAAAACCTGATCCTTCCGCTTGTCGGAAGGAAGATGAAGATTATCGCCGATGAGTACGTCGACAAGGAGTTCGGCACCGGCGCCGTCAAAATCACACCGGCGCACGACCCGAACGACTTCAGGGTTGCTGAGAGGCATGATCTGGAGAAGGTCATTGTCCTCGATATTTCCGGCCGGGTGAATGAGAACGCCCCTGAGAAGTACCGTGGGCTTGACAGGTTCAAGGCCCGGAAACAAATCATGGAGGATCTCCAGGCTCTCGGTTTCGTCGAAAAGGTAGACGATTACAAGGTGAGCGTCGGCGAATGTTACAGATGCCACACCGTCATCGAGCCGTATCTCTCGGACCAGTGGTTTGTAAAGATGAAGCCGCTTGCTGAACCAGCTCTGCGGGCCGTGCGTGATGGAAGGATCCGTTTCTACCCGGAGCGGTGGGTGAAAACTTATGAACACTGGATGGAAAACATCCGTGACTGGTGCATCAGCCGTCAGCTCTGGTGGGGGCACAGGATTCCGGTCTGGTACTGCAATAGTTGTAACGAGCTGGAAGTCAGCGTGACGCACCCTGTGAAGCCCTGCGGGAAATGCGGTGGAACGTCTTACCGCCAGGACGAAGATGTCCTCGACACCTGGTTTTCCTCGTGGCTCTGGCCGTTCTCTGTTCTCGGTTGGCCTGAAGAAACCTGGGACCTGAAATACTTCTACCCCACAGACACACTCGTGACTGCTCCGGATATAATCTTCTTCTGGGTCGCGAGAATGGTCATGTCGGGTTTGGAGTTCATGAAAGATGTACCGTTCAGAGATGTCTATTTCACGAGCGTCATTCGCGACATGCAAGGAAGGAAGATGTCGAAGTCGCTCGGCAATTCGCCTGACCCGCTGGACGTCATTGCCGAATACGGTGCGGATGCGCTGAGATTCACCATACTCTACCTTGCGCCGCTCGGTCAGGATGTCCTGTTCGAGAGCTCGAAGTGCGAAATGGGGAGGAACTTCGCGAACAAGATCTGGAACGCCGGTCGCTTCCTTCTGCTGAACCGGGAAAAACAGAACATCGCCGCCGCTCCGGATATATCGGTGTTCGACTTTGCCGACAGGTGGATCGTCAGCAGACTTCATCACACGATCCGCGACCTCAACTCCGCGCTCGACAATTTCAGGATAAACGAAGGCTCAAAGATTATATATGATTTTATCTGGCATAACTACTGCGACTGGTATGTCGAGATGGTAAAAGAGCGCCTGAACCAGCAGGAGGGATCTCCCGGGAAGAGCGTCGAGATGACTCGCGCGATAATTATTTCGAATGCCATCGCCATATTTGAAGCTGCCCTCAAGATGCTCCATCCATTCATGCCGTTCATTACCGAGGAGATGTACAGTCTGGTGAATCCGGGTCAGGGCGAGAGCATTACCATTGCCGAGTTTCCGGAAGCGGAGGCACGCTTTGTCAACGAGAAGATCGAGACCGAGATGAGCCTTGTGCAGGAAGTCATAACGTCGATCAGAGGAATGCGTAAAGAAGCGAACGTGCCGCCGGGCATGCTGGTGGACATCGTAGTGAAACCCGATAACGAGACTACGCTTGAAGTCCTTGCGACTAACGAGGCATACGTCAGAAAGCTCGCGAAGGTCGGGAATTTCAGTGTCGGTTACAATCTCCGCAAGCCTGAGAAATCCACAAGTGCCGTAGTGCGCGGGATCGAGATTTTTGTATCGCTCGAAGGGATCATAAACGTGGAAGCTGAGCGGAGCCGGCTGGAAAAAGAAATCGCGCGCGTGAAAGGTGCCATCCAGGGAATCGAGTCGAAACTCGGCAACGAGCAGTTTATTCAACGCGCGCCCGCACAGGTAATTGAAAAAGAAAAGACGAAGCTCGAATCGATGAGGATCAACCTGTCGAAACTCCAGGAGAATTAT
>CAZRXH010000116.1:0-1970 GCA_964603995.1 uncultured Bacteroidota bacterium | reverse complement strand
CGCGGCTCCCCGGCGGAAGTGAGTCTCGACAAGAAAGAAAAGAAGATTCATGTCGTTGCCGAGCACGAGATGAGGATGGACGCCGTCATGGATATGCTCATGACGCACATGATAAAGCGAAAAATTGATCCGAAGGTTCTGAAGCTCAAGGCTGTCGAGCCGTCTTCCCAGGGCCATGTCAAGCGCGAGATTGAAATCCAGGAAGGGATCGAGACTGAAATCGCCAAGAAGATCGTTAAGATGATAAAGGACCAGAAGTTGAAGGTCCAGGCTGCGATTCAGGACGAGCAGGTTCGCGTGACCGGGAAGAAGATCGACGACTTGCAGGAAGTAATAAAGATGCTGCGCTCGCAGAGCCTTGGCATCCCGCTGCAGTTCGTAAACATGAAAGACTGAATGAAGGCTCCGGATTTCGAATTGAAATTTCGAAATCATTGAGCGAAGCTGATAACCAGGTTGTTGTATCCCGATTCGATATTGGAAATTCGAAATCAGAAATTTTAGGAGAACATGACATTTACTTTTACAAAGGTCCAGAGCCCCGAAGGGCTGATAGTTGTAGCTCCGTATGTGTTCAATGACGAACGCGGATTTTTCATGGAGACGTACCGCAGCAACGAGTTTGCGAAAGTCGGCATAAAGGAAGAGTTTATTCAGGACAATCATTCCAGATCCTCCAGGGGAGTCATACGCGGGCTTCATTTTCAGGTCGACCCGAGCGAGCAATCGAAGCTTGTGAGATGCATCAGGGGTGAAATATTCGATGTCGCGGTTGATTTGAGAAAGAAGTCGGACACCTTGGGAGAGTGGTATGGCATCGTTCTATCGGAAGAGAACAAGAAGATGCTCTACATACCAAAGGGATTTGCACACGGCTACTCCACGCTTTCGGAGGAAGCCGAGGTGGTTTACAAAGTAGATGAGTTCTATTCACGCGAGGACGAACGGGGAATTGTCTACAACGATCCGAAACTTGCTATAGAGTGGAGGGTTTCAAACCCGATCGTATCGACCAAGGACAAGGCACTTTCCAGATTCGATGAGGAAGAGGAATACTTCTAGGAATAGGGTAAAGAGATGAAAAGGCGAAAAGGTAAAGACGTGAAAAGGGAAGAAGGTAAACCGGTCAAGAGGTAAAAACGCAATCGCGAAGGAGAGGAACGGACTTAGCAAAACGGAGGGCTGTGATATGAGCGTGCAAAGGTTTGAAGATCTTGTAGTATGGCAGAAGGCCAAAAGCATTTCTGTCGCAATCTACAGGGTATTTAGGGACTGCAAGGACTTTGGTTTTAAAGATCAGGTGACCAGATCGTCATTATCCATTCCCTCGAATATTGCCGAGGGATATGAGAGAGGCTCGAACAAAGAATTCGTTCGGTTCCTATTCATTGCCAAGGGTTCCTGCGGCGAATTGCGAACACAGATACTTATCGCTGCCGAAGTCGATCTTGTCCCCAAGGACAAAGCAAACATGCTGGTCGAAGAAGCGAAAGAGATTTCCTATATGTTGAGTTCGCTGATAAAGAAGCGGAGGTCTTTTTCAGCCTAACCCATTTACCTCCTAACCTATTCACCTTTTAACCTTTTATCTAAGATGTACCATGATGTTTCAGGTCTCAATTAAACTCTCGACACGGTTCCACGGTGAGATGCACGACCTGAGCGACAGCGTGCAGAAGATCGTCAGTGGGTCCGGCATCACGACTGGTATGGTGAATGTTTCAGTGGTCGGGAGTACTGCGTCGGTCAGCACAATCGAGTTCGAGCCGGGCCTCAAGCGCGATTTGCCGGAGCTTCTCGACAGGCTGATCCCGCCGAGCAGGAGCTACGGTCATGAGCAAGCCTGGCACGACGGCAACGGGCATTCTCATCTTCAGGCCACACTGATGGGACCATCTGTGACTCTGCCGATCAGCGAAGGGAAATTGGTCGTCGGGACGTGGCAGCAGGTCTTCCTGATCGAGCTGGAC
>CAZRXH010000115.1:0-9463 GCA_964603995.1 uncultured Bacteroidota bacterium | reverse complement strand
TGCGCTCCTGAGGCGGATAATCCCACAACAGCCTCGATGTGCCGCCGCCGCCGCTAACCCCGCCCAGCCCGTCGTACACGCGGCCGGCTCCTTTGCCGTCAATCACGATGTTCGTGACCTGTGCCTGTAAGTCCGGAATCCGTGTGGAAACAAGAAACAGAGAAGCGAGAATAAGGACAGGGAAGAATTTTGACCCGAAAGACTTCCGAGTCTCCGGGCCAGATCCGAAAAGTCTCAACTGTTCCAACCTTGTTTGATACTACTCTTGCTCCCGGCTTGGGGCTGTGACTGGGCCGCCGGCCCTATAACAGGAAAACACCACGTGAAGCACGCTGTATTTTTGTAACGATCCATCGAAGAGTTTTGGGCGTGCCCGCAGCCCGCGAGGAACTGCAGGCGCAGGCCGTGTTACTTAAGGAGAAGCATTTTTCTTGTAAGCGAGTTGTCACCTTGCTGAAGCGTATAGAAGTAGACACCGCTCGGGTATCTGTCCATGTCTACGTCGAACCGGTATTCTCCTGTCGGCTTGTATCCATGAACAATTTCATCCAGCGTTTCTCCAAGTACATTGGTAATCTTCAGACTCATTACTCCCGGTTTGTCGAGGCCAACCTTGATGACCGTCGTCGGATTGAATGGGTTCGGGTAGTTCTGGCTGAGAGAAAAGACTCCGGGAACGTTTGCAGGTGACGAGGCTATTCCCGTCGCCGGACCCGGCGTCATGAACCACGATGTGCCGGAAAAAGATCCCGAACCGCTGTCGTTTGATGCTATTACCCTCCAGTAATACCTGGTGTTTGCAAAAAGAGTGTTCTCCTGCCCTGAAAGCCAATAAGGGCGGTTAAGATATTCCATCAAAGGGAGAGAGGAAGCGGTTATCCCGGAAGAATCAACCGCGGTTGTCGAAAATAAACTATCGGTAGATATCTGAACTTCGTATGAAGTCGCGCCGGGTACAGGGTCCCATTCTGCTGTGGTATCCTGTCCACTCAGTGTATCACCGTATGGCGGAGACAGAAGAGTTGCAGAGCCGGGCGTTCCTCCGGTATATACGCTGCCATCGAGCATCCCAACCAGTGTCACTACAGAGTATGGAGGCACGTCGTAGACACTGTCTGCCGGGAAGTCGGCGAACTTCCTCAGGTCACAGCCTTTGGAGTTGCTCGTGACAAAAGGCGTGAAATACGCTACTTTCTGAGACGAACCCAATCCCGATAGTGAGATATCGATCTTCTGCTCGGTGGTACCGACGTTGACCAGCACCATGATGATCTCGCCGGATGCGGAATCTATATAAGCGGAAGCCATGAGACCGGTTTTATTGTCGGCGCCGGTGCAACTTATTCTTTGTGAGCCCGGGCGTATGTAACGGCTGAAATTCCCTATTGTCCACAAAAGTTTCGACTGGATAATGTTCTGACGGTCGCCGGGATTTGAAAAGTCAGTATATATCAGCCCGTCTTTGTAATCATAGTGCGATACCGCCGTCCACCATTGCCAGGCGCTCGCATCGGCGGCTGTAAGGTCATAGTGAATGATACGTGCGACGTTCAGCGCAGTTGTCATCGTGAGGTCACGCCCGTTTCCGCCTTCGCCGTACGGACCGGTCAACACGCAATACTCCGTGACCCAATATCTGTACCCTTTTGCAAGATATGGCGCCAGCTTTGAACCAAGAGCATCCCTGTTCTGAACCAACTGAGTGCTAAGCAGATCTGAACCATATGAATGTCCAGCGAATATCTTTGCAGCATAGGAAGCCACATCCGAGTATCCAAACAGACTGTCGAGGAAATCTCCGTATGTTTGGCCGTACTGCTGGCTGATCGACGATTCAACGTTGTACCAGTCGGGGAGGCTCCCGCTTTCCGGGATGAGAATCTTCGAGGAGTCATCCTGGTTCACCAAATCAGCGTGAAGCGAATCCACTATTTCCCTGATATTGTCATCGCTTGCCCGGCTACCTTCCTGACTCGGGCCGTTCCATTCCCATTGCGGCTCGTTGACGGGGTCGACATAAGTGAAGTTGATCCCCAGACTGTCGCGGAAATGTTTCACAATCGTGGTGAGATAATTCGCGTAGGCATTATAATAGCCGTCCTTCAGATTTGTGGAACCAAGACCATTCGTGCAATAGGTATGGCCGTTCCGAGTCATCCAGGCTGGCGGGCTATTGACAAAAGCGATAAGTTGTTTCACGCCTCTTTCCTTGGCAGCCTGCAGGAACCACTGACCTCCGGCATCCTGCGACCAATTAAACACGCCAGGTACGGTTTCAAATCCTTCCACTGTTCTCCAGGGATCGCTTATCGTAAGGTCCGCGCCAGCTCCCACATTGAAGCGCCAGGCCGAAAGTCCGATCCCCTTCGTCGTGGAGAAAAGCAGGTCGGCAATGGAATCTTTATTTGCGGTGGTCCATTCACTGCCGATCTTCTGAGCCCACCAGCAATCGGAGGCGGAAAAATTATCGACCGTCTGAAACTTCTGACTCGCATTTACCACTACGGAAAGAGTCTGTGCGCGTGCGCTCGAAATGATCACAATCGACAAGAGAGCGGCAATACCCTCCGCAGCCAGGAACACAAAGGCCTTCCTTACCATTCCATCTCTAATATTCTTCATTTTTCAATCCTATCTACTCGCTCGTTTTAGCGCTCCTGAGCATGGCCTGTTTGCAGCTGAGATACGTTTCGCCATAACCTGGAGCTTCTGTCCGGTACTCTTTAAAACAAACCGGGACGTCCGGCATGTGCCATCGGTCCCGGCACCTTAAGGAGAAGCAACCCATCTTTATTTCAGAAGTACCATCTTTTTAGTTTTTGACCATGATCCGTTTTGGTAGGTCGCAACGATTTTATAGAAATACGTGCCGCTCGGTACTACATTGCCATGATCGTCCAATGAATTCCAACTCACGGAATGCTCTCCGGGCGATTGATAAATATCGACCAGAGTTCTCACCTTTCTCCCGTCTACATCGTAAATGTCAATCGTGACATTCGCGCTCTCCAGTAACCTGTAGGAAATCTCGGTCGCGGGATTGAAGGGATTGGGATAGTTCTGTGAAAGGTTGTACCCCCCTTGAGAAATCGCTCCTTCTTTGACGCCTGTAGGTTCGACCACGACATAGAAGTTCTCGGTACTCGTATCTCCGCAGCTATTGACAAAGGTGGCCGTTATCGTGCATGACTTACTGACCGTGATGTATTGCTGGCTTGATGATCCCGACGTGCCGCCTCCGCTCCAGCTCCAAGTTCCCCCGGTGGTAGGTTCGACGGAGAGACTCACAAAATCACCGGGCTTGGCACTTATCGAATCGGCAATCTGCCATGTTCCGAAATTCAGCTGCACACTAGGGATGATAGGCGTCGGAGAGCAGGTATCACTCCCTGGCATCTGATAATACCGGAAATAGTCTATCGTATAATAATTCGGAAAACCGGTCGCGGAATCGGCACTTGATCCGTCAAGTCCTGCGCTGAATATCACATACATAGAGTCGGTCGGGACCTGGTTGCCAAAGTAGTATTTCTCTATCTGCCCGTCGACATACCATATTAAGTATCCCGGACCCCACCGCAGTCCGTACGTATGCCAGGCTGAGAAGTCCCAGCCGCTGCTCTCATGCAAAAGGGTAGTACTCCACTGCCCCCAATAGAAGGCTTCGGTCATATAGTTAAGCGGGGTGCCGCGATATTCTGCAATGTCGATCTCCGGCGGCCAGCCTTGCTTGAGCATCCACCACGCGGGCCACTGTCCGTTTCCCTTCGGGTATTTGGCACGCATCTCAAAGTAACCGTACTTGAACCACTTCTTGGTCCACGCCCAGCCACAGGAATAATGATACTGGCCGAAATTACCCATCCGGTCACGCAACACAAGATCGCCGTTCTGCAGGTATGTGTCCTCAGGCGTAATCAGACACGGACTGTTGTCAGTGGTTCCCCACGGTTTCATCCCGTATCCCCATTTAGTTGTATCAAGGCTTTGACCGTTGAACTCATCGTACCACGACAACGGATAGCCGGGCGGGGGCAACTGGTCTGCTCTCGCCAGAGCCGGGAGCAGAATCAACACCATGCCCAGCGCACCCATAAACTTCCATTTCATTACTATGCACCTCACTTCTTCATGTCTACAGGTTTTTCAAAGATCGACTTGATCTGAAGCGACAGTCTTCGGTATTTATCGTAAATACCCCGGCGGGTCACTTTCACAACCGGCCGGGCACGTTGGAGATCGGCAGACTCATCACACAGGGAAGACCGGGGTTACTCCCGGTCTCCCTGGAGGGTCGGCACGGATTTATTGGTGATTAGTACAGCCTCCACTTAAGTCCTAAGCTGGCCGTCATTCCGTAGTCGGACTCCGAAGTGGGAAAACCTGAGCCTCTGATCTCATAGATGTCGCTCGCGCTATTCAGGTTATTGATGTTGAGGAAAGCGGAAAGCCCGTACCACGGCAGCCCTTGATTAACCGCAATATCCCATCTCGTATAGGTGGATTTGTCGGAGCGAAGCGAGTTGTAGAAATTCGTGCCGTAGTAGACGTTAGACTGATATATCATCGAGACAAGAATGGAAAATTGTGCATAATCGTACCCGAGCGACAGATTCACGATATCGTCCGGCTGTTGTATGAGCCGGTCCACATAAAAAGTATCTACATATATCGGCTTGTATAAAGGGAACCCCGAATTTGCCGTGTAGGTGTAAGGATATCTCGCTTTGGAGAATATGTGAGTGTAATTGATATTCAGGACCAATCCGTTAAATGGACCGGGCAGATACCAGAAATGAGTTTCCCATTCTGTTTCAATACCCCACAGATCAACAGGGTAGGAGTTGTTGATGTATGTGCCGATCGAATATCCTGTCGTGTAACCCGGGATACCGGGATACGCCGAAGGGTCAGTTATGTAGCTAGACTGATAGAAGACCAGGTCATTGATTCGCTTCAGAAAGGGGCTGACGGCAAACAGGCCGATACTGTTGTCATATGCAGACACCTGGAAATCGTAGTTCTCGGCCCGAGCCGGCTTCAGTGCGTAATTGTTCCAATTTATCGAGGAGCTGAAGACGTCCATTATGGGAATGATCGAATTGAAATCCGGATATGAGAGTGTGCTGGTATATGCCGCGCGGACACTGAGCCAGGACAGAGGATCATACCTGACGTTGATATCCGGCAGCCAGTAGCCATGGTATTCATTCTTGGTCACGACGGTGTGAGGTAATGGATTCGGAAATGGGTTCGTCGCACTCGCATTCAGGAATTGGTTCGCGGTGTACGACGTTCTTAGCCCCTGATACCGCACACCGGGGATGATAGTGATGTTATTCCCGACATTGAGAGTTGCCATGACGTATCCGGCACTTCTGTTTTCGCTGCCGTGGTAATCGCTTGCCTGGCTCCCGTAGACACTGGGGGTATAGGCCGCAGCGCCTCCGGTAGGTGGAGTCGTTAGATTTTTGGCGGCATTTAGCAGGATAGTCTTGACGTTAGCCAATATCGACATGTTTGCCGATGAGTTCATCTCGTAATCTCCGTTGAGGAAATTCCCGAAGTCCATGTTCGGGACCATGAATGCCGAGAATGGGATCTGCTGCGTTCCGGCTGGGTCGAGGTTGATAGGGGGCTGAGTGAGCCAGGGATAAGCCGCGATGATTGCTGACGTACCGAAAATACTACCGCCTCCGTTATCGTAGTTATAATAGCGGCTGGTATACGTGTACATACCGCCCAGCTTCAGGTGGAGCCTCACCATACCAGAGAAATTGAAATCCTTCCCTAAGTTGATCTCTCCCGTAAGGTTTCTCTGTTTGTTGTAACTGCTCCACGTGGAAATGGAGGAGAGCAGCATGTTGTTGAAATTAGTCTTCGCAACTGCAGCACTGGCAATGTCAACGGGATTTTCAGTGTTTAATATGTTCGATGTGCCGGCCGAATTCTGGCCGAATCCGAAGGACCACTGATCGGGTGAAATATTCTCGGAGAAGGTATTGGCGAGTTTTGCATCTATCCTGAACGAGGAAAATCGCTGCTGATAGTTGAGGATATTGGTAACTACGTTAAGTTGGTTCGGCGAATGTTGAGCATTGTAATGGATGTCATTGCCATACCCCTGGAGATCGTAAGTCTCGCTGTGGTAGTCTTCACTCGTATTATTGTGACTCAATATGTTCACAAAGTCTATTTTGCCTTCGGGAAGCTTGTAATCCATCGTGATGGTACCGTCGTAGAGCTGCTCTTCCCTCGGATAAAAATAGAGGCTCAGGCTGCCGAGGGCTACCTGGTTTGGTTTGGTTACATCCGGAAGGTAATAGCTTCCTCCAAATTGATCGGACGAGAGGTTCTGTCTTTGTACAATTCCCTGTGCAAATATCCCGAAACGATTATCGTAGAATCTTTTCTCGACGCTGCCTACAACCTTGTAGTCGTTGTATGCACTCATGAGATTGTTGTATCCTCCCTGTGCAAGAAGAGAAATCTGCGGCGCTCCGTTGGAAGTTGCCTTAGCCTCCCTGATATCAAAGTTAACCGTCCCTCCAAGAACTGCAGCATCCATGTCGGGTGTGACCGTCTTGTACACCTGTATACCCTCCAACATGCTCGAGGAAAACATGCTGAGGTTCGTGCTCCTGTTGTTGGGATCTGTTGGGGGTACCGGGATACCGTCTACAGTTATCATATTGTACTGAGGCTCAAGCCCACGGATTACGACTTCGGTAGCCTGCCCCCCCTGTCTGACCAATGAAACCCCAGGCAGCCTTCCGACTGATTCCGCCGCGTTCGCATCCGGCAGTTCCTGGATGCGGGCAGCCGAAACGACGTTTACTTCATTATTGGAGGTCAATTGTTGATTGATCGCCGAATTCTGACCGCTTGCCTGGGCCGTTACCACAACCTCCTTCGTAGTCACGCCCACAGCTTCCAGCTTTAGGTCCCTTTCGAGAAGCTCGCCTCCCCTTATCTCTATTTTCTCAGTCAGCGTCCGATAACCGACATAGGTCGCTTTCAATGTGTAAGAACCAGCCGGAACGTTGGAAATGAAATAGTGCCCGTTAAGGTCTGTAGCGGCGCCCAGGGAGGTTCCTTCGAGTTGAACCGTGACTCCGGGAAGCGCCTCGCCGCTCCGTATATCAGTTGCCTTCCCTTCAATTCTCCCTGAGGCAGCCCAGGACAACTGAGACGTAATCATAATTGCGAAGGCGGCAAGCATGATAGCACTTACTCTTTTCGGCATTTTATTCATACCTCCATCTTGATTATGGAACTATTCTGATTCTTGTTGTGTCAAAAGCAAACCTATTTCAGGACAACCATTTTCTTCGCCGCGCTGAATATCCGGCCGTTTGCACCGACCGTCTCAAGCCGGTAGAAATATACACCGCTCGGCAATCTCGATGCGTCGAACAACACCGTATGAGCCCCCGCATCCTCTCGTCCGTCCACCAGCGTTTCCACTTCCCTCCCTAGAACGTCGAAGATCCTCAATGTCACGTGGCCGGCCGACGGCAGGTTGTACGAAATTACTGTTGACGGATTGAACGGGTTCGGATCATTCTGGTAGAGCACAAAGCCGCCGGGATTATCGGGTGATTCCCGAACAGCGGTCGGCCCGGGTTCAAAAATATCGACCCGATCCGGCACAACCCATGTATCCGTACTGTTCGGGTTCTTCGTGCCGGTGACAGCCAGTTTGAAGATGTGATCTCCCGGAGTAAGGACCGGACTCGTCCACATCAGCTGATCCCCGGCCCGTACGGGGGAGTAAAAGTCGATGTCGGTTGCACTTCCTCCGTCTATGGACACCGCACCTATCCCGTGCTTCGTGTCCTTGACGCCGTAAAACTTTATCTGCGTTCCTTCGAACCCGACCGTCACGTAGTCGCCGACGGTGTTGTCCCACGAGTTGCTCGTGTTGTATGCGGTCGGTGCACAGGTGGCACAATGGCTCCAGCCGTTCCCGACATAGTTGAATTGATCAAGGCCGGTACCTTCCTCCTCATCGTCAACGGTAATCCATCCATTACTCGGCACGGGGGTCACAGAGAAGTTATCGAAGTCGCCATTCTGCCATTTGCTCACCATCAAACCGACCTGGCCGGAACCATACGTCCCGTCCATTACACGCGCGACAAGACTCGAATCGATGAACGCCTCGATCGTATCGGCGCTCATGCTGAGCGCGAGATTATGCCAGGCGTTCAAACTGAACGATGAAGTCCCTGATGCCAGCTGCGTATCATTTCCCGAAAGATCTTCCTTAAACAGACTCCAGCTGCCCCCGCCCGATATCTGAAGATGATAACCTTGAGAAGCTCCGGGCGATTGCTCCGCTTGTGCGTTCAATCGTCCCACAAGCTCTACGTAACCGGATTGTTCGAGCAAGGCATCTACGCTGACCTTGTAATTCGTCCAGCCGGGATCGCCCACGACAACAAGAGGTGCCGTCGGTGAACCGCCCGGCCATTCGATTGGCGGAATCGTAATCTGCTGTCGAAGACACATCCCCTTCCGTCCGCCGCGTGCGCTGTCCACCTCGAACGCGCCCTGTATTGAATCGAAATACTTGGGTATTTGCCCGACGGTATCCTCATTGAAATTCTCGGTATACGGCAGGCCCAGCATCGCAGGCGGCGGTGACGTTGCGGTACCTTTTCCCTGACCGGTCAACGTGCTGAGAGTGTAAACATATCCCGGCTGAAATGTCACTGTGTAACTTCCGCTGTCAGGAGTTATGGCGCTGTCCTCCACAAAGTAGTCTGCCGGATCGGAGGAATTTAGGTTGGTCGTCCACACATGGACCTCTTTTTGCGCAGGAAGGCCGCCCGTCACTGTGAAGGTTGCGGTGTACGGACTGCTTGCGTCAATGGTCTCGACGATAACGCTATAGTCGCTGTCGCCGGGAGATTTCAGCGTGACGTAGCTTCCGTTGTAGCGGTTCCCTCCGAAATATCCGCAGGCGGTATCTATATACTGCCAGCCGATCTTCGTGAATTGCGCGGTCTGCCCCATCACCCAGATGCTCTTCCCGACACGGTAATAGCCCGACCATGGTTCGTCGGCGAGCATGAGCCCATCGCCGTAATAAGGGAGCGTACTGTACCAGGCTGCTACAACGGTCCAGTTGATATACGCGGTGATCCTGCTGTCGATGTAGTCACGATTGAGAGCACGGGCAAGAGGTATCGCGCCCGTGTCGTAGTTTTGAGACCCGCTCTCACTTGCCCAGATAGGCATGCCCAGAGCTTCGGCCTCCGGGGTATAACTGCTGGAGCAGCTTTCCTCAGGCTGCATCCAGCCACACGGGTAGTGAACACCTATGATATCCACCGCGGATCTGAAAGTAGAGTCTGCAGCTAGACTGTCTACGACGTCCCACCCACCGTCTGCCGCGACCACTTTCGTCGTTAGTCCGTTCGCAATCAGTGCCTTCTTCAAGTCTTCAAACCACGCG
>CAZRXH010000114.1:0-9705 GCA_964603995.1 uncultured Bacteroidota bacterium | reverse complement strand
GAGAGATATCCGTAGGAGTTACCCTCCAGATGACGGGCAGGTAATTTATACTCGCACGACTCAGCCACCGCTGGTCAGGAGTTGTACTCCTGACCTCACCCCATGCCCTCTGCGCCATGCTCATTGCGCTTTTCTCTTGCTGCTCTCAGCCCATAAGCCCTGATGACCTGCTCGTCTCTTCTTGTCGGTTCGAGCCGCCGCTTTTCGACTCATTCAGGCAAAACACGAAGCTGTCGTACACTCTTAACCAGCCAGCCGCGCTGTCTTATCCGAAGGATCTCGCCTCGGCGAAGCCGAGACGGACAGGCATCACGACATGAGCCATGTCGTGAAGGGAGCTCGCAGCTAATCGGCGGGCCTTTCCGACGACCTCGTCAGGTCGTCGAGACCTGACGGGCACGCTGCGTGTCGAGGACCGCCTCCAGCCTCTTGGAGCATGGAAGATTCAGCATACTCCATATCCGCTTGAGGACTTCCAGCATAACCGGATCGTGGTACCTCTTGGGGCGCCCAGCCGATTTGTTCTCTGAACTCTTTGCTGGAACGCCACCTTGGCCCTGAAGTCGCATCGCATACTTCCGGTTGTACTCATACACCCTACAAAACTCATCCAGGAACGTCTGCTTCTCATCCTTATCTGCCAACTGGTATCGCCTCAGGATGGCCTCCAGGTACTCCTGTTTCCCTTGTCTTCCCGCAATCTGGTAAGCTCCTTCCCGGGTTACGTAGATTATGAGGCAACGACTTCCTCGCGACTCCTCCAAATTTACCTTTTTCATGAGTCAGTGTGCTTCCTTTTTCTTACTCGTTCATGAGATTGATAATTCCCATTTGATGGATTACATTTCCATTGAATCCGGGTTGTGCTTCGGTCGTAATGTCGAGGGCCACATTATTCCCCATGGTCAGGGCCAATTTAATTCCCCACCCTTTTGTTGACGGATAGTCGCAGACTCCGTCGGAGTCCGCGGACTCTGACGAGAAGTTTAGTTCACTGATTTCTTAGAGTCAAGATTCTGAGATTTCGGTGAAAGCTTCTTTCTGTACGATTCTTCTTTGATTGAGATTTGATGAGCGTTATGAGCGAGCGTCCATGAGAGCGTTGGCCATAACCGGATCCGGGAAGATAGCGTGCCAGTCGGTAATGGCCCGGTTATTGGTTAAGATGGTGGACTTCGACGGATGCCTGGCGTCTACGATTGCGTACAGGTACTCGGCGGATTGCTGATCGAGCTTCTTAAAGGCAAAGTCATTGAGGATGAGAAGGTCGGTTCTGATGAGTGGCCTGAGCTTCTTGTCGAGGGAGTTAACAAGATCAGCCTGAGCAAGAAGCGGGAAGAGGCGACAATCGTCGTGCCTTTTCCCTCCACCCCATACAGAATCAGAATCCCGCGATCGCGCGCCGCGCTGCGGGCATCCTCCCAGGCGAAAGATTCCAAAAGGAAGGGCTGTCCCGTTCTATACTTCTGTCACGTCGAAGATCCGCCTCCGGAGGACTGCCTGAAGTCGCTAGGGCTCCTATTCTCCTTATTCGGATAAGAGCTAAGCGCAACGACACCGCCATAGCCGACATGTCGGTAAACGCAGTTTCAATCAGGCATCGCGCCAGTCCGACTTCAGTCGAGATCCCGTTCTGGGAAAAACTTGTCCGCCTAAATGTTTTCCAAGTGGGATCGGGCCAGCCCAGATTTGCACTGTTGACAATGGTAGGGCCCCCACGCCCACCAATTCGTTGGTTTGTTTACTGTACACTGACTGTACAGTCTTGGCAGGACGCGCATGGTATTTATCATCTTTTGCGGATTGTCTCCTGCGGGATGGGCAGGCAGCAACAACGCTAACGTGTTGGTTGCAATAATATGGCAATGATGCTAAGTTATTGCCATGGAATTCAAGCAACTTATCAATATCGTCGGCGATGAACCGGTTTTTGAGACGGGATTTCTCCTGGCCGGAAATGCAGACCCGAAGGACGTGATCCTGCAGCTCTCCCGCTGGACGAGGGCTGGCCGACTTCACCAGATCAGGCGCGGGCTTTATGCGCTCGCGCCACCGTACCAAAAGGTGAAGCCGCATCCGTTTCTCGTCGCGAATCGTATGGTCAGGGCATCCTACGTAAGCTGCCAGTCGGCACTTGAGTTTCACGGCCTAATCCCGGAACACACCCCGGTTGTAGTGAGTATTACGACCTCACGACCCGGACGATGGAACTCACCGTTTGGTGCCTTTGAATTCAGACATATCAAAAAGACTCTATTCTCAGGATATCAATTGGTTGAACTTGGCGGTGGACAGAAAGCCTTCCTTGCTACTCCTGAGAAAGCACTCCTTGACCTTATCTATCTGCAACCTGGCGGTGATGATGAGTCATATCTGAATGAGCTCAGACTGAAGAACACTGAGAAGCTTGAACTCGGACGCCTGCGGCAATTGGCCGCAAAATCGGGAAACCCAAAGCTGGTAAGGGCTGCCAAGCGGGTTACAGCAATGGCGGGTAAGGAAGGGGAGGAGTACAGGACCCTGTGAAAGAGTATGTTGCCCAACTTATCCGCGGCGCTTCGACATCCCTTCAGGCAAGGAACATCGTAAGGGAATACTTGCAAGCCAGAATCCTCGGAGCGATGCAGCGCGCGGGCGCGATGATTCCGCTCTCCTTTCATGGTGGAACAGCGTTGCGCTTTCTCTATTCTACCGGCCGCTACTCGGAAGACCTTGACTTCGCATTGGAGAAGAACAGAGATGATTACCACTTCCACAAATACCTTGATAGTATCAGAAGCGAGCTGACAGCGGAAGGATATGATGTTGGGTTCAAGGTGAGTGACAAGAAAGTTGTTCATGGAGCTTTCGTCAACTTGCGTGGACTGCTGTATGAGCTCGGGGTCTCACCACACAGAGACGAAACTCTTGCCGTCAAGCTCGAAGTGGATACAAATCCACCTAAGGGCGCCGTGCTGACAACCACCGTCATTCGTCGCTACGTTACGCTCCAGCTTCAGCATCATGACAAGGCTTCCTTTCTCTCAGGAAAGCTCCACGCTCTTCTTCAGCGACCGCATCTCAAAGGGCGTGACCTTTACGATCTCCTTTGGTACCTCAGCGATCCAACATGGCCATCTCCCAACTTCATCTTACTGAACAATGCACTGCGGCAAACAGAGTGGTCGGGACCCGAATTGACGGAAGATAACTGGCGCCAATTGGTCCGTGAGAAAATCGACACGATGAACTGGCAAAACGTTGTGGACGACGTCCACCCGTTCCTGGACACAACCGCGGATGCAGGCTTACTTACGAGAGAGAACCTGGACCGATTGCTTTCAAAGACTGGTTCATAAGCTATGACCACGGACGAATCAAAACCCGGTGATGGTGTACCGTTCTCTGCTATTGAAGACTTTTTCAACTCTTTGGTAGGAAGAAGCAACGCCACACCTCTTGATGATTTCTCAGGGCTGTCGCCTGACCAGATGCATCATCTCCTTTATTACCCATTCGGCGAAAGGTCGTCGATATGTTTGCGAGAGAACATATCCGACGATACTCTTAACTCCATTCCCTTTTTCCGTCTGGTAGAGGAATTTACCAGAATCGTCGCACGCGAAGGGGTCATCAAGCTCACCCCCAAGGGCGCCTTGCCGCGGAAGATCCTCCGTGAAATCTACGGGTTCGGTTTCCTCAAGGAAGAATTCATAGAAAAAGGTTACGTGAAGCTAATGAAGGAAGCCGATCCGGGAGTACATGAACGTAGCACAGCATTTTTACGAGGCTGCCAGAGATTCGATGGAGCTCGATTATCCTACAGCTGCGGGCGTTCTCATCGTTCACTCTGCGATCGCATACGCCGATGCGCTTTACATCATGCTATCCGGCCAACGGAGCTCTGGTGAGAATCACGAAGAGGCTGTAGAGATACTTGACACTGTTGCTGCCGATGATGGGGACAAGCGGGCCGCTATGAACCACCTAAGACGGATAATCTCAGCCAGAGGCTGATGCGCCTCAGGCGCAGAAGAGAAGACCAGAGTCTCTTATTTGGGAAAACTATATTCGCCAGCCGCAACAAGGGACATGTGGAAAAGGCTTGAGAGGTTCAGAGCTTGGGCGATCAGCCTCTTGGCCAGATAGGGCAGATCTCGGGACCATTCCTTCAACGTCTCCTGTTCACGAGCGGGATCTATGACCAGTTTTCCATGCCCGTTATATGCCCGGTCGCGGGGAGAAAAGTATATCAAAAAGGATTTTTAGGTTCACGAAATCTGCGAAAGCAGAATAGCATCGGCGAATTCGAGTGCATATTATTCACCTACGTAAGCAAGGCGCATCATCGCCCTCCTGACCGACTAAGTTGCGAAGCAACGTAGCCGGTCGTCAACCCCGCCACTATGTTCCATGGACGGAATGTCTGGAACCCATGCTCAGCCTTGCCTACTGATCTATGCTCCTCAATAACTCGCTTGCTATATTTGAACTCTCGATTCTCATCATGGTCTCCTCGGCATTCCCGAAACTCAGAAGATTTATGCTTCCATACCAGACAATGCGTTCGTCTATAACCGCAAACTTTTGATGTACTCCGGATCTGAATAATAGACTGACGCCATCATTTCTCAGGATGTCCAAGGTGTCCTGCAAATTTGGTCTATCTTTCTCCTTGAAGCCCTCGCACGGCCTCGTCATAATCGTCACCTTGATATTCTTACCCACCCCTCTTTTGAAATATTGATGAAACTGTTCCACCCGTCTTCGTATGACGAAAGGGCTGATTATGAAAATCTCCTTTTGTGCATTATCAATGTCGCTGCAGTAAACCGGATAAAAACTGCTCGTGTCAAAAATGAAATTCGTGGACTCTGCTGCGACTGTATCACCTTTCGTTTTATATCCGAACGAAGCGTATCCGCTGAGTCGTTTGTTGTACATCTTCTCAAACATTCTTACATGCGTATCGACATAATCATAAACTTGAACCTCTTTCTTGTCTTCGTGTATCCTGTGCAGCCTGCCGACGTATTGCTGTAAAGTGCCTTTCCAGGAAATGGGCATAGCCAGGAACAGAGTATCGAGACGGGGTTCGTCAAAGCCTTCACCTATATATTTCCCGGTAGCGACTATGGTCAAAGGATTCTCTTGAGGCGTATCATAAATCTTTCTCAGTGATTCTTTCGCTTGTCTGACCCCGTATTTGCCGGTAAGGGCAACAACCTCCGGAACCTTCTCCCTTATCTTGCTGGCAAGCGCTTCAACATGGGAGGTTCTTTCAGTCAGCACAAGAGAGCTCCTACCGTTCTCATAATTTGCTATTACATCATCGGCAATGAGTTTGGTTCTCATTTCACTGACCGCTAATTCGGAATAGAGACCTTGAATGGTGGGGTCTTTTCCGTTGGAAGGTGAAGCGTTTCTATCAAAGGGTAGTCTAAAACTCGTGAATCTTGGAATGACGTAGTGCTCAAAAGGCGTTTGTTCCGATTGTGCCTTTGCATCGACTTTGTACCTCATTGGTCCACAATGCATGAATATGATGGGATGATGCCCGTCCAGTCTCACTGGCGTCGCAGTCAGCCCATAAACGTATCTCGCGTGAACGTTTTTGAGGACCTGCTCAAAGCTGAAAGCTGGGACATGGTGGCACTCATCCACAATGACCATTCCGTAATCTTTCACGCGCTCCGAGATCTCATTGCCTCTATACAGAGACTGCATGATTCCCACGTCGACTAAGCCGGTTGGATTATCTCTGCCTCCGCCAATTTGACCTATCAGTGGGCGTTGCTTCGGCCTCCCGCGCTTCTTCTCCGGTAGAGGGAGCCCTTCTTTGATGATTAGGAACTCGGATAACTTTTTTATCCACTGTGAAAGCAACTGTTTCCTGTGAACTATCACAAGGGTGTTCGTCTTCCTCTCGGCTATCAGTTTTGCAGCTATTACGGTTTTGCCGAAGGCAGTCGCAGCGGCCAATACACCATTATCATATTTCATTAACTCATTTAAGGCCGGGAGCTGTTCATCTCTCAGCGTTCCATTAAACTCGATATCGACACTCCTGCTGGGATTGGTTTCATCCGAGATAACTGGGTAGAGATTAGATCTGCTCAATAAGGCCTGCACGTCCGGCAAACAGCCCCTCGGAAGGCAGAGATACTTTTCCGTTTCGCCGGAGCATGATATGATTCTTGGTTTGTTATAGGTGGGCATGCGCATCGCTTGAGCTTTGTAGAACTCGGGGTTCCTGAATGCCGCCAACCGTTTTAATGCGTCCAGTGCCCTTTGAGAAACACCTTCCTTCAAAACGTAAATCATATTCGCTTTTACAATGGTCAGCTTCTCTGGAAAATCATCCCTCTTCAACGGAATTTTCGGAGTCCTCTTCCATGGCTTTGGACTCTCCGTGTCATCTTTTCTTAATAGCCCCAGGTCGTTTTCAATTCCGAAGACTGATAGTTTTCTCGTCAATGAACTGATTTCATCTTCCGATAGTTTTCTGACCGAACTAAGAAAATTCCACTGGTCAGGATATGGTTCAAAATGATCATCGATAAAAACGCTGTTCCCTCTTCTCCTCGGCGTCATCTGCAAGGGAAGTGCGATCAAGTTACCGAACCCTCCTTTCGGCATAGTATCCTGATTGGGAAAGAATCTGTCGTATGACCTGAACTTGATGTCATGCCTCTTATTCATCGAGTAGGTTAGCAAGGCTGACCCGAATTTCCGGGCTGAAGCCGCTGGTATCGGATCTTCAAAAAAGAACCAGAGGTGAGCGCCGTTACCTGAACGCGATCGTTCGGCTGAAAAGGGGATATCAAATTCGGAACAGACGGTTCTCAATACTGATATGTCCTTTTCCCACCCGTCATCGTCGAAATCGATTGCCAGTAAGTAACAGGTGTCATCATGGCACATCGGATATATACCCGCAACGATCTTTCCCTTGAGATGTTTTTCTGCGACTCTTTCATCCGGAATCTCGAAGGCCTTGTTACTGCACTCATAGCATTTGATTAGTGGTTTATTGCAGATTCCAGGCTTCCATTCATTGAGACAGGCCGGAGCATATCCGGATTTCCCCTTCGAATTTTGCCATCTCCTTGCGTAGACATTATCCCTTCCTCTGAAGAGCGACATGAACAGTCTTATCTTATCACCTGGATCACTCTGTTGATCCGCCTTGAACTTTGAGTTTGTCTCGAGGGGCTCAGTTGGAATATTAGCCGGAATACCGCTTATGCTGCCCGTATTTGCCAGTGCCGCTTTCTCTGTAGCCGAAACATCCGAATGACCGAGAATCCCGAGTTGAGCTTTGAGCGCCTTGACCTGCGCCCTCAGCTTTTCGTTCTCGATGAGTAAGGCTTGGTACTTACTCAAAAGCGACAAAATGTCTTTCTTGTCGTGAGTCACGCTCGTAATCCTTGCACAATTTAACACTTTCGCAAAGAACAAGCGTAAGGAGTTCAGGACGCCGATCGGAACATTTGTCTATCACAGCGTTAGTCCGGCAGTGTTCCCCTACGGAGTGATGAGGGGAGAAGAGGACGGGAGTCCATTTCTCATCGCCACGAAGGAGAAGGCGGTCTGTGATACATTGTCTAAGCTGAGGGGTAGCATCAGCCGAGATTCTTTGCAGGCTCTCCTCTACGACGATCTTCGAATGGAAGAGGGTGACGTTCTTTCAATGGACGTAGCTGACATTGAGTTTCTTGCTCCCTTGTATGGAAAGCAGATCTTAAATGATCTCCTCGGGTATCTCAAGTCAAAGCCCCCGTCTGCAGGAAGGAGGCGCCTCCGTGCATAGCCTTGTTGAGGACATGCTGTGGAGAGTGAACTCGGTGCTTACGGTTTTCAGGTGAGCGTATCTCCTAAAAAGAAGACGGCTCGTTCTAATGTGCAATCTGCCTTTATAAAGGGCCGAACAATGATAAATATGCTGAAGTTAGAGACTGTAAGACCTCCGGTGTCCGGTGTTCACTCGGATGAGCTCCTGACAATAAAGATGGAAGTCGATATCGACCCTCCTGCTGGTGCCTCGTTCGAGCTCAAGAATCAACTGATGCCGATTCCATACACCGTCCGTTTGTATTCGCTCCCCTCTCTTTTCGCTGGAAAGTTGCACGCGATCCTTTGCCGGAATTGGAGGAGCGGACGGACCAAGGGACGTGATCTTTATGACTACGTGTGGTATTTAGTGCGTTCAGTACCGGCAGATCTCAAACACCTGCAGGAGAGAATGACACAAACCGGTCACTGGAGGAAGGGGACGAAGCTGACGGAATCCGATCTGCGCGACATGCTCAATAAGCGCTTCAGAGCTATCGATTACAACCAGGCAAAGCAGGATGTGTTTCCATACATAACCAATCACTCTGCTGTTGACCTGTGGTCGGCTGAGTTCTTTCGAACAATTACCGCTGACAAGCTGATTTGCAGTTGAGTCGGCTAAGCAGAGCTGGATCAGCGAACAGGGATGTGTTATTCGTTATCTCCATTTTCCTCACGAGGCCTATGCTACGCGTGCACTGAGATTGAACGACGAAAGTCGTGAGATCTTTTTCAGGTTTTTCCGTGTCACGAATATGGCACTATGGTCACACACTTTCTTACTAAACCATACCTGTCCTTACCAGACTGTTCCATGAAATTGAGAAGAAAACGCGGAGACCATTTTCCCCGAGGTGGTATCAAGTACCTGTCACGCAGGAGGTCGCGAGTTCGAGTACATTTCAATTGCCGTCGCAATTAAGCCGCACTTCGTCTTCCAACCGACGAAGCCGCGCAGTCGGTCGTCAACCCCGCCAGATTTTCCCGCAGATCGAAGAGGCTTGCGGGATTTTTTGTTTCTGGCCGTTAAGTCTCCTCTGCTCCGGCGTTCCCATTCCGATTATATTCCGATATTGCAAGAGAAATTCTGACGCTTTTTGCCGCGTTAACTCCGGTCGACTTCTGGGTTGACTGATGGTTCCCCTCGCTGTACTTCCGGCCTCGGCACGTGGGGCCCGGCTTCCCAAAACATATTGACCGCACCTAAGCTGCTCATGTGCCATTGACATATTAGTCTAACAGTCAAACCTTCCTTCGTTCTCTTTCTTCTCCATCTCCGGTCTGTCCTTTCTACTCCGTCGTGATTGTACTTCTTTTTCTTCTCTATTCATATTTGACACGGTCTATTGAACGGATCGGCCTCTGTGATTTGAGGATCGATTTTTTCGAATCTCAGTTCAGCTTTTGTAAATGTCAGCCTGATTTATGCGGACTCACGCGTAGCTTTTGTAATCCGGCAGGTGACTTTTGTCGACCGGCAGCCGTTGGAAGCGATCCGGCAGTCGAAAGAAATGATCCGGCGGTCGGTGGAAGCGAAGCGGCGTGTAACTTTTGTAATCCGGCGGACAGCTTTTGTCAAACGGCGTGCCACTTTTGTCAAGCGGAAGTCGTTGGAAGCGATCCGGCAGTCGAAAAAAATGATCTGGCGGTCGGAGGAAACGAAGCGGCGTGTAGCTTTTGTAATCCGGCAGGTGACTTTTGTCGACCGGCTGTCCACTGAAGCCAATCGGTAGTCGCCGGAAATGATCCGGTGTGTCACTTCTGTCAGCGTGCGGTCGGTGGAAATGGATCGGCGTGCAGCTTCTCTAATCCGGCGGATAACTTTTGCAGATCGGTGGTCGCTGGAAGCGAACCGGCAGTCGCCGGAAATGGTTCGGTGTTTCCCTTTTG
>CAZRXH010000113.1:0-9943 GCA_964603995.1 uncultured Bacteroidota bacterium | reverse complement strand
CGAACTGGCTGATGTTTCCAATTTTATCTTTGCCCGCAAACTCATATATTATCAGCCGAAACATGAAGGTTTCATTGTTCATTTACACGCATCCTGTCAAGAACAGGGACTCATTTCTCACAAGGCGATGCCTTAGGCAGGATGAATCGGCCGGTCTTGTCGCGAAGCGATGGCTTCGCCAAAAACCGGAATACCCTTGGGGGTATCGAGGGTTCGGATCGGTTAACTCAAGCGCCTCTGGCGCAGAATCATCCTCAGAGCAGATCAGGCAGAGGTTGTCTGAAAGTCTCGGGAAGTAAATTGAAAACTTGGAGAGGTGCGAGAGTGGTTGAATCGGCCGGTCTCGAAAACCGGAATACCCTTCGGGGTATCGAGGGTTCGAATCCCTCCCTCTCCGCAAGACCACACTAGGGCGTCGTCCGGCATGCTCAACTGCGTTCGACGCACAGGTGTAAAGATCCACTTTGTCCGTGTCTGCCCGCATTTTGTTGCATTTCCCCGGTTAGTTTTTCGTAAACTCCTTCCTTTGGAAGTTTTCCATTTTTGAGGCCCGATTCTGTAAAGAAAAGGACGCGTAATTCCGTTGTTTACTGCCGTGAAAGTGACGTAAGTGGAGATGGCAAAAGCCAATTCTTGATTTTTACTTCTGCCCGGAATATCTTGGTGACGTGGTAAGAGGCTTCGATGAGCAGTGACGATTTTGATTTTACGTTTGACGATGACGAATTCGACGAATTCGAAAAGCGGAATATCAACGAGGAAATAAAACGCCTTCGAAGGGAGGAGCCTACCTTCTCGAGTATTGCTGCGCTCGAGGAGATTATCGACTATTTCATGAGCCAAGATAAGTACGAAGATGCGCTTTTCTTTGCAAACAAGCTGATTGCCGTCATGCCCGTAAGCGCGGAGAACTGGTTCCGAAGAGGAGAGATTCACGAGGCGCTTGGCAAATTTGAAGAGAGCCTGGACGACTATTCCAAAGCACTGGAATACAATCCAATTGAGATTGATGCTCTGATCGGAAAGGCTAGCTGTCTCCAGATGCTTGATAGGTATGAAGAGGCACTTGAAAGCATTGAACGTGCGCTGGATGTGGATCCGGGAAGCTACGAGGCGCTGATGAACCAGGGGGTCATCCTCGAGAAACTTGCGAGATATGATGAAGCTTCAAAAGTATTCAAGTATCTGACAGATCTTGATCCATCGGACAAGGACGCTTGGTTTGAGCTCGCGTACTGCCACGACTACCTTGACCAGCCCGAGAAATCGCTAAAGTGCTACGACAAAGTCATAGAATGCGATCCGTACAATTACCGCGCATGGTATAATCGCGGTATTTCGCTGAACGCTCTCGGAAAATACCAGACGGCGGTTGAGAGCTATGAAATGGCAATAGCAATTGATGAGAAATTCAGTGCCGCGTGGTACAATCGGAGCAACGCCCTTCTCAGCATGGGGAAGCTTCGTGAAGCAATCGAGAGTTATAAAACCACCCTCAAATATGAACCGAAGGATGTCGCTTCTTGGCACAACATGGCAACAGCCTATGAAGAGCTGGGCGAGTACCGGGACGCCGTCCGTTGTTATACCGAGGCTTTGAAGAACGATTCGAATCATGTCGAGTCTCTGTTCGGACGGGCTGTCTGCTACGATGCGATGAGTATGTACAGGAAGGCACTGGGAGATTTCACGAAGGCAGCTCAGTTGAACGCCTCAGATCCGGACATATGGCACGCCAGGGGCGATGTCGAGTTCACGCTTGAACTCTACAAGGAATCGGTTGCAAGTTACCGGAAGGTGGTCGAGCTGCAGCGTGAGAATGTCGATGGCTGGCTTGACCTGGGCGACGCTCTGAGCGAAAGCGGATCGTACGACGAGGCGCTGGAGGCTTACGACAAGGTAATAACCATTTCTCCCGACTGGAGTGAGGCTTACTACCAGAAGTGCAAGTGTTGTCTTCAGTTAGGGTGGTTTGAGGAAGCAATTGAGAGTGCGAAAAAGTCGCTGGAGTTGGAACCGCATAAAATAAGTACTTTCTTTCAGGATTTCGGGCAAATTCAACATTCCAACCCTGAGATCCTGATCAAATTCGTGTTTCCCGTTTATGAATGGTTGGTAAATGAAAAGAAATACAAAGACCCACGCTAAGCTTGTAGGCATAATCGGACACCCGATTGCGCACAGCTGGTCTCCCGCCATCCACGAGGCCGCTTTCAAGTTCACAAAGCAGAACTATGAGTACGCCGCCTTTGACGTGCTTCCGAAAAATTTGCACGACGCACTGAAAGGCATACTCGCCCTGGGTATTGTCGGGTGCAACGTGACAGTTCCGCACAAAGAGGCTGTAATAGAATTCCTGGACGAAGTCTCCGCGGATGCGAGGCTTGTCGGAGCTGTAAACACAATATACGTGGAAAACGAGATGCTTGTCGGACATAACACGGATGTGGACGGTGTTGTGGAGGCACTCAAGCCTTACCGTGAGATGCTTGCCAACCAGTCGGTCACAATATTCGGAGCTGGCGGAGGGGCGCGTGCGGTTGTATATTCGCTGATATCCTATTTTCGTCCGGAGCAGATTTTCATCATAAACAGGGACGCTTCACGTGCAGAGTTGATGAAGAAGTTTTTTGCCGATTCGCAGAACTATCGCAACATCAAAGTCGACGAGTTGCATAACCTGAACGAGGCGGAGGCAATCGCGAAGAGTAAGCTTGTTGTCAATGCCACATCCGTCGGGATGTTCCCGGCCGTTGATGAGAGCATCAAAATCGACGATACGGTCGATGTTGAAGGGAAGATATTCTTCGACCTGGTGTACAATCCCGTACACACTCAGTTCCTGAAAAGCGTCAGGAAGAAGAATGCGATCACCGTCAGTGGACTGGAGATGTTATACTATCAGGCGGCGAAGGCTTTTGAGCTCTGGACCGGGATTGCTATGCCGGTCGAGAAAGTGCGGGCGAAACTCGATCCGCGGTTTGTTGACACAGGTACCCCGAGAGAACGAAAAGTAGGCGTACACTAGGGCGCCAATATAAGGGGTGCTTCTGAGCTGACTCGCTTCAAAAACGGTGATTTTTCACGAGTCGGTATCATATTCTCAGCAGCCAGGATATGACTATTAAGGCATCCTCGATAGGCCGCATGGAAACTGATAGACCGTTGCTCTCCGCTACACCAGTAGACAACCTCCTTGCAGCATCGCGCACGTGTGGAGGTGCAACTTCAAGGGCAGCAATTCCTTTCAGGGTTTGAACAGTGTTGAAAGAGGCGGAAATTTCAGTCGAGTATGAAGAGAGCACGAACGCTCTGCCGACGGCTCTTCTGGCACATACGCGCGCCTTACCTTCATTGCCCTCGGTTTCAGCTGAACGAGCGCGATCAAGTTCTAGTTCAACTTCCTTTGGGAGAGCCATTAGTCCCGTTCTTAATATAATCTGACAGATAGCGGCCTGTGTAGGAGTCTTTTGACTTCATGATCACGTCAGGCGGGCCCTCCGCGACTATCCTTCCACCGCCGTCCCCACCTTCAGGCCCGAGGTCTATGATCCAATCAGCACACTTCACCACGTCGAGGTTATGCTCCACGATCAACACAGTGTTTCCTTTATCAACTAATCTCTGAAGCAGATCGAGTAGGATCCTGATGTCCTCGAAATGTAGGCCGGTGGTCGGCTCATCGAGGATGTAGAGAGTCTTCCCGGTGGCGACTTTAGACAACTCCGTAGCTAGCTTCACGCGCTGGGCTTCGCCGCCGGAAAGCGTGACGGACGACTGGCCCAGTCGGAGATAACCCAGTCCGACCTCATTCATCGTTTGGAGTTTTCGCTTTATGGGAGGGATATCTTCAAAGAGCGTCAGAGCCTCTTCGACTGTCAGCTCAAGTACGTCCGCGATAGTTTTTCCTTTGTACCTGACATCCAGTGTCGCTGCGCTGTATCGCTTTCCGTTGCATACTTCGCATTTTACGTACACGTCCGGAAGGAAGCTCATCTCTATTTTTCTCATGCCGTCACCTTCACATGCCGGGCAGCGTCCTTCCTGCACGTTGAATGAAAACCTCCCAGGCTTGTATCCCCTGAGCTTGGACTCTGGCATCTGGGCGAAAAGATCGCGTATCGCAGTGAACACTCCAACGTAAGTCGCCGGGTTCGAGCGCGGAGTTCGCCCGATAGGCGACTGGTCGACGTCCACAACCTTGTCGATCAGTTCCATGCCTGAAATGGATTTGTAAGGCAGCGGTTGATCCAACATTCGGTAGAAATGCCTGCCGAGAATTCTGTATAACGTGTCGTTGATGAGGCTTGACTTGCCGGAACCACTTACCCCGGTGATACAAATAAAGAGTCCCAACGGAAATGTTGCGTCGATATTCTTCAGGTTGTTACCTGAAGCTCCCTTCAGAGCGAGAAAGGATCCGTTAGGCTTTCGGAGATTGTTCTTCGGACGCACAGGGATATTTCTTTCGTCACGTAGGTACGCCGCGGTCAGCGAGTCTCTCTTCTCCGATAGGATTTCCTTCAGCGTTCCGGCCTTCACAACGTAACCGCCGTGCTCCCCCGCACCTGGACCAAGGTCAACAATATAATCGGCGTTTTCCATTGTCTCGCGGTCATGCTCGACAACTATGACGGTGTTACCGAGGTCACGGAGCGCCTTCAACGAGTTGATTAGCCTGATGTTGTCCCGCTGATGAAGTCCGATCGATGGCTCGTCAATCACATACAAGACCCCAGTAAGTTGAGACCCGATCTGCGTCGCGAGCCTGGTTCGTTGCGACTCGCCGCCCGACAGGGTGCCGGAGGGGCGGTTGATATTCAGGTAATCCAATCCTACGTTCAGAAGAAACTTCAGTCGGATCCTGATCTCGTGGAGTATTGGCTGGGCTACTGTCTGATTTCGTTTCGGGAGTCTCAGATCCTCAAATGCTGCGCTAACCTTGTCTATCGATTGCATAACTGCCGATTTGATGTCAAGCTCGTTGCCTGCCGAGTCTACAATTCGAACGAACCTGCTTTCGGCTCTGAGCCTCGTTCCGCCGCAATCGCCGCATTCTGTGAGGGGAAGATGGGCTTCGATTTCTCTGAATTCGTTCCCGAAATAAACCTCGAAATCAAGCTCCCGAAGCATCGGAACGAGTCCTTCGAACTTGGAATTTAGATTCGAAATCGAGACACCTGAGAATCTGATTCCCTTTTTCGATTCCTTCTGATTCTTGCCGAAGAAAAGGAGATCTCGGACGGTGGAGTTAAGTTGCTCGAACGGAGTGTTGGTGTCAACTCCGTGGGGCTCAAGAAGGCTATTCAGCAAACTCACCAGGAAGAAGTCGTCGCGTTTGGGAAAAAGCAGAGCACCGCCATTGATCGAAAGTTTCGGATCTAAGACAAGTGCCTCCGGAACGACATCTCTGCTGACCCCAGTCCCGCCGCATGTCCTGCACATCCCGAACTTTGAGTTGAACGAGAAAGAGTTAGGGGCGAGGTCAGCATAACTCGTTCCGCACTTTGGGCAGGACCGAAGCCTGCTGAAGAAATTGTCCTTCTTGAGGTCGTGATCGTGCAGGATGATCGTCCCGGACCCTCTTTCGAGTCCGAGTTTGAGAGACTCACGAATCCTCGGAACCGATTTCTTCTGGATCTTCAGCTTGTCGACGACAATCTCGATATTGTGTGTGCCGTATCGCGAGACTTCCATGCCATCCTGAAGGTCTCGCAATGTGCCGTCAACTCTGACTTGAACGAAGCCCTCCGCCATCAACTCGCGGAAAAGTTCCCGGTAGTGACCCTTCCTTCCGATGACGAGCGGGGCAAGGAGAAGGACGTTGCGATTGTTGAAGTCTGTAAGGATCGTTTGCACGATCTGATCGGACGTTTGCTGCTGTACCGGAATATTGCAGTTCACACAGAACTGTGTTCCGACTTTTGCGAATAGGAGTCTGACATAATCGTAGACTTCCGTCACCGTCCCGACCGTCGAGTGAGGATTGGTACTTATCGTCTTCTGCTCGATCGCCACCGAGGGGCTCAAGCCTTCGATCAGGTCGACGTCCGGGCGCTCGAGTATCTGGAGAAACTGGCGAGCGTATGCCATCATCGTTTCGAGATAGCGACGCTGTCCCTCCGCGTAGATTGTGTCGAACGCCAGTGAAGATTTACCGCTGCCACTCAAACCAGTGATGACAACAAACTTGTCACGCGGCAGGTCAAGGTCTATCGATTTGAGATTGTGCTGTCGTGCACCTCTAATTACTATCTTGTCCAGCGAATCGATTCGAACCTCTCCAGTTTCCTTTTTCATCTGAGTCCCGAATTTAGTCTCGGCAGCCTGCATATTCAATCCAGATCGAAAGGGATTTGTTTACGGTGACGGGTTCGTGGAATTGAATTCCAGCCCAATCGTTAACGAGATGCGAGGTGATAGAGCCACAGGCGTCGAAGTATGCCGAAACCGTATTAAATTATACGCGAAGATGGAAAACATTGACTGCGCAATATTCTATGAATGGGAATATGACGACGAGTTTGTCTCGATCTTATCCGACAAACTGAAATCGCAACGCATTCAGCACCGGATATTTCAACAGGAAGAATTCTCCGACGTTCTTAAAAGGGTAAAAGAGAAGTCGCTGTCGCTCAGTGTTATCATCGATCGGGCCTCGGATGTTGACGACGACTGTGAAGCTATCGTGAGTACACTTCGGCGCAGAGGAAGCCACGTGATAAACGATCCGACGAGGATACTCCATGCGTCTGACAAAGCATCGATGCACCTGGAGTTCATAACGGCCGGGATCTTTGTTCCTTACACAATCATAATCTCTCCTTACAATACGCAGCGTGAGGTAAAGCTCAGCATCGGGGAGCTGGCCAAGCTTGGCCGCCCATTCATCATAAAGCCGGCAAATACCACTGGCGGAGGTATCGGAGTTGTAACTGGCGCTGAAGGATTGCAGGAAGTGATAGATACAAGGCAGCATAACAAAGACGACAAGTACCTCCTTCAAAGCAAGGTTGAGCCCGTGTCTCTGGACAGAAGAAGAGCGTGGTTCAGACCTTTCTATGTATTCGGTACGGTCTTGAATTGCTGGTGGGACGACAAAACACATCTCTACTTCGAGGCATCGGAGGACGAAATCAGGGCGCATGGTCTGGGAGAAATCGAAAAGATCGTGAAAAAGATCTACGATGTCTGTAAACTCGATTTCTTCTCGACCGAAATTGCATTGACCGGTGACGGAAAATTTGTCGTAATAGATTACGTCAATGAGATGTGCGACATGCGGTTGAAATCCAAGCACTACGATGGAGTCCCTGACAACATCGTGGAGGCTGTCGCGTTCCGGATCGCCAGAGGGGTGCAAGCCCTGCTTCAGCAGAAGAACCAGGAAATGAACTAAGTGGTGGATTTGAATTCAGAAGATAGCTTCGAGGATACAGTATTCTCCGTCGTTGATGTGGAGACGACAGGAACAACGGCGGCCGATGGCAAGATGATTGAGTTTGCTGCGTACAAGGTTCATAAAGGGAAGATTATCGATCAATACGTGACGCTGCTGAATCCCGGGATGCATATACCGAATTTCATACGGAACATGACGGGAATAAGCAATGAGATGGTCTACGGTGCTCCACAATTCAAGGATGTGGCACTGCAAATCCTGCAATACCTTGAAGGGTCGGTGTTCGTAGCGCACAATTCCCAGTTCGACTACTCCTTCGTGCGAGCTGAGATGGGCAGGGCGGGTTTTGATTTCGAAATGCCGCAGCTCTGTACTCGGAAGCTTAGCTCAAGAATATTCCCTCAGCTTCCACGGAAAGCTCTCGACCAGGTTTGCCGCCACCTTGGTATCAAGATCAGCGGGCGGCACCGTGCATACGGCGATGCCAGGGCAACGGCACACTTGCTTATTGAGCTCCTTGAGCTCGTTAGAGAACGACACGAGGTGGTCAGTCTTGAAGAGCTGCTCCGCTTCCAGAACCTTCCTCATCGTATTGACCGGCACGGCAATCAAAATGTGTTCAAGCGGGCAATGACAGCCGCGCCAAACACTCCGGGAGTGTACAGGGTTTACGACGAGGATGATGAGATAATTTATGTGGGTAAGGCAAAGAATCTTAAGCTCAGGATGGCGTCTTATCTGACGGAGAATGCCAGGGATGCCGACAAAGTGCGGAAGATGTTGGGCAAGGCGACGCGGCTTGAATGGGAGGCAACAGCTTCGGAACTGAGCGCTCTCCTTAGAGAGCTCCAGCTCATCAGGCGCCATCAACCTCGGTTCAATTCCCAGCTCGTTAATTCAAGAAGATTTCCATTCATAAAGCTATCCTCGGAAAGAAAGTTCGACAGGCTCGATATGGTCTACGAGCTTGGAGAGGAGGGGAGATACTATGGACCATTCGAGAGTTCGTTCATCGCTGAACAAGTTCTCTATGCTGCCGACAAATACTTCAAGCTTGTGAAATGCGAGAAAGACTTCGTGGAGCCTTTTGATCCGTGCCTCTATTTCTATATCGATAGATGCGCCGCCCCGTGTAGGGGCAACGTCAGCGTTGAGGCGTATAATCTTGAAGTCGAAGCTGTGGAAGAGTTCCTGGCAGGATCGTTTGAGAGACTGGTGGGGGAATTGAGGATCAGGCTTGACGAGCTCTCAAAGAAACTTGAGTTCGAAGACGCCGCTCTCGCCAGAGACATGATTCAGACACTCGAAAGCACGTCTTCCAGATTAAGGCTGCTCAATGGCCCGATTGGCAAGGCCAATTTCATCTGCGGGTGGTTGAATGAGAAGAGTCTGGAATTGTACAAGATCAAAAAGGGGTCGGTCTTCGGACCTGTTGTCGCGGGTCTAAATGAGATCGAGCCAGGGCTGACTTTTTTGTTGAACGAATCAGAGGTAATCGCGATCGACTTTGTGCCGCTGAGGATAATTCTGAACTACGCGTTGAGGAATCCTGGTGGGTTCTTCATGGTTGGCACGAACGCGGAATTGGAGGAAAGCGAACTCGCGAAAAGAATCAGGATCGCCGCCGGCTTGTCGCCGAACGGCGGTCACTAAACCCAAACGAGGTCTTTGAGACTACAGTTGTTTCAAGTACTCTTTGGCTCTGTTCCCATACTGTGACTTGGGATCCTTCTTAATCAGAGTCTGCCAGGCCAGTCTGGCTTGCTGTTTGTCGCCCAATCGCAGATATGACATTCCGAGCATTATGTACGCAGCGCCTTCTTTGTAGCTCTTGGGAAATGTCAACACGGTTTCAAAAGACTTGACCGCATCTGAATATTTCTGCATGGCATAGTAGCACTCTCCTATCCAGTAGTAGGTGTTGCCCACCATGTCCGGGACGACTTTGCTCATGCTGAGGTCCTGGAATGTCGAAAGTGCGTCTTTATAGTTGCGACTCTTGAACAACTTGAGGGCAGCGCTATATTTCCGATTAAAATCGTCGCGGGAGGTAACGCTGCTCGTCCCAGCACCCATGGACTGTCTTGCCATTTCAGCACTCTTTGCGCTCAGATCACGATTGATCTGTTTCTGAATCGTCAGCTCAGAATCAAGCTCGTTCACGCGTGTCTGAAGGTCTTGAAGATCCTGCCATTGCTGGCTGCTCTGTCCCAGCTTCGAAGTGAGATCGGCGACTTTCGCATTCAGGGCTTTCTTGTCCTGTTCAAGTTGTGAGACAGACTTCTTGAGTTGTGAATTCTCCGTTGCCAGCTTCTGATTCTCAACAGCCATGCCCAGGGAATCTGCACTGGCCTTTGAAGCTGCCGATGTTTCGATGCTGCTCCCACAGCCAGTCAGAAGGAGGTTGGTCGCAAACAGTGAAGCCACCAACAGATATGTTGCCCCATGCAGTACACCTTTCATATGGAACCCTCCTAAATGTCTTTATTGAAATCCGAATGAAATTAGACAAGCGTGCCATAAAAGTCAAGAAAAACGACA
>CAZRXH010000112.1:6476-10094 GCA_964603995.1 uncultured Bacteroidota bacterium | reverse complement strand
AGGTTAAATTCTATCGCTTCGTTTTCTTCACATTACTCTGGGTTGACCTTGAAAATCGACAGACTGATCCAAGTTCTTCTGCCTCACGACGAGAAGTTCTATTCGTTGTTCGAGGACATGACAAAGCTCCTGCTGAAAGCATCCGTGGCCCTCAAGAAAATCCCTGACTCCGATACGGTTCAGACTCGGGCTATCGTGGATGAGATCGAAGACCTCGAGCATCAGGCCGACGAGGTGACCCACAGGATTTTCGCAGAGCTTAACGCGACGTTCGTCACGCCGTTCGACCGGGAAGACATTCACGAACTTGCATCATCACTCGATGATATCATGGATTACATCAACGGCAGCGCTTCGAGGTTCGTGCTTTACAACGTCAAGGCCGCCACCCAATACATGCGGCGCTTGATGGAAATAATCCAGCTCCAGGTAGAAGTCGTCGGCAGGGGAGTTTCGTATCTCAGAGATTTCAAGAACTCAAAGATGCTTCAAGAAGTGCTTAAGAAAGTCAACGAATATGAGAACGACGCGGATACTGTGTTCACGCTCGCGATCGCGGAATTGTTCGAGAGCGAGAAGGACGCGATTGAATTGATCAAGTTGAAGGAAATTTACATAGGATTGGAAACGGCGACAGACCGATGCGAAGACGTCGCTAACGTCCTCGAGTCAATACTGATAAAACATGCCTGACACCGCCTGCGCTGAATGCTGACCCTCGTCGTTTTCATCATCATAGTCGCGCTCGTTTTCGATTTCCTGAATGGGTTTCATGATTCAGCTAATTCAATTGCAACAGTCGTATCCACACGCGTCCTGACGCCAAGAAAAGCGGTAGCATGGGCGGCCTTCTTCAATTTTGTAGCAGCGTTCATGTTCACCTTGAAAGTCGCCGGCACACTTGGTAAAGGACTTGTCGAATTAAACGAGGTAAGCGTATATGTGATACTTGCTGGCCTCGCTGGCGCCATTATCTGGGACATAATAACATGGTACTACGGCCTTCCGACAAGCTCGTCGCACGCCCTCATGGGCGGATATGCCGGCGCTGCAGTTGCGAAAGCGGGGTTCTCGGTTATCATACCGCATGGCTGGACCCCGACGCTGATTTTTATTGTTGTCGCGCCGGTAATGGGGCTCATCGTGGCTTTCTTGCTCATGACTGGGGTAATGTGGTTGTTCCATAAGAGAAGCTCCACGAAGGTGAATGGGGCTTTCCGCAAATTGCAGCTTGTATCCGCGGCGTTCCTCAGCCTTGGGCATGGTACGAACGACGCGCAGAAAACAATGGGGATCATAACGGGACTGCTGGTCACTTCCGGTTACCTTAGCACTTTCCATGTGCCGATCTGGGTCATCCTTCTCTGCCATTTTGCCATTGCAATGGGCACGCTCTTCGGAGGCTGGAGAATCGTGAAAACGATGGGACAGAAGATCACGAAACTCAGGCCCGTCGACGGTTTCTGTGCGGAGACTGCGGGCGGAATAACGCTCCTCATCGGCACGTACCTCGGGATTCCGATCAGCACGACTCACACAATTAACGGCGGTATAATGGGCGTCGGTGCAACGAAGCGCGTTTCGGCGGTGCGGTGGGGTGTCGCCGGCAACATCGTGATGGCATGGGTGTTCACAATTCCGATGGCGGCGTTGATAGGTGCGGGAGCTTACAGGATAATCGAGCTGTTCGTCAGGTAAATCTCCCCGGTCAGTGCGCGTCCAGCCAGTTCGGCCCGGTGCCGACATCGACCTCAACGGGAACGCTGAGCTTCAACGCGTTCTTCATCTCGTCGCGGACCAGTATATCGAGTTTCTTGACCTCGTCTTTCGGCGACTCGAACACAAGTTCATCGTGTACCTGAAGTATCATCCTCGACTTCATCTTCCGTTTCTCCATCTCACGAAAGATGCCGATCATCGCGAGCTTTATCATGTCGGCAGCGGTCCCCTGTATCGGCATGTTGATCGCCTGCCTCTCCTCGGCCATGCGGACGGCGGAGTTCTTGCTGTTGATGTTCGCCAGATAGCGCCGCCGTCCGAGCAGCGTCTCAACGTAGCCATGCCTGCGCGCGAACTCGAGCGTGCCGTCGATGTATTCTCTCACTCTGGGAAATCTTTTGAAATAGGTGTCGATTACTTCCTTCGCCTCGCCCTGCGAGATTCCGAGCCGGATCTTTAAACCGTACGGTCCGATCCCGTAAAGCAAACCGAAGTTCACCTCTTTCGCCTTGCGCCGCATGTCCGGGGTCACCTTGTCCGCCGGCACGCCGAATACTTTCGACGCCGTGGTGCGGTGTATATCCTCGTGCTTCTGGAATGCCTCGATCAGTCCTTCGTCCCTGCAGATGTGCGCCATGACGCGAAGCTCTATCTGCGAATAGTCTGCCGACATCATTACCCACCCTTTTTCGCCGGGTACAAATGCTTTGCGGATTTCCTTTCCCATCTCTCCGCGAATAGGAATGTTCTGCAGATTCGGATCCGACGAGCTTAGCCTGCCTGTTGCCGCGACGGTCTGGTTGAACGAAGTATGTACTCTTCCGCTGTGGGGATTTATCAGCACCGGCAATGCGTCGACGTAAGTCGACTTAAGCTTCGTGAGCTTCCTGTAGGAGAGTATGTTCTCCGCTATCGGGTGCTGGCCGCTCAGCTCTTCGAGCACGAAGACGTCGGTAGAGAAACCGGTCTTCGTTTTCTTGCCCGACGGGAGCTTCATCCTGTTGAACAGAATGTCGCCCAACTGTTTCGGAGAATTTATGTTGAACTCTCCCCCTGCCTGCTTGTAGATCTCGTCCGCCAGGTTCTCGATCATTCTCTCGAGTTCCTTGGAAATCTGGCTCAGGATCTCGGTATCGATCCTTACACCCGTTCTCTCAATTTCTGCGAGTACTTCTATGAGCGGAAATTCCATCGTGACGCAGAGATCGAGTAGGTTGAGCTTCTCAAGCTTTTTCCGCAGTGCCTCCGTCAGTTGCAGCGCGATGTCGGCGTCCTCGCCGGAATACTCCGCGACCACTTCCGGCGGAACCTCCCGCATGTTCTTCTGATTCTTTCCCTTGCCGATTAATTCCTCTATAGACACCGGCGTGTACTTCAGATATTCCTTCGCGAGCGCGTCGAGGTTATGCTGGCCGTCCGGGTTCACAACGTAGGCTGCGACCATCGAGTCGAACTCTACACCTCGCGTTCTTATGCCGTAATTGGAAAGAACGAGCATATCGTACTTGAGGTTCTGTCCTACTTTCCTGATTTTCGTCGATTCGAATATCGGTTTGAGAATCTTGACTGCATTCTTAACTTCGACACCACGATGTGCATCTCCGCCTGAAAATAGGTCTCCCTCCTCAGATGCGATGTTGACATAGAACGCTTCATGCGGCTTCACCGACAGAGCTATCCCGACGAGTCTCGCATTGAGTGCATCGGTGCTCGTCGTTTCCGTGTCCATCGAAAGCAGGTCCGCATCCCTCAGCTTCTCTGCAATCTTGGCGAGTTCTACAGCATCGTTGATCAACTTGTAGTTGTGTCTTACGGTAGAAATCGACTTGTAGTCTTCTCCGGTCAGCTCGGGTTCCTGCTCCATCTCGTGGGCCTCCGCCGCGGACTCTGCCGGAGCGG
>CAZRXH010000112.1:0-6376 GCA_964603995.1 uncultured Bacteroidota bacterium | reverse complement strand
GCAGTCTTTTCTCCGACACCTTTTATTCCCGGTACGTTGTCGACTGCATCACCCGTGAGTGCGAGCACATCGATCACCTGAGAGGGCTTCACTCCGAATTTCTTTTCTACCCCTTTCTCATCGACAACCTCGACGTCCGTCCCGCTTTTGCCCGGCTTGTACATCTTCACCTTAGGGGTTATGAGCTGCATGAAGTCTTTATCGCCGGTTACCATGAAAACGTCTATATTTTCCTTTTCCGCAAGCCGGGCCAGGGTACCGATCACATCATCCGCTTCGTAGCCCGGCCTCTCGAGGGTCGGTACGCCGAATGCATTCAGCATCCTCTTGATATTCCCCAACTGTGCAATCATCTCCTCCGGCATCTTCTCGCGCGTGGCTTTATACTCAGGATACTCTTTGTGACGAAAAGTAGGCTCGCCAGTATCGAAGACAGCAACCAGGTAGTCCGGCTTTTCGTCCCCGATAATCTTCATCAGGTAATTTGCGAAGCCGAACACCGCACTCGTGTTCTGGCCCTTTGAGTTAATGAGAGGCCGGCCAATCATCGCAAAATAGGCCCGGTAAGCGAGCGCAGTTCCGTCAAGAATGAAAAATCTTTTTGAAGGCAATGTTAACTCCTGTTTTCAGCCAAAGGCTTTCTCTGGCTCAGAAATAATTTAGGCAGCGTGACTGTCACTCCCAAAAGGAAGTCCTTGGTTAGTGACGGTCACGACCTCACGACCCGGGTTTTGTACTTCAATCATACCAGAATTATCTTGGCAGAGTAACCGCAGCCAAATCTGATAATCACTTCCATTGCGTACCTGAGGAAAGATTTGTCATACAAGACGAAATACCTTGCCGCAACTGATGCTTACTTCCATGTTTACAACCGAGGGGTAAACCGCACACCGATCTTCTATTTGAATCAGGACTACCTGGACTTTCTTGCTCGGACGGAGAAGGCACTGAATCCCGTGGGTACTATCGGCCCGGCCCCTGGTGCCGCGGATTCTGAGAATGCCGGCGGGAAAGTAGAAGTAATCGCATTCTGTCTGATGCCAAATCATTTTCACTTCATCCTTCACCAGATCTCAGAAAATGGGATGTCGGAATTCATGTCCCGGCTTTGCAACGGCTATGTCAAAGCGGTTAATCTCAGAGAAGGAAGATACGGGCACCTTTTTGCGGGTAAATACAAGATGAGGCTGGTTGATGACAATAGATATCTGGTTCATCTCTCGCGGTATATACACCTGAATCCCGTCCGAGCCGGCCTTTCAAGAAAAGCAGAAGAGTGGACTTACAGCAGTTGAACAAGACAATGTGACCGTCACTCCCGCGAGACTCACCTCGGTAAGTGACGGTCACATGCTCCTGAGGTGACGGTCAAATGTCCATTCAATTGCACTTCACCCACCCCTAAATTAACTTAGCAAAAAAGGAGGACTGATGTCGGAGCAACCTGTTACCGTTAATCAACCGCCTGAAGAGAAAATGTCCTTCATGGACAAAGCGGCAGGCGTTTTCTACGAGCCATCGAAAGTCTTTGAGGCGCTCAGGAAAGACGGAGTGAAAACCGCCGACTGGCTGATCCCTGTCCTTATCCTGGTAGTCCTGATATCGCTGGCAACATATGTCGGCTTCAGCACTCCTGATCTTCGTTACCAATTCGTCCAGATGCAGGAGCAGCAGCTCGATAAGTCCGTGGCCAAGGGGAAGATGACCGCCGACCAGGCTCAGCAGGCAAGGGACAGATTGGAAGGGTCGTCGGGCATGTTCATGGTGTTCGGGATGATCGGCGTGGTCGTAGGCACCTTCCTTGTATTCTTCGTGACCGCTGGCGTCTGGCTTCTAATCGGGAAGTACCTTCTCAAAGGCGCATCCATGAATTATTCGCAGGCTATGGGCATTGCCGGTACCGCTACGTGGATAGCATCCGTGGGAGCGATAGTGGGGATCGTGATCGCGGTTGTGTTCTCACGATTCGACGGCGGTCTGCATTTGGGACTGCTGACCCAGATGAACAATTCCAACAAAGCCTATCTCCTTATGAGAAACGTCAACATGTTCACGCTCTGGAACCTTGCCGTGAGCGCGATCGGGATAAGTGTTTTCTCGGGCAAGAAGGGCTTTCAGCCCTATGTCTGGGTCTACGGGATCTGGATCGCCCTCGTCCTGATAAACTCTCTGCTGCTCGGCGGAATGCTCGCCTAAGATGGCTTCAGTGTGACCGTCTAGGTCAGAGTGACCGTCACCCCCTAAGGAGAGCCTTAGCGGGTGACGGTCACTTGCCGCCTACTCCCTTATCTTCCCTTTCAACGAACCGGTTGTAAATCTTTTATCCAGGCTGATAAGCTTTCTCGCCTCGTCAACTTTTCCCCACGTGTTCCATAACAGTACTCCCCTGACGTTCCCTTCCTTAAGGTAGTACACAACACCCTTGCGGAATTCATCCGCCCAGTCCTCGACGATCTCCATCCTCGCATCGAGCTGGCCGACCGCCTCGTATCCCAAATCAAACAGATCCGAGTAGAAGAAAGGAAGATAGTTGTAGGCTTCGTGACTTCCAGCCATGTTGCGTCCGGCTATTGTACCCATCGTATTCGCGTTGTCCTCATGCTCGACTCTGACCCTTTCATCGAGAGCAGTACTATAAAAATTCGCCACATCTCCGGCAGCATAGATATCATGGTTGGTCGTTCGCAGGAATGCATCCACGATGATCCCGTTGTCGACAGCAAGGCCGGTGGATTTCGCCAGACCATCATTCGGCAGAATGCCGAGGCCTGCGACAACCGCGGTCACCGACAAATCATTTCCGCTTTTTGTCTTGACGGTAAAAGCGGAGTCGCTCTTTTCGATCCCTACCACTGATTCACCGGTACGAACGGTCACGCCTTTTTCAGAATAGTAACTGACCAGGAAAGACGCCAATCCTTTCGGATAGACTCTCGCTCCAAGAGCGCTTTCAGGAATAATCATCGTAACTTTCTTCCCATTCAATGCAAGCGCGGCGGCAATTTCCGAGCCTATGAAGCCACCTCCGATGACGACAAAGTCCTGGGCCTGATCTGCGGCGGCACGCAGCGTCCGAAAGTCTGCTAGAGTGCGAAAGTAAATCACGTCCTTCCCGCCGAACGGCAGCCTCCGAGGATTTCCTCCGGTTGCAAGAAGAAGCTTTTCATATGTGACAACTTTTCCATCGTCTGACCTGACGGATTTCTCCGACGGATTCAAAGAGATTATTTTCCTCCCCGCGAAATAGTCTATCTTGTGCTGGTCGGTTTTCCTCCAGATGCTTTCCAGTTGGTCCCCTTTCCACAGTCCCTTTGAAAGTGGGGGGCGATTATATGGCATCTCCTTCTCTTCGCTGAAAACGGTAATTGTCCCGTTCGAATCTTTTTCTCTTATTCCCTTGACTGCAGAGTCTGCGGTCATACCTCCACCAACAATAATGTATTTGTAATCGCTCATTGTTCTCCCTGTTGTTCTATATTTAACAAATTCAACAGATAATAACCACACAAGTTCCGAAATGAAATGTAACCTCGGGCTTGTGAAATCGCCCGAGGAACGGCGATTTCGCTCTTGGGCAGTGGCTCAGTTTGATTCCCCGCAGATCTCGCAGATCAGCGCAGATAAAGGAATCAGCGAAAATCAACGTCATCAGCGGGAAACGGTTGCCTCAGCATTCAAATTGAGCCGGTACCCGCTCTTGCATCATATTGAGGGACGCGATATATTTACGCCGTGTCGTGCATCGTGGTACGGAACTGGTAAATGCAAACCTTAAACCAGGAATAGAGCAAGTTCCCTGACAGCAGGGATGAGATAGATCATAACTCGGAAGTGATTCAAAGATCCGTCAAGGGCTACGGGGACGGATGACCTGAGAGTAACCATTGGCACCAAGAGAGATGTAGATTCTGATGGAGTAGCATGTCCTTCAGGCGCAAGCAATTTATGCGCATGTTTTGGGAATGGACATGCATTGCAAAAGGATTGAAGGCTTGGAGTGATGAAAGCGGATCCTGGAGCGGTAGGCATTTTTGTTTTGATCGGTTTGAATCCGACTCAGGCGGGATATCTGTATCCAAACGCTTTCCCCTGCAATCGTAACACCAGTTGTCACTGCCCAAGGTGCTGCAATCGCCACCAAACGGTTTTTTCTGACAATAAATTGCCGGGATTTGAGCGCGAAAACGGCACTTTTGGGCACAAAATGCCGATTCGGGTTTACAAGATGGCCGGTGGCAACTACAAAACAACCGATTACGATCACGAGATAGTGAATTGCATTTACAAAACACCTGGTTGCAGATGCAGGATGGCCGGTGAATATTACAAAATGGTGAACCGGATCTGCAAAGCGGATAATTGCACTTACGAGATGACGGGCGGCGATCAAAGTATGCAATTTCCGATTTGCAGAATTGAGAGTTCGACTCACAAAATGCCGATCGGCAACCGCAAAGCATTGAGCGGCATCCTCAAGACGACCGCTTTCAATCCCAATAATCTCAAACCACACTAACGAAGAAGGGGGAACAAAATGGACAAGCATCATGAAGATCAGAACTCGATGTTCAATGCAGCAAATCAGTTTTTCAAAGAGAAGATGGCACAGCTCAATTCTGTTCCGGCTCTTGGAAAAAAGATCGGCAAATTCACTGACGTCACCGGGAACATTGAGGCGAAAGCTAACGAATTCAACATGGCTACGAGCGGCAAAGTGAAGGAAAAAGAGGACGCCGCAGATGCAATGCTCGAATCGACGTTCCACATCAAGTCTGCTCTGAAGTCTCTTGCGGGCGACGCGGGAGACCAGGCGACAAGGGATGTCGCGTCGGTCAAGGAGTGGAAGATAGCCACGATGCGCGACAACGACAAGAAGGCGTACTCGACATCGATCTACACGCTTGCGCTGGCAAAAGGGACTGCTCTCGCCGAGTACGGCGTCGAAGACGGCGAACTTCCGCTTTTCAAGACGCGTATCGAAACGTTCGGAACGAAGATGGCGATCCGGGAAGAAAGCGCGGCAAAGAGGACGAAAGCAAAGAAAGCACTCTACGCGCTTTTTACCCAGGCAAATCTTCTGCTGGACGACATTGCCGACCTGATGAAGAAGTTCAGAACGACCGACCCGGAGCTTTACAACGAGTTCCTGCTTGCCAGCACCGTAAAGGCGAGAGGGGTGCGGCACAAACCGAAGGACGCGTCGCAAGATGGCACGACGCCTCAGCCGCCGCAACAATAGTTGGTGGCGTGTGACTGTCACAAGAGCCGACAGGGAAAGGCGCAGGATTTTTTCATCCCGCGCCCCCTTGCTGAGTGAACGGGGCTGCCGGTACCGTAGCCCGGCGGCTCCTTCACCAGCTTGATTTAACAAAGAGATAGCAAAACATGCGACAGGTGAGAAGCAGTATCAAAACCGCACACTTGGTGTATCGAAGACGAACACCTGATGCGCGACAGAGATTTGATGCCACTTAACGAGCGGATTTCCCGTTATCAATTGTCGCATGGCTCGGCACAGTAGTTGTGCTCCTCATTGCGACGGTGCTGTTATATTGCTTCCAGAGCATGTCTTTGATTTAGGGCTGGTTACTTCAAAGGAGAGGGAGGAATGCACGCAAATGCTCCTTTCGGCTTGGACAGCTTCAGGTTATTTGGGATGCTGCACACGGAACTATGGCGGAGCGCTTCCACGCCAGTCCTAAAGTCAGAATGCCGGTCAAATTTGCGTGCAGGACGGAGGCTCGAGTGAAATCAGAAGAACCAGGCAGAATCGTTCTCATCGATGAGAATGTCATGATTGCCAACGCACTGAGGGTATATTTAGAGAAAAGCATCCCTCACAGGGTAGAAATTCTCCGCTCCATTGATGAGATGGATGATAGCAGATATGAACTGATTTTCCTGAATTTATCATATCATCAAAACTATGAGGGAATACTCAGGACCATAAAGAAGATCGAAACCCACGACTTCGGGAAAGCGATTGTCTTTTCTGACATATGCCTGTACAAATGTTATCCGATTGGGATTGACAACAGGGTCGACATCCTTTGCAGGAGAGGCCTTTGGAATTTCGTTAGCTCAAGTTCAGAAATCAGGTCGGACGACCCGCTTTGCACAGAGGAATGCGAAGTGTCCAAACTCCATGAGGAAAATGGAGATGACGAACTGCGTGAGAGGCTCCAGGCACTTTCCATCAGGGAGAAGGAAGTCCTACGGATGATCGGCAGAGGCCTTTCGAGTAAAGAGATCGCGGATACTCTTCATGTCAGTAGGCGAACTATAGACTTCCACAGGGCAAACATTCTTAGAAAAATGAATCTAGTATTACAACAAATTAGTTTTGGTGCGAGCGAGAGTTTAATTATCTTTG
>CAZRXH010000111.1:0-10284 GCA_964603995.1 uncultured Bacteroidota bacterium | reverse complement strand
AGGGCACCAGAGCTGGGGAATCTTCGTGACATCGGGATTCATCTCTTCCGCGAGAATCTTTCGCTGCGCGGAGATGATATTTTTGAGGAGGTCCATGTTCGAATCCAAACCGCCCGATGCCATCGGTGTATCGTTTTCGCCGCGGAGACCGATCGTGACGATACTCTCGTAGTTCTTGTTCCGTTTGATCCCTTCACGCCAGAAGTTGTTCAGCTTGTCCGGGAACTTCGCGTAGTTCCACGGGCCGAGCGTTCTCATGTAACGCCTGTCCCACTCCTTCTGCGCGCGGAGCATAGGTTCCTGATGTGACGTTCCCATGACTATACCATACTCATTCGCGAGGCGTGGGTTCAGCGTATCGTCCTCGTTGAAAGCGTTGTTCCACATGGCAGGCCAGAGATAGTTTGCCTTTAACCGCAGGAGGAGCTCGAATATATGTTCGTAGAATTTGTGTCCGTAATTGGCGACGCCGGGTGGGATCGGTGGATGCTGCCCTGGATGAGCAAAACCATATTTCTTTATCACCCACTCCGTCAGGTCGGGCCACTCGTCGTTAAGGAAAATCCCGCGGTACTTGACGGATGGAGGACCGTCGGCATGCCGGCCGGGAAGCACATATAGATTGTCGTGGTGTTTGACCGGTACGTCTGCCCACCAATACCATGGCGATACGCCGATCTGTTCCGATATATCGAACATTCCGTATATTGTGCCGCGTTTATCGCTCCCGGCAATAACAAGAGCACGATCCACACCCGGAAACGGATTGTCAACCGTTTCGATCAGGAATGATTCCCATTCTCCTTCTATACCGCTTACATCTATCTTCTTCCCCGCTATCAGCTCATCTATCAGCGGGCTCTTCCCGATCGTCCCGACAATCACCACTTCCTTCGACTGGGGGAGTGTGTCGATTGAGATGTCAGGTTTCTCTCCGGTGACGTTCGCGATATCGTTACTGAAATATTTATCCGCAATGAGCCGCACACCGGAATAGTCCTTCGAGCTCACGCAGATCGGCGCGGACTTGCCCGACACAGAGAGCGGGAATTCTTTTGCTCCGGTATCGAAGGTTATGTAGGATGGCTCGCCAATAGCGGAGGCCTTCATAGGCAAGGAAAGAAGAATCAGCAAAGCACAGAGACTAATACCAGCAATCTCATATATCACCCCTAAAGGGGTTCGCAAAAAGGAATTGATGCGGCTTCCCATAAATATCTCGTCCGTACGGGACTTGGTAATCCATTTATCCATCAATCCATCATTCCCAAATTCCATTGTTCCAATATTCCATCTACCTTCCGTTTCTGTCATCTTACATCTTGCCTCTTGCCTCTATTTTCCCATCGGATCATACATTTTAAAATTCCCGCTGACCTGTAATAATCCCATCATGTACAGCAGCCCATCGTAATACCTGTATAACCCGGCCGGTATCTTCGCGTCCCACAGCGCTTTTACAAAATCTACTCTGTCCGCGTTCGTGCTCGCCAGCGCGGCTACTGCGTTCGTCGCGACGAGACCCGTGCTGTGGTCCTTCCCAATTTCTTTCCCATCAAGCGTGTACTGGTTCCCGTAGTCATTTATTCCCTGACCCTTGAAGAAATCGAGGAGCTTATTGCATTCGGTTACCTCCCACTTGTCCTTCCCGAACCACTCGTAATCCATTGCCGCGTTCATAGCGACACGCCAGGCGTCGAACCGAAAATCCTCGTGTCCGCCGCGCCACCACTTCACCGCCGTCCCGTCGAAATTGCAGTAGTCGGGAGACAACCCCGTCGTCGGATCGGCCGCTTTCTTTAGAAGTTCACGACTTGCCGTCGCTGCCTCACGCCAGAAGTCGTTATCCTTCTCTGCCCAATTCGCCCAGAGTTCGTAGTAATGCGGAAGCTGATACGAAGGATCAGTGAAGCCGTTCGCACGAATAGTTGGAACGAACACGACCAGCTTCTCTTTCCTGTTAAACATGTCGGTTACTTCACCATGTCCCGGCTCGTCTTCCTTATGGAGCATCGTATTCAGTATTTCATTCGCTTCTTTCGTGTAATCAAATATTCCCGTCCCGTTTCCCCACCTTGCTGAAGCGAAGAAGAGCGACATTACAAACCACTCCTCGCCATCGGAAGCGGCATTGGAATCAATGACCGTCCCGTCAGTTCTGCAATGCCACGCGAAGTAACCTTTGTGCGGCCCGCTCTTGTTCTGCATATAGGTCTTCGTCCACTTCCATATCCTGTCGAACACGTCTTTCCGGTTCATCTGGACGGCTATCATCATGCCGTAGGACATGCCTTCTGTTCGCACGTCATGGTTCGCGATGTCCACGACATAACCCATATCGCCGCCGGTCGAAGATCCCGCACGCTGGACAGGATAGTAGACGCGCTGAGTCGTGTCATTACCGAAGAAGAGCTGGTTGAAACCTGTCTCCAGCTTATGCTGCACATCGGAAGTGTTTTTCCCGAGAAGTTCGGTAAAGAGATCCGGGTAAACGCCGGAGGAATACGCAGCACCGGCTTTGGTCGGGCTGCATGCGAACAGCGCCGTCGCGCCGAATGAGAAGACCGATACGACTGCAAATGCTAAAAGCCGAATTTTGTGAAAAAGGGTGGTCTTTGTCTCTGCCACTGGGTGCTCGCCGTCCGTAAGAATTTGTCGAGTTGCACCCGACAGATGCAAGCTCGGCTCAAAAAAATTATCCCGGCTCCACTATGCAGCAGAGCCGGGATGAGTGATACAATCGATGCCCTATTTGAGAAGCATCATCTTTTCGGTGTGCACGTATTTACCAGCATTGAGTCTTACGAAATAGATACCGCTGGCATATCTGTCCATATTGAAGGTCACCTGATATGACCCTGCAGCCTGCTTGCCGTTGACCAGTGTCGCGACTTCTCTGCCGAGGACGTCGTAGACCTTGATCGAGACGTTCGATACCTTCGGCAAATCGTACTGGATCACCGTCGACGGGTTGAACGGGTTCGGATAGTTCTGGTATAGTGCGTAGTCTTTTGGAACCGCACCGGGTTTGTAACGCACACCCGTGTATCCTGTCCCCGTCTTGAAGTCCGTCGCGCCCGAGAAGGCTCCCTCACCGCCCAGATTGATCGAGCTTAGGCGGTAATAGTATGTCGTGCTCGCCGCAAGGGTATCGGCTATCTGGACCGTTGTGTCCGGAATCATCGTGGTATCAACAACGATGTCGCCTGAGAAATCACTGGCGGTTGCGACTTGCAGGTGGTACCACTGTGCATTTTCTGCAGGATTCCAGGTGAAGGTTGTTATCCTTCCCACCGGAGTTCCGAGGCCCTTCGGAGAGATGGTTACTGGCGCCTTACTTAGCTCAATAACGGTCGTAAATGAATCAACCGGTGTGAAGGCGCTCGCGCCGCCCTGGTTGAAGCACTGCACTTTCCAGTAATAGGTCGCGCGGTTCATTAAACCGCTCGCGATCGTCCACGAAGTATCATGATTCGTCGTATCTGACGTGAGAAGCTGTCCGCCGGTCGTGTAAGTCCACAACTGGACGACGAAATTGCTGTCGCCAGCCTCATGACGCCATTTCAATGTCAGAGGGTTGACAGGCACGTTCGCCTGATCTGCAGTCGGATACAGTTTGACAGGCGTCGCAGGCAGGTACATGATGGTGAACGAGTCTACCGGAGACCAATTCGACGATCCCGCCGGATTGTATCCACGGACGCGCCAGTAATACGTCTTACTCGGAGTCAGGGCTGTCGCGATCGTGTAAGTCGTGTCGAAATCGCTGGTCGAGTCGTTGACGACGAATCCGCTCGTGTTGTTGAAGCCGGTGGCTGAGTCAGATCTGACCTGGAAATGGTACGTGGATGCCGTAGACACATAGCTTACTCTCAAAGTTGCCTTGCTTGCCACATCCATCTCCTTGTTCGCCGGATAGAACTGCGTCGGAGTTACGGTACAAGGCTCGATTTTCGTTCGGAAGCTATCGATCGCCGAATACGGACCGGGCACTTGATTGTCGAACGCCTGCACGCGCCAGTAGTACTTCGTCGAAAGACCGAGACGAACGATCGTGCTGGTGTCGGAAATCGAAGATACCGTCTTCGCTATCGAAGAGAACGAAAGGTTCGAGGCAATTTGAACCTGATAGGTGGTGTCCCCCACGCCGAGCACCGGCGGGTGCCAGTTGAGCGTATCCGTAGCAGCCAAAGATGTATCGTGGGCCGCCCATGATGGCCTTATAGTCACAGGCGCAGATGGGATGACAGATCCTTCCTGAATCGTATAGTACTTGTTGAGCGCAATAGTATTATTAGAGGCACCGAATATATAAGTATGGCTCGTCCCATCAGGCCACCTGACGTTCACGCTGTCAATGCTGGTGGCTGTTCCGAGACCGAAGTTTGCCCTCAGTTCTCCGCCTTCACCTGCAGCGCCGCCTTCTGCTTTGATAACGCGAATTTGCTTCGTTGAGCCGGTGTACACGGTGAAGCGGGCTCCAATGGCCGACATATTATGGCCCATCCCGATGGGTATGAAGCCAACCCAGTGGTTGCTGTTGGCGTTGTTCTTGAGCAGGATGGTATTCCCACCGGTATACTCGAAAATATCCAGGAACCCGTCGTTGTTATAGTCCACAAAGCCTCCGGCTCGCTGACCACCGCCCGTCACGACATCCTGGCTTGCTACGTTAGTGAACGTACCGTCGCCGTTGTTTCTGAACAAATATTGGGACCCGTAGGTAGCAGCTCCATATATATCCGCCAACCCATCATTATTATAATCGCCTATGTCCCATGCGCGGATGGATCCGGTTTGAGTTATTCCGTTATTCGCGACACTGTTAATGCCATTCCACTTGTACGTGAATGTGCCGTCTCCATTTCCATAGAGGATGACAATGTTCACGTATTGTCCGTTACCGTTCCAGTTATCTGCGGATAACCCGGTCAATATCAGATCCTCGTTGCCATCGTTGTTGAGGTCGCCCCATTGTTCGCCAATGGCATTGAAGTGGCGAACCGTGTCGTCTACAATAATGCCCGTATCAGGATTGGTGGTGGCAATCTCGTAGAGGCTATCGGCTAAGTAGATGCTATCTTGTCCGAGGTAGCCCTTTGTGTGCCTGGTGACAAATGTACCGGCGGTATCAATACTATAGATGGTCGGATGCCCAGGCAACGTTGCTGAAGTCGGGATGTAGAATTTACCCGTTCCGTCGTTCAGGAACAGTACGCATCCCTTTCGAGCGCCCGATGAGCCGGTGTCTATTCGGGAAAACCCGTGGCGAAAACTCGGCATTAACAGATCGGGATAGCCGTCATTATTTGCGTCGAAGAAGCGTACATCCCAGGATTCAAATGCGAGGCTGGTATCTATGGCGAGATTTCCGGCTGCTGCACCTCTCCCTACATTAGTGAAACCGCTTGGACCTCCTTTAAGAAGGACCACGCCGTCGCCTGGCATTAGATATTTACCGTCACCGGGATAGGAACCGGAAAGATCGACTGCAGGCCAGGCAACGCTCAGGTAATTGCTGTGATCGATATCTGCTGCTGCCATGCCCCAGAAAACGTTGCCGGAGCTAACCGTGTTTGCCGGAATGACCCCGGTTGCCGCGGTGTATACTCCATTCACGTTATAAAACAAGCCGCTCTGAGGGTTGCCGCCGTTGGTTGTCCACAGGTCGGGAACACCGTCACCGTTGAAATCGGCAAACAACGCACCGACATCGTTTGTGTTAAGCGGAATGTTTACCGTCGCTGACGCATCCTGAGCGAACGTAGTGATGTTATTCTTGATAATGTTTATGGATGGAATAAAGACATCCAAATTGCCGTTCCCATACACATCTGCCCATGCAAAGCCACCGTTAGAAGCGGCTGCTGACGGAGAGATTGTAGGTCCGGCAGAGTACGTTACTTCCTGCGCGTTCGACGTACTCAATCCCAGCAGGAACAAGAGTGCTCCTGCTGCGAATGAACGTACAAAGGTTTTCATATCTCCTCCACGGTTTTTGTTGACTGAAAAAATCCTGCGTCTTTAAGGAGTAACAGTTAATTGCTCGAAGCGGAGTTCTTAAGCCGCTTCGCACCATTTTAGAGAGCGCACACAGCTACGAATACTTTCCCCTCACGATAGCATCACCTCCTTCAGCCAAATGGTTGCCTATGCAACCGGGTAACTGCGACTCACTGTTCCTTGAGACGGGTGCGAGTGAGTCGCAGTCATCGTGATTGCACGGTGAAGTAGTTATTTGATTAACATCAGCTTCTTGGTTATAGACACGCTTCCGGCTTGCAACCGATAGAAATAAACTCCGCTGGCAAACCCGCTTCCGTCGAATGTTGCGGTATAATTCCCGGCACGTTGTACGCCCGAGAAGAGCGTCGCTACTTCCTGTCCCAGAATGTTGTACACTTTCAGAGTCACGAAGCCGTTCCTCGGTACTGAATATTTGATCTGAGTCGTCGGGTTGAACGGGTTCGGGTAGTTCTGAGAGAGATTATAGGTGGCAGGAACCGTTGCTCCTTCTTCTTTCACGCCAGTGACATTTCCTGTAGTGAGCCAGGAGGTAATGGTGGCATGCTCCTGCGCTGATTGTGCCAGCCATGGAGTGTATTCGTTCGTTGACGAAAACGGCCCCCACCAGTGATAGAGATCCCCGAGCGGGAAGCCCCCCATACCTGCGGTCATCAACGCGGAGTTCGTGTAAGACAGATCCTCGTTCATCGGCCAGGCCTGCTGAACGTCCGACGCGGGATCGTAAGCCCAACTAACGTTCTGCCCCGTAATCCATCTGCCAAGGCAGAAACTCTTGATGCTGTCGATGTTGGTGGGGGACAAAATAAAGCCGGGATTCGCATTCGGGTCATAAAGACCGCGCGTAGTGTCGGTGGTCAAATCGGCCGGATAAATCTTGAGCATATTGATGTAAGGAAAGGGTTTCTTGCCGGCCGAATCGACTCCAAAAAACTCTCTGTACGTCTTGCCGCTCATCATCGGCATGAGATATATCTTGTTGAGCGCACTAGCAGTGTCGTTGTACGCGTTGTTGGCCAGGAAATTGATGTACCAGCTGTCAAAGCCATAACTGCAGTTTGCAAAAAGGATATGACGCTGTCTCGCGGACGGTGAAGATGAGGAATCGGTGAAAGGTACCGAAAATCCGAACGTGGATACGCTGTCGACGTTCACCACACCGCCGACCGGGGTCCTGCTGGTCCCGTCCTGCGAAGGTATGTCACCCTGCAGGAACGAATTCATGAAAATGCAGTTCGTCACCGACAGATTCCACCAGTAAGACGACTCCAGCGTGTACATCTGCGTGTTAAGAAAAGTGCAGTGATTGAACGAGACGTAGTCGGCATATTCAGGGGATTCCTGCATGTAGGCATATCCGCAGTTAGCTATCGTGCAGTTCTCGAAGGATATGCTGTCTGTGTGCCATGTAGTACTTTGGTAAGTCCACGAAACCGGTCGCCCATAGTACTTATAGTGAGGATCGGTGAAATTCCGGAAATAACAGTTGGTAATCGTGCAATGAAATTGTTTGCACGCCGGCTCTATCGCTCCACCGCCATTACCTATGGGCATGTAGTCAAATATACAGTCGTCGAACACTGCGTGTTCGCCTTTGCCGCTCAGGTCTGCGAGTGAATCATCCTCTATCACGAGACTAGAGCCAACCTGGGAGCCGGCTGTCGTTGCGCATAGTATCCAGACGTTTTTCATCGTGACGTCGCCATAGCAGTCAAAATTATATGTTGTACTCACGCCGCCGCTGCTGGTCCATACTATTTGAGGCGGGGAGGCCGCTTGAGTGTTGCCTGGTTCCGGTCCGACAAGGTAAAGATGCGAATGCGGAGGGGTTGTAATTGTCGCAGTCAGTATATAATAACCATAGGGCTGGAGCATGAAAACGGTATTCGACAGGTTATTGGTGTGATTGGCTGAGTCAGCCTTGATAACGTCCCCGATAGCGTTATTGAGGTTCCCTTCGGAACTCGTGGTAATATCGCTGGTGACCACCACGGTATCCGTCTGTGCAAAGAGGGAAATCGGCAAGACCGCAATGAGCAACGCAATAAAAAGTAGTTTCATATCACCTCTCCTTTTATGGTTGTTTTAAATTCCATAACTAAAAAAACCAAGTATTACCGGAAGGGACACTTGTGTTCCCACAATTCAAGCACTTCCGTTCGGCGGCATTCCATCCCTGCATATCCATTCTTACACCTATCTCTTTTTTCACAGCGTATATCTGATTCCCAGGTCCGCAGTGAGACCGTAGTATTGTTCCGAGGTGAAACCGCCGATCGCATTCTCCGTCGAAATATTCGACTCGCTGTTGAGGTTGTTGGCATCGAGATACAGCTGAAGCCCCTTCAATGGCAGCATCTGTCTGGCTGAAGCATCTATGCGGAAATAGTTGTTGGAATAGCCGTCCTGTTCGGGATATGCACCGATGTATGTGACGGAGTTTCCTTGGAAAACGAAAGATACCCTGGCTGAAAATCCTTTGTAGTCATAACCGATGTAAGTGTTCAGTATATCATCGGGTTGATAAACCAACCGGCCGCTCCGAGTACTGTCAATGTATTGTGTTATTACACCTCTGGCAGCTTTGACATCAAAGTATGGATAGGTGGCCTTCGACCAGATGTGAGTGTAGTTGATGCCGAAGACTATTCCGCTTAAAGGAGCAGGTAAATACCAGAACCTCGTTTCAAAGTCCGCCTCGATTCCTCTCACGTAAGCTTTGTAACGGCTGTTGATAAAGGTGTTCAAAGTTGCACCGGCATCAGCGGGGGTCAAGAAGGGAGCAAATGAATTCAAAGAGTCGAGCCCTGTTAACCCAAATTTATCGTAGACGCTCTTGCTGTAGAGCTGGTACGACGTTGAATATGCAAAGTCCGCCACCTCCTTGTAGAAACCACCGATAGATAAAAGGCCCAGGTCATTGCTGTGGAAAGTAAGCTCCACGTCCTGGTTGTACGCTTGAGCCGGTTTAAGATTAGGGTTGCCTGCCCAGACCTGGTGAGGTGAATCGGCAGAGATATTGAAATGCGGCGAAAGCTGTGTATAATCCGGCCTTGCAAGTGTCTGAGTATATGAATAACGCAAGTCTGCCCACTCGGCCAATTCATATTTCGCCTGTACCATAGGCAACCAGTAATGGTTCTGTGGATAAGCCGTTACGGGGAAATATGGCTGGACCAGCGGGTTGCGTTCATCCAGAAGGTTGAAGGCATGGTACAGACCCCTGGTTTCTTCATAACGTGCACCCCCGACAACCATGAAATCCGGACCGAAATCCAGTTCCGACATCACGTATCCGGCGTAATATTTCTCGATGTATTTGTATGTATTGGGAAGGTTCTGGTATGCTCCATCGAACCATCCTCCGACGGAATTGTACGCCTGAAGCGATGGGTTCTTGCTTATAAAGTTGATCGCCCAATTCAGGATGGCCGGGTCTGCAGCCCAATATACGTCTCCAAATTTGTTACTTAAGAAACTGCTCAGAAGTTTTGAATCAGTTGAAGTAAAGTTGGACGCCTGTAATTGGCCGGTACTCGCGAACTTCAGATTAGGATAGTATTTTTGAAGAGAATCCACGACCTGGGCATTTATATCGGTGTTGCCCGCGCTCCCACGGTTTATCGAAATGTATGGAGTGCTCTGCGCGTTGGTATGATAATTATACCTGTATTCGCCGCCGAACTTGAAGAAACCGGAGACGGATGAACCAACATTCAGCGGTATCTTGAAATCGCCTTTGTAGACCTGATCGTTCTCGTGATAATCGGAGCTGAACAGACTCGTCGATCCCAATAAAGTCGTAGTATCCGGACCGTAGTTGACAAAATGCGCCATATCTTCAGGGACTACATTTGTGTCGCCGGTAACGGAATTTGTGAGGGCGTTGTTTTGGAAGAATGTGTAATAAGGCGAGCTTGGGAGATGATTTCTCGAATAAGTGTTGGCCGCCTCGATGTCGACGGACATAAATCCGAAGTCATTCGTAAACTCCAAAGAATTGACCGCGAGATCTGTGGTGGTAATCCCTCCCTTATACGAAAAATCTATATCGTGGTTTATACTGTTGTAATTCAATGTGGTATTGTAGTCACTGGCGTTCGAGTTCAGCCGGCTGAACATGTTGACCGACTTGATGGAGCCGGAAGGGAGCCTGTAGTCGAGAATCACATTACCGCCGAATCGCTGGCGGGTCTCTACATGTCGATCAAGCGTCACGCTGGTCACACGGACAGGCCGGTACCCGGAGGGATCCAGGTA
>CAZRXH010000110.1:0-10506 GCA_964603995.1 uncultured Bacteroidota bacterium | reverse complement strand
GGAGCAGATCTCGCAGATAAGCGCAGATTAACGATCGGTGATCATCTGCGCAATCAGCGGGAGAAACCAAATTGAGCCAATACCCATGCTTGACTTTCCTGTAATCTTCAACTAACATCTTGCATAGCTGGTACAGGCAAGCCGGCTATTGCATTAGAGCAGAAGATTTGTCGGCAAAGGAATCAATGGTAAGTTCTTCAGTCAGCGTGATGAAGATGAGCATTGGTACAAGGCCCGAACTACTTGTTCGGGTGCGCAGAGGTTTGCCGGCACGTCATTGCGGTGTTAAAACGGGGAGAGCTTTCCTAACTGGATTTGCGAAAAGAGCAACGTTCCACATACTCAGGCACTCGTTTGCGACGCGTGTATTAGGAGCCTTTTGCCAAAAGGAATCGATTAGAATCGACGCCTCTCAAAGGCTCGAATCCGCCACAAATACAGGTGGATTTGCGCGTTTTCCAGCTGTCCAGTTCATTGGATGGCGACATTCGGCAGAAGGCTCATTGGGGGCGGGATATGACATTCACACTGTTGATGCGCATCCAGGGCATACTTCGAGGAAACCACATAAGATCCTGGAACAAGAAGTTGTAGGATGGAACCCGTATGAATAATAGTTAGACAAGTATTTTGGGGTGGATTGGAGGTGTGCGATGACTTAGAAGAATCCAGTAACCGATGATGTATGAAAGTCCTTGAAGGAAAAACTAATCCAGCTAAATCAAAAGAGGAGAGATGAAATGTCAACGTTGAACATTCGTGGAAGAGTGATGTGCTTTCCCGGGACACTGCCGCTGCAAAACGCTACAGTTGAAATCATCGACGTGGATTCGGGAGGGAATGGAGACGACGTAATCTTCACCGGAACAACTGATAATAATGGTTACTTTCAGGGTACCTCCAGCGAGTGGCAAGACAGAAATACTGCCAGAGTACCAAAGCCGTGGCCGTTGCACGGCACAATGGAAGTAGAGGTCCCGGACGTTCTCGTACTCATGGCCCGCATTAAAAAAGGTAGCAATGACACTGGGCGCATACCTTTTTCACTGCCGCCTCCCGGGGCTCCTATCGTGCCGATTGTTGTTCCATGGTCATGTGTGGGTATACGAAAACCCAGAGTGAACGGCGTTGAGTGCAGTGACGGTTACGATCTCCAGGTCAAGGCTCGCGCCGCTTTCGAGCGAAGGGATCCGACTGTCCACATCACGGTCTATGGTCCGGATGCTATGCCGTTCCTTCCCATTGCGGACAAGAGCCTGGATGCGTTAAAAGCCCTTGTAGGAGCACGTTTGCCTGGCGCACCAAATATGCTGTACCCAAACCCCGTTGTTGCTGATGACCTCATTTACATTGCCATAATCATCCTGTGCGTTGGTGCAGCTTACTCGGTTAGCGTTATTTCAACTGCGGTTGCTATCGCGTTAGTACTGGCGCTCATCCTGGGCTACAAACACCTAAAAGTGCACACCTCTACCGAAGCAGATGGTACTGTGGTTGTTGACTTCGAGGTCAATATGTAACAGGTCAGGGCACGATTCGTTGCCGTGCCAGGTTCGATGGTAGTATCGACTCGTGCGGCAAGAGGCATAACCTTGCTCGGCTTCTTGCCGCTGGTTGCACGAAACACCGGATAATGAATTTTTAGGGATGAGGCCGGGAATATTCATGATCGGGGAGAATGACAAATCAACCAGGTGAAACCTGGTAATGTAGGCAAATCAAGACAACATTGAGATTAGGACACCACCGTTTGTCGGGTAGTGTCCTGGTTTGATTTCCTCTCCCGATGGAATCAATCAAACCGCAACGAACGCCAAGCAACGCCAAGTTGATCATACTAAGTCATAGATGCTTTGCGAATCATGGTGGGCATTGCGGTTAGAAAGACTCTTTGGAACTCAGTGAAAACCGAAATCAGGACACCACGCCGGTTTCCAGTGCTTTGATTTTCCTGATTGTAAGGGTTATATTTTTCACTTGGAAATAAAGAAACCGCACGAATGAGACTTACTCCAATTCAGATTAGGAAACAGGAATTCGCCAGGAAACTCCGCGGATTTGATCCGGAGGAGGTAGAAGCATTTCTCGCCACCGCTGCGGCCGACTTCGAGGAGCTTCTCAAGGAAAATATGGAACTCCGTGCACAGAAGGCGGCGATCTTGGAGGAACTTCAGAACTACAAGAAGCTTGAGGAATCCCTCCGCTCGCTCGTCGCACAGGCTGAAAGGGCGGCTACAGAGTCCACTGAGTCGCTGAAGAAGACGGCGGAGATAGTCAAGCGCGAAGCGCAGATGACAGCGGACCAGATCCTGAATGAGGCGCGCCAGGAAATGGCGAAAGCCAAAGCCAAGCTCGTTGAAGTGAAGAATCTGAGAGAGACAATTGTGAAAACCATTCGTACCATCCTTACCGCACAACTCGACATGCTTAGCTCGCTTGAGAACGAACTCCTGAAACAGGAACCATCAACAGAGGTGCTCGATATTAAGTCAATCATTGAATCAATAGAGAAATCCAGAGCGGATGACAAATGAGTGATCTCAGGAAGAAGATTCAGGAGGCCGTCGATTTCATCGGGACGAAAGTCGGTTTGCGCCCGACCATTGGGATAATTCTCGGGACAGGACTCGGCGCACTTGCGGACGATGTCAAGAACAGGACTGTCATCGATTACGGAGACATCCCGCACTTTCCGGTGTCGACGGTCGAATCTCACAACGGCAAGCTGATTTTCGGAAATCTTGGCGGAAAGGAAATCGTCGCAATGCAGGGGCGATTCCATTTCTATGAAGGTTACTCCATGGAGCAGATCACCCTGCCGGTCCGTGTCATGAAGTTCCTTGGAGCGAAGACTCTCATCGTATCTAACGCGGCGGGCGGACTCAACCCGAACTTCCGCAGAGGCGACATCATGATCATTGCCGACCACATCAATCTTCTCGGCGGCAACCCGCTCATCGGCCCCAACGACGACACTATCGGCCCGCGATTTCCAGACATGAGCGAGCCGTATTCCAGAGAACTTATCGCCGTGGCGATGCAGGCTGCGTTGGACAACGGCATAAGGGTGGAGCGCGGAGTATTTGCCGCGATGACCGGTCCCAGTCTGGAGACTCGCGCGGAGTACAGATTTCTTCGGATGATTGGTGCCGATGCGGTGGGAATGTCTACAGTCCCGGAAGATATCGTTGCCGTTCACATGGGAATGAGAGTGTGCGGTTTCTCTATTATAACCGATGAATGCTTCCCGGACTCGCTCGTCCCGGCGGATGTGCAAGAAATAATCCGCGTCGCGAACGAAGCCCAGCCGAAGCTGACGAAGCTTATGAAGGCAGTGATCGAGAGAATATAATTCGAATGGAATCCTGGAAAAATGAGAAGGTAACGATGCGATATGTTCTTGACAAAGGAGGTCCAAGATGACATTTACTGCGGTCTTTCAGAAATACCCTGAAGGGTACGTTGGTTTTGTCGAGGAGCTGCCCGGCGCAAATACTCAGGGAAGGACTCTTGAGGAAGCCCGGGCCAACCTTGCGGAAGCAGTTGAATTGGTTCTCAACGCAAATAGAGAACTGGCAGAAGAGGCTATTGCAGGCAAAGAAGTGATCAAAGAAGAACTGACGTTGGCAAAATAAGGATTGGAGAGATCAGATTTGATTCGTCACTTGGAGAAACATGGATGTGAATTTCTTCGAGAAGGCCGCAGGCACACTGTTTATGTCAATCGAAAGTCGAAGAAAACTTCCACGATTCCAAGACACAATGAAATAATTGACTATCTCGCAGAAAAAATCTGCAGAGACTTGGAAGTACCGAGGCCATGATTTTCCCGGATGCAACGTCTGTCTAATATATTGATGATTGGTTTAGTACATGGAAAGCCTTCAGGGATTCGGAAGGATACTCGTATTTGTCGGCATCATAATAGTGGTTGTCGGCCTTCTGTTCATGTTGTCCGAGAAAGTGAATTTCCCCTTCATCGGAAAGCTTCCGGGCGATATTCACATAAAGGGGAAGAATTTTCAGGTCTATTTCCCGATCGTTACAAGCATCGCATTGAGTCTGTTACTGTCGCTGGTGCTCTATGTGATTTCATATTTTTCGAAGAAGTAGGGAACCTTGGATTGTTGTATTAGAATGATGGAATATAGGAATTGGGGATCATGCGAGACTGGATCCCGTAGGGATGAAATATCTGCAGAATGAGCAAGTTCAAAGAAATCAACGACAAGCTGAAATACTCAGACCTCGAACATGAGGTTCTGGAATTTTGGAAGCAGCACAATATCTTCGAGAAGAGCGTCAGTGAGCGCGCGGGCAGACCTAACTTCACCTTTTACGAGGGCCCGCCGACGGCGAACGGCCGTCCCGGCATTCACCACGTCATGGCCCGGACACTGAAGGACCTCGTCTGCCGCTACAAGACCATGCGCGGCTTTCAGGTCCACCGCAAAGCCGGATGGGACACGCATGGACTCCCGGTGGAGATCGAGGTCGAGAAGAAACTCGGCATAAAGCACAAAGACGAGATCGTCGATTACGGCATCGAAAAGTTCAATGCGCTGTGCAGGAAGTCGGTCTTTGAGTACAAGGACGAGTGGGAGACAATGACGGAGCGCATCGGCTACTGGGTCGACCTGAACGATGCCTACATCACATGCGAAAACTATTACATCGAGTCAGTCTGGTGGGCGCTGAAGAGACTGTTTGACGGTGGAATGATATATAAAGGATACAAGAGTCAACCGTATTGCCCACGCTGCGAGACTTCGCTTTCATCGCACGAAGTCGCACTCGGTTACCAGGATGTCAAAGACACGACAATCTATGTGAAGCTCAAAGTCAAAGGTGAGGAAAACACGTATTTCCTTGTCTGGACGACAACTCCTTGGACGCTTCCTTCCAACGTTGCAATAGCCATCAACAGGAACGAAGACTACGTCAAGGTTGAAAACAAGGGACAGATCCTGATTCTTGCGAGAAGCAGAGTTGGAGTACTTGACGGCGATTATTCGATCATTTCTGAATTCAAAGGAAGCGAGCTTCTTAACAAAGAATACGAAAGGCTTTTCGACTACAAGCCCGTCACCAAGAAAGGCTTCTACGCGGCGCACGGCGACTTCGTTACGATGGACGATGGTACCGGTATAGTCCACATCGCGCCGGCTTTCGGCGAAGACGACTACCAGCTCGGAAGAGCACACGACCTGCCGTTCCTCCAGCTTGTGGACAAGAGCGGCAACATGACACCGGAAGTAACCGACTTTGCCGGCGAGTTCGTAAAGGACGCAGACCCCCAAATCGTCGAGAATCTCAAGCGCCGCGGACTCCTTTACAAGAAGGAGACAATTACTCACAGCTATCCGCACTGCTGGCGCTGCAAGACGCCGCTTCTCTATTACGCCCGTGCGTCATGGTACATAGCTACGACGAAGTTCGCGCCGAAGATGGTTGAGTTGAACAAGACAATCAACTGGGTCCCTCCCGAAGTAGGAATCGGGAGGTTCGGAAACTGGCTCGAAGAGAACAAGGACTGGGCGCTTTCACGCGATCGCTTCTGGGGAACACCGCTAAATATCTGGGTCTGCGGGGACGAGAAGTGCGGTCACACCCACTCTATCGGAAGCGTCGAAGAGCTTCGCAGGCTCGGCAAGAACGTGCCGGAAAACCTCGACCTTCACAAGCCGTATGTCGACGCTGTCACGCTTACGTGTGAGAAGTGCGGTGGCGAGATGAGGCGGACGCCGGAGCTTATAGACGTATGGTTCGATTCCGGCTCGATGCCGTTCGCACAGTATCATTACCCGTTCGAGAACAAAGAGTGGTTCGAGAGCCACTTCCCGGCGGATTACATCTCCGAAGGAATCGACCAGACCCGCGGCTGGTTCTATTCGATGCACGCGATCTCGACGTTCCTTTTCGGGAGTCCGGCGTACAAGACTGTTATCAGCCATGAGCTCATCCTCGACAAAGAGGGACAGAAGATGTCGAAGTCGAAGGGCAACGCGGTCGATCCCTTCAAGGTTGTGTCAGACTACGGAGCCGATTCGGTTCGCTGGTACCTGATCTCTTCGAGTCCACCCTACAAGCCGAAACTATTTGATGAGGGTGGCCTTGTCGAGACGCAGAGGAAGTTCTTCAGCACGCTTCTCAACACTTATGCCTTCTTCACGCTCTACGCGAACATAGATGGATTCACTTATTCGGAGCCGAGGATATCTGTCGGAGAGCGGCTGGAGATCGACCGCTGGATAATCTCCGTCATGAATTCGCTGGTCAGAGACTACGCGACATGGATGGACTCTTATGATGTGACGAAAGCGGCGAGAGCGGTTTCGGATTTCACCATCGACCAGCTTTCAAACTGGTACGTCCGCAGAAGCAGGCGCCGCTTCTGGAAGGGTGAGATGGCCAAGGATAAACTGTCGGCATACCAGACTCTTTACGAGTGCCTGGTAACAGTTGTCAAGCTGATGTCTCCTTTCGCACCGTTCCTCGCGGAAGAACTCTATCGAAACCTGAACGGCATCACCAGACTCGAACCCTTCGAGTCCGTTCATCTTTCAACCTACCCGGAGTTGAGAGAGAAAGAGATTGATGGCCAGCTTGAGGAAAGGATGGCTCTTGCCGAGAGAATAGTCTATCTCGCAAGGGCGATGAGGGCGAAGTCGAATATCAAAGTCAGGCAGCCGCTGAGGAGAATCATTATCCCGATCACCTCTGCGCACATGCGCGAGACGATTTCCAGTGTCGAGAGTGTCATTCTCGACGAACTCAACGTCAAGTCGGTGATGTATGTCGATGATGATTCCGAATTCGTGAACAAGGGTGCGAAACCGAATTTCAAAGCGATCGGCCCGAAGTTCGGCAAGGATGTCAAGGTCGTCGCTGAATTAATCAAGTCGATGGACTCGAAACAAATCAAGCATCTCGAGAAGGCGGGATCGATGGACCTCCGAACCGATTCGAAAGCTTTTCATGTCGTGCTTGAGGATGTCGAGATATACAGCCAGGAACTCTCCGGCTGGCTTGTGGAATCGGACGGCACACTGACTGTGGCGCTTGACACGGAGCTTGATGACGACCTGAGAAGGGAAGGAATTGCAAGAGAGTTTGTGAACAGGATCCAGAACATCAGGAAAAGCGCGGGATTCGAAGTTGTCGATAGAATTCGCGTCATCATCGAATGTCCGGACGAATTTACTGATGCTGTGACAAAATTATCCGAATATATAAGGTCGGAGACACTTGCCATTGAGCTTTCGACGACAAAGAAGCTCGATGCCGCGGGACACCCGGGTGGGTATTCCGAGGATGTTGAAATAGACGAACTGAAGTTCAAGATTTTAATCAGCAGGGTCCAGGGGACCCGCTAGGGAAGGCAAGGAGTTTGAAAATGGCAAAGAAATCAGCTAAGACAACCAGAGCGGCGAAACCGAAACCGGCCAAGAAGGCAGCGGCAGCAAAGAGCAAGCCTGTCGCTCATCCGGTCAAGGAGACACCTAAGGTCGCTGTGAAAGCCGCTGCCCCCAAGAAGGGGTACAGCAAGACTGAGCTGGAGCATTTCAGAGAGATTATCCTCGAAAAAAGGAAGCAGATAATTGAAGAGCTCGAACTCATTCACGAGACCCTGAACGATAACACCGGCGGTGACTACTTCGAAGAGAGTTCCCCGTATTCTCTACACATGGAACAGGGAACCGACACGATGGAGAAAGAGAAAAACTATCTCCTGGCAGCCCGGCAGAGGAAATTCCTCCAATACCTCGACGATGCCATCAAGAGGATTGACCGCGGCGTTTACGGGTTCTGCCAGGACTGCGGTAAGCTCATTGACAAAGCCAGACTCGAGGCTGTCCCTCACGCCCAACTCTGTGTGTCGTGCAAGATGAAGAGGGGACAGTGATTTGAAGGTACTGTTCGTAACCCTTTCGGTCGTGGTCGTCGACCAGGTAACGAAACTTCTCATAAGGGGTGTGCAGATACCTGCACTCGGAATCAACATCCAGGGTATGCCGCTTTATTCCAGCAAGGAGATCATCGGCAATTTCCTTCGTTTCACTTACATAGAAAATCCCGGCATGGCGTTCGGGATTGACTTCGGATGGAAATCTTTCTTTGCAATTTTCTCGATCGTGGCGAGCATTGCGATATTCATCTATCTGTACAGAGTCAGACAGGATAGCCGGATTGTCCGCTTCTCTCTCGCGCTCATCTTAGGTGGTGCGATAGGCAACCTGATCGACCGGGTCTTTTACGGCCCTCTTTTCGATGGCACCGCTTTCTTCCACGGCCGCGTCGTTGATTTCATCGACTTCAAGTTTTTCAACTTCACTATATTCGGATACAATTTTTCCAGATTCCCGGTCTTCAATATCGCGGATGCATCAGTCACGGTCGGCGTGATTATGCTTCTGATTTTCCACAGGCAGACCGTGAGTGTGCCGGAAACACAGGTGGCATTTGGCGGCGAGATTGAAGATGGCGGGTCGGAAGGCGCTCCGATGTCGGACGGTCCCGCGCCGGCTGGCTCACATGGACAGACCGGCGAGACCGCTGGGCCGGCCAAAGGCTGAGTCTTCTCTTCATCCAAACCGGAAGGTAACAAGTTGAAAGTCCTCTACGCGACGCTTGCCGTCATAGTCGCAGACCAGGTCACGAAGTTTCTCGTCAGAGGAATACGAATTCCGTTGTTCGGCATCGACATTGCCGGGATGCCGCTCTATTCGAGCAGGGAGATATTCGGCAACTTGCTCCGCATCACCTACGTGAAAAATCCCGGCACTGCATTCGGGATAGGGCCAACGTTCACACAACTCTTCGCTGTTTTCTCTCTCGTCGCGAGCATAGCAATACTCGTTTATCTCTACAAAGTGCGCGGACAGGGAACCGGTGTGCGTCTTTCGTTTGCGCTCATCCTCGGCGGCGCGGTCGGGAACATGATCGACCGGGTTTTCTGCGGTCCCATCTTTGACGGCACGGCGCTCTTCCGGGGAAGGGTTGTCGATTTCATAGACGTGAATATATTTCACCTTCCGTTTGTATTTAACATAGCAGACGCCGCAATAACCATAGGTGTGATCTTGCTTGTGTTCTACCAGAGAAGGGTGATGGAAGAGCCTGCGGATCTGAGAATTGCCGGCGGAGGAGAGATGGGAAATGGCAGTGCAACGGGCGAAGAATCCAACTCCGCGAGCCGAGAAGACAACGCCATCTGACTCCGGATCCCACGTCCGGGCGGAACAGGGATGGAAGAAAGTCCAACTCGTCGTCACTCCGGGACAGAAGAAAGAGCGGATAGACAAGTTCCTCGCCGCACAGATCGAAAACTCCAGCAGGGCCAAAATCCAGAAGTACATTGACGAAGGCTGTGTTCTCGTGAACGGTGCTGCTGTCCGCGCGAGCTACAGGATACTTCCCAACGACCGGATCACCGTGAGCATACCGACCTCTGCACCGCCCGACAAGGCAGTGCCGGAGGATATCCCGCTGAACATCACATTCGAGGACGAGCATTTGATCGTCGTGAACAAGCCCGCCGGAATGGTCACGCATCCGGGACACGGCAACTGGACCGGGACACTGGCGAATGCGCTTCTGTTCCATTGTAACAAACTCTCCTCGTTGAACGATCCGTACGTCAGGCCGGGAATAGTCCACCGCCTCGACAAGGACACGAGCGGGCTCTTAGTAGCGGCGAAAGACGACGTAACGCACGCTTCGCTGGCCAGACAATTCTTCGATCACACAATTGACCGCGAGTACTGGGCGATCGTCTGGGGAAAGCTCTCGACGAAACGCGGGCTGATAGAGGCCGACCTCGGAAGAAGTAAGAGCGACAGAAAGAAGTTCGCAGTCGTTGAAGAAGGGAAATTCGCCGCGACGGAATATGAAGTACTCGAAGAGTTCAAGTATCTCTCGCTTGTACGGCTCAAGCTGCACACGGGGAGGACGCACCAGATCCGCGTGCATCTTTCGCACATAGGTCACCCGGTGTTCGGTGATCCGACGTACCACGGTCGGCGGATAATTTTTGGCGAGCCCACCCCGAAGTTCAGGCAGGAAATAACTCATCTCCTGAAGATCATGGACCGCCAGGCCCTTCACGCCAAGACACTCGGCTTCATACATCCCATTTCAAAAGCTCATCTACATTTCGATTCTGAGTTGCCGGAGGATTTCAGCTTTGTACTTGAAGTCGTGGGAAAGTGACCGCCACAACCGCGCCTTTAAAGTTGTCACCATCCTCAGAAAAAATGGCTGATCTCACGCGATTGCACGCAATAATGTAGAAACTTACTTCGTCCGGAGAATCGGGAGATGCCGTGGTTGTGAAATGATGGGTTTATCGTGCACATGTCAGGTAGCGGACTGTCGTCTGTTGTTTTTCACCCTCCGACCGCTCACAGCTTCGATCTCCGGCAGAACTACCCCGACCCTTTCAATACTGCCACGCTGATTAGTTATCGATTGCTAATCAACAGCCGAGCAACGCTGCAGATTTAG